>JAUILP010000133.1 GCA_030432875.1 Oligoflexia bacterium | reverse complement strand
AAAAGAATGGAGGAATCTAATCCATTTAAAAATCTTACCGTTATTAATATCGATGGTATGCCATTTATTGTGCCAACATCATCTTTGGATAGATTAGAAACCACTTAATTTCGCGCCAGCGACTAGATAAGTAATAACAGCAGATTTAATTCTTTTAATTTCCTCCTCACTCGATGCTGGGGTCCACGATAAAATATCTTCAATTAACGGATAAAATTGCCAATGTACCTCTTCCGGTTTTCTCGGTTGATTGGTTATAAATCGTGTAAAAGTAAATATATTGGGCGACCCATTCTTCAAGCTACAGGTGGAGATATCTAAGTCCGTTTCAAGATTACCCCCATATTCGCAACTGCCTAAAGGCTCTCTTGGTACGGTGGTTCTGTTATATTTGGCTATAGCTGTTTCACAATTTTCATTGATGGTTACTGTGTAATTGAAACCAGCACAGTCATTAGGTATTGCAACCTCATGGCATGTTCTTGGTGCATTTTGTGATGTAAAATCGTTAAAGCATGCGTGAGCTATAGCACCAGTACCTTTTACTTGTGCTTCTTGTTTTATTAAAGATTTGCATGCCCCAAACGGCAAAAACAAAAATATGACTGTTAGCTCTAAAATCCCAATCGACACAGGATTATTCATGGTTATTTCTCCGAGCAATGGTTGCAAAATGTATTTCTAAATATATGATACCATTTCAACTCGATTTTGAGGAGCAAGACTGGACAATTCAAGTCGCTTGTCCGAAATTTATGGGTAATTTCATGTCAGTGATAAGCCCAGTGCTGGTACAATTCCGCTTTTAAGGGAAGGAAATAGAACTTACATTCCCTGTTATAGGATCTAAAAAAGGTTTTTCGCAAAGTACGGCATTTTTCCATGGATCACGGTTTTGTACGGGGGGCTTCCAGGTTTCAAAATTGAAATTATTATCATCATCAATTAAATCCCAACCAGCGTAAAACCATTTTTCTCTCCCGATTATATTGGTATATAGAGAATTTATCTCGGCGTTTGGTTTTCCATTTCCAAAAAGTCTATATCCAGCGACAAGCCCAGCACAAGTCTTCTTGCTATGCTTCGTTAATATCATTAAGTTAACAGCCGTTTTTTTAATCTCATCATCTTTAGCTCCATAGTAGTTAAAGTCATTTTGGTTGTAAAAAACTTTACCAGCTGGCGGGGGTTTAGACAAAAAATTATGACAAAGATGATTGGCTAGGCCAAATTGGATATAGTTAACTTCTCCGGCAAAATGGCATTGTCCCTTTATAGTAATGGTTCCCGTGCAAAGGTTGTTTCCACAAGTGCTGGGATCAGTAGTTGTAGCATTGGTATTCTCAGCTCCTACAAATTGAACAATATCCCCATAAGTATCGCTTAGCAAATTTTTGCAAAAATCATTTTGGTGAAAAAAAGTACCACCCTCCCCCCTTCCCCATCCAGAAAATATTAGGACAATCCTTCTAGCCCAGGCTTCAATTTGGTCATCAAAGACCATTCCGCAGGTGCATTGTGAAGGTCTTTCACCGCGTTCAATAGCCGCCTCTTCTTCGGTATTTATTTTAGACTGTGAGTTCATTGACTTACAGCTACTGATGCCGATAAAAAGTATGAACAAAAAAAATCTCATATAACTCACTTTAAAAAAAGGATTTCTAGGGCAAAAAATTAGGCGAATATTAGCTTTAACACCAGAAAATGATAAGTTTCGCAGCTGTTGTTAAATTAACTTTAAATCTTTAGGGATTATTTACTACCTCTATATTTTTATCATTGTTGCAGGCTGAGATGATTTGTTTGAAATTATCACAGATATTTTTATAGTTAAACAAGGCTTGAAGCTCTCCTTCACAACCCATTTTAATCAATGTAAGAGCACCTTCTCTCGTTTGATGGCGCGCAACTTTATCACGTTCGGGGAAATTACGTTTTAGTGTTTCGCAATTTCCTGCGGCCCCTGCTCTCATTGTTGCGATAAATTTATATTCAGACAAAGCAGTATCAGTTGATTCCTCAGGCTCAGAGGGAAAAAGAATGTCTGGGCCAACAGTTCCATCACACACACCTAATCTGCCAAAATGTTTACCCCTGGAAGTACCAAATCCCAAAATTCCATCAACACTTATTAATTCGTAACTTGGGCAAACTGTCTCGCATGTTTGATTGTTTTTAAATACATAAAAAATTTCCTCACCCAATCCAGTAGCTACCGGATAGGAAAAATTGGAATCGTTGCTTGTTGTTATTTCATTATTGATATTGTCCGCATTACACATGCTATCATCACTCATCGGACGACAACTAATCAATGAATATTCCTGATCATTTAATCTTTGTCCATGGATACAAACTCCCGTCAGAGCAGATTCAAAATTATGTGTCGATGGGTTTACTTCATTTGCCTTTACCTCACCGGGCCTAATATTAGATGTTTTGCATGCTAGGAAAATACAGGTACTGCATATCAAAGGCATAATGATTAGAAACTTAAATTTCATTTACATTCCTCTCTGAGCGCTAATTTCTGCAGAAATGGCTATATTTACGCTCGTTGATGGTTAATTTAAAAACAAAAAGCAAACTTTTGAATACTTAAATTATATTTTATTATAAAAACTTAGTAAACATCACCATTATTCTGTTTTAGGACTCACTTTTCTCCCCTAGTTAGTAAGTCAATCATCACAATAATTCATCAAAGCACTGTCTGGTGAATCAATAAAAAACAAAATAAAAATTAATAAATCGGCTGTTTAAGTCTTGAATTTTTTGGTGTGGGTTTAGTGAAAATATAAGTACACTCTTAGGTGAAAAATCAATTTAAAATATCCGATAATTATAGCGCATTACGGAGACCTTTTGCGGCAATAAAATTGGAGGCGGCTGGCGGAGATTTTACGGCTGTAGCGGGGTTAACCATTTTTTCTCAGATTTTTGATAGCCTTGATCTTAAAAATAAAATCACTCTTTATCTTCCAGGTAGTCACTGAACGGGTTTCCGTCAAATCCCCAAAAAGTATACGCTGCGATTTTTGCGGGGAGATAGCGGCTTTTGCATTCACCCTGTCATGAATAGGTACATGGAGTTTAATGTATCTTTTGTTCTTGCCGTGCGTGAAAACATGTCAGATTCCTTGAAGCAGAATGTTACGAATTGGCGTCCGACTAATTCTGTTTTATTTAAGGATGGAAGAGAAACTGAATTCGGTTCTACTGTGTATTATTCAGAAGGGGTAAAAGGCGCATGCGTGTGGTTTTTATTCGTGCCAAAAAATTCCAGCCAACTTTATTTGAACGCTATGATTATCATGCGTGGGTTACAAATATGGGTGAGCGTGAAATGAATAATGAAAAGCTCATCGATTTTTATAAAAAACGCGGAAATGCCGAAAATTTTATTTGCGAACTCGAAAATGGCTTTAATATGCATCATTTTCCGTGTCAAAGTTTATAGCATTATCTCTGTATTTTCTTACAATCTCATGTGTTAGCGTGGTTTGTAGATGGCAAAAAACCACGATTTTCAAAAATGTTGCGTTTCCGTATGGTCTATATCGCTGGACAGGTGGTTAAGAAGGCGAGAAATCTGAACATACTTATTAATAAACACCAGTACCAGGAGGTGACTCATTGGATAACCACTCTACAAAAAGAAGTATGGTTGTGGCTAGCAGTACCTAAAAACTGCCACCGATCTTTGAAAACTGAATAGTCTACCGACTTCACTATACCCGAGGATGCTTAAGGAGCGGAGCTGGAAATCCATTTGCCAAAGTGAGGCAAAAAACCAGCTAGCGGGAAATGAGAGCCCTATCAGCGAAAACAAGGCAGCTCATAGAAGAGGATATCGTGTGAAAACTGACGGAATTTAGGAATTAAACCAGCAGGTATTGCTTAAAAAATATGCAGACATAGCTGTCGCAGGAAAGTCATTAGCAAACGTAAAGATTTGGGCTTTAATTTGTCTATCCCTCAGCATGAACTATTAGTGGTTTGATGCGCCAGTAGTAAATTGAATCGCATTCATCCGCAGCGATAAATTTACGGCTGGGCTTCCACTGAAGGAAACTAAATTTGACAAATGCCGCGTAATGATCGGGAGTTATTATACATGCGGATTTATCTTCTTTTTTAAATTTAAGAAGATAGGCGTCCTTGCTCTGTTTCCCAGCTATACTCACAGGGCCGCTTTCACTTTTTGCTTCGTCTCCCCATATAATCTCCTTACAATTTAACTCAATGGCATCGCTGGGTATAGCAGCTTTTTGCCGGAAATCTCTAAAGGATGGCCAAGTCGCTATTATTTCGTTTGCGACATTGGGGCATTTGAGGAAAAAAATTGATTTGCCGTTATATTGAGTCACATAGGCATTGTTTTGATCAATATACCCACCGTCTTTTATCTGACCAAATTTTTTTATATTAAGGGGAAGAAGCGGAGAAAAATTCTCTTTTGGTAAATAAAACTTATTCATCGCATCTTTTGCAAATGAAATATTAAAGAAGATTTGTTCTCCTAGGGTATTAATATCTTCATACGCGGCATAGTCAAGAGACTTTACTTCAGGAAAGATTCTTATCGGACGTAAAAGTGAAAGGTTTCCCCCGCCATACCGACCAGTTTCATACCTTCGAATTGCTTCTGTTAAGCTTTGTAATTGGTAGGGTTCGTTGGACCCAGGATTGCTTTTTTGAAAAATCAAATCTCCACTTAAATAAACTAGTCCATGGGCAGGCATACCATTCTGAATTTTAATGAGAATTAGTCGCTGGCGCGTAATTTAAACCCCTTGTTAGTAGCCACTTTGAATGATTTCGTTCTTATTCACTAAGCAGAAGACTTAAATAATAATTTTTCATCTACATTGGCGCAATTGATTTTCCAAG
>JAUILP010000051.1 GCA_030432875.1 Oligoflexia bacterium | reverse complement strand
TAATGGGCTTTAAAAATATTGCTCAAGGAATTCGGACGATTGGATGGATGAATCAAAATTCATTGAAAACCTTACTATCATTAACCTTTCCCGTCATTCGAGCATCGCGAGAATGACGGGACCCTGCCGTTTTTACTGGTTTTTTTAATTCCTGTTGCGAAACATCTCGATGCAGAAATTAACCACGATGAATACATTGTTTTTCTTTAATGCACAACTTTTTCGGACTCCTGAAAGAGCACAAAAGGCTGTACAATAAGAAACTCTAAGGTGTCTTCTGTACACGCACTGTAGGGTTCACAATTTGATTTGTTGATTTTTACAAGCTTTTGCTCCTGTAGCCAGACTTTGATTTTCTCGGCATCATCCTGAGCCAGTGCGACACCAACCTCAACAAGACTAAGGGGGCGTGTGACTAAAAAAAGGGTTCCGCGCTCAAGATGAGGGATTAGTCCCTGCCAGTTGATCGAGAGTATTTCTTCCTGCAGTTTTTTTTTCATATCCTCAGACATTTTTTCTCTTTCAAAAGTTAAACGTTTAATAGTTTATACATAATTTTTTTGATTTTTTGAGGCATAAAAATATTCTTTTATAGACAATTTTCCCCAGTCCTGAAAAAATGCTAGGTAAATACTCATAATAAAATTAGAATAGTGTCGTTATCATGTCACTTCTCAAAGAGTGCTGGGATGCTAGGCGACGCCGAGCACTGCAGGGCAGTTCACATTAGGTAAATGAGCAGTGCAGCGCAGGTGGTAACGCCTCTGACCGGTGCTTTTTGAGAAGTGACGTTTTATTAGCCATAGACATTTAAAAAATGAGGTAAAAATGCTTGATTTTTCTTTGAATGAAGACCAAAAAGCGTTTGTTGATACAGCAAAGCAGTTTGCTGTGCAGGAAATTATGCCTAACGCCGCCCATTATGACCAAACGATGGAATACCCTTGGCCGGTCATAGAAAAAGCCCATGAGGCGGGTTTGATGAATTTGTATATTCCGCAGGAGTACGGAGGATTGGGGCTTGGAGCGCTTGAGTCCGCTATGGTTTACGAGCAGCTGGCTTATGGGTGTTCCGGTATCACGACAGCCTTTGCCGCCAATGACCTTGCATTAGGTCCTTTGGTCATAGCAGGAAACAAGGAGCAATTAAAAGAGTTTGCCGAGCCCATGACCCAGAAGCCTATGATGGCTGCCTATTGTGTGACTGAACCAGGGGCTGGTAGTGATGTCAGCGCGATTAGAACCACGGCAAAAAAAGATGGCGACCACTATATTCTTAATGGCAGCAAAATGTGGATTACCAACGCTTCTAGAGCCAAATGGCATTTTGTGCTAGCGACAACCGATCCTTCTCTCGGGCCAAAGGCTATGTGTGCTTTTGTCGTTCCTGCGGATCTCGAAGGGATAAAACCTGGTAAAAAAGAAGTCAACCTCGGACAGCGCTGCTCTGACACACGAGCGATTACTTTTGAAAATGTAAAAATTCCGAGCAAATATTTATTAGGCAAAGAAGGTGAAGGCTTTAAAATTGCCATGAAGGCCTTTGATCATTCTCGTCCGATGGTAGCTGCCTTGACAGTAGGGGTAGCACAGTGCGCTATGGATCATGCCGTTAAGTACTCTTTTGACCGCAAAGCTTTTGGTAAACCCATCGCCCTGCACCAAGGCGTAGCTTTTATGATTGCCGATATGGCGCGAGATATCGAAGCCACCCGGCTCCTATATCAAAAAGCTGCTTGGTTAGGTGATCAAAAACAGCGCAATTCAAAAAATGCTGCCATCGCCAAATGCATGGGAGGCGATATGTGCGTGCGGGTCACCCAAGATGCCATCCAAATATTTGGTGGTTATGGGTATAACTGTGAATATCCTGTGGAAAAGCTGTATAGAGATGCCAAGATTTTTCAAATTTATGAAGGAACGCAGCAAATTCAGCGTCTCATTATTTCTCGTGCTGTTTTTGAGGAGGCAGGTTTAGTCTAAGGTCTCTATTATATTTGACTAATATAAATTATGGGGTTCCTATTAATTAATTCTTCTTTGCAACCGAAAGAAGAACTATGAAGATAGGAATCCCTTTAAAATTAAAAATTTCTATCCCTTTCCTGGGATTGGCTTTTGGTTTATTAGCTTCACAGCCGCTGTATTCGCAAGCTGCTCAGGAAGAGTCATCTTCCGTTGTATCAGAAGATGCTGCAGCAGTATCCAAGCTTCGACTCAGTGATTCTTTTTGGGTATCCCCTCGTGCTGAAGGTCTGGCGGGGGCATTGAGTCTCTTTGCTGATGGACTTGACGCGCCTTATTATAATCCGGCTGGTATCGGGGGTCTTGAATGGAAATCAGAAAAATCAGGGGCGGTGAAAAATATTTATTTTCCTGCGGCTGGGGGAAGCATAAATGAACATTCGCAGGAACTTAACCAAAAATTTTCTACCTCTGGCGGTAAGGACGATTCTGCTATTGGTCAGGCTTTAGTCGATGCGGCGGGTGGGACGCGGCAATTTGGGCGCGGGAGTTTTATCACCGGGGCCATTGTAGGGCGTTTTGCCGTGTTGCCTTTTCTCGATGCTCAGGGTGCTGCCGTAAGTCAGGGCAGCGATGGTCTTGTTTCTGGACATTTTCGGACAAATTCAGGTGTTGTTACAGGCATAAGTCTTGCTAACGCTAAAAATACTCTCTTTTTGGGTGTTTCCCGTGCCTTTATTTCCAGCACCGTCTATAAAGGTTCCGTTTATTATCATGATATCATCGACACAAGTGCTCGCTCAAAAGCTCTTAAAGATCTAAAAACATCCTATTCAGCTGAAGTGCAAAATTACGGTATTTTGTGGCGCTACCCGAAGGGGGTTCGTCCGAGTGTTTCAGGAGTCATTAGGCATCAAGGCGGGACAGAATTTGTCTCAACCAAATCAAAAACAGATATGTCGCCAGCATCCTATAAAATTGCCGAAGATGTTACCCTGGGTTTTGGTATCTCACCGATAATCGATGGTTATTTGCTTATCAATTATGGATTAGAGGGGCATCACCTGAGCGACAAAGCTATGGCTTTAGACAAAAAAATCGCGACAGGTGTGGAATTCTCCTTAATCGATAGCAAGCAAAAACCTTATCTTTCTGTGCGAACGGGGTACAATATCGCAGGTATGACTTACGGCTTTGGTGCCGCATTCAGTATGTTTAAAGTGGAGCTGAGTTCCTACGCTGAGGATGTCGGCATTGGTAACATCCAGTACAAGGAACGCCGCACTTCAGGTCTGATCGCGATAGACATTGTGGAATGAGTTTCTCTAAATTTTCTCCCATTACGCAACCCTAATCTTGCAATATTTCTTTTTTAAGGTCATTCTATCTATGATTTTTGGGTGAGCTTCCTCGAACGCTACACAAAAATAAGTTAAAAACTGCAATTTATTATTTGTTTAAGGTGGGATAAAGTCCGGACTCATAAAATCGTCATCCAATATTTCTTGAAAAATCAGGACTTCGGTGTGCGGTATCTTTGGAACGGAATAGCTATAAAATAAAGTTTTTACAGGTGGTTATTCAATTTCTCTCTGGTGTGCTTTTTACATCTTGGGATGGGTTCATATGTTAAAAGTTGAAAATTTGTCCTTTGCCTTCGGCAATCATGTTTTATTTCAAAATGTAGGTTTTTCTCTTGAAGCAGGCAATTTACTGCATTTGTCTGGTGACAACGGTGTTGGAAAATCAACGCTCATCAAGATACTTGCGGGTTTTTTGCCCTCTACAAAAGGGAACATCGTGTTTAGCGGCGTTGGCGAAAGCGGTATTGAGTACCTTTCGGCAGAAAAAAACGGGCATATGATGAAGCTGGATGGCCTCTCAAATCTTCGTTTTTGGCTTAATTTACAAAATCATGAAATGAGTGAAGCAGACCTAGTTAAAACTCTGCTTGACTGGGGAATTGGAAAAATTGCCATTGCGATGCATTTACCTGTGGAAAAATATTCGACTGGCATGCGCCGTCGCTTGGCTCTCGCCCGCATTTCACTGAGTCCTTATAAGCTCTGGTTTTTAGACGAGCCCCTTTTTGGTTTAGATGAGGGGGCCGTTAAAAAATTTACCGAACTCTTAGCGACCCACTGCGCAAATGGTGGTGCCTGTTTGCTGGTAAGTCATGAAAAAACTTTTTTAAAAGAACTGGATCATACCGTATTAAAATTGCCGCGAATAACCGCTGCATTTCAGTTTCATTAGGTGCCTGATATATGTTTAAACAAGCCTGGCTACTGGCAAAAATAAACTTGAAAGCTGATTTTTCGAGCAAAGAAAGATTGGTTTCGCCATTTTTATTTAGTTTAATTACCCTTATTTTATTTGCGTTTGCTTTTGGTATGCAAGGAAAAGACGCTGCCGCCAAACTCCTTGTTGCACAGTCATTTTTGACCTTATTCTTTACCTTGCAACTTGTGTTCGCCCGCAGTTTTGAGTTTGATTTTGAAGATGGTTTTTTTGATTTAGTTCGGGCACGGCGGGTAAATCCAATCAGCATATTTTGTGGTAAAGCGCTTGCCGTGTTTTGTTTTTGTTTTATGATTTGTATTCCTCTTAATTTATTTGCCTCCGTCATGCTCGGTGTGGATGATGTGGCGCAGGCTACCCTTAATCTCTCTTTGCTTATTGCTCTTGCCCTAGTCGGACTTATCCCTCTGGGTATGCTTCTCGCGCTCATTACCTCCGGTACAGGAAATCGCCATATTTTATACCCGCTCCTTTATTTTCCCCTAACAACTCCCGCTCTTTTATCGGGTGTTCAGTCTGGGTTAGAGCTAATGACCACAAAACAGGGGCAATTTGGTCCCTGGCTCAATTTATTAGTTGTTTTTGATGTTATATATATTACTTTAGGGATTGTTCTTTTTATTGAGTTTTTGAGCCCTAAAAACTCGAATTAAATAATTAAATTAAAAAAGGTCATTCCATGCTCATGAGTAAGCATAATAAAGAATTTTTTCTCGGTTTAGCTTTGTTTTTCGTTGTAGAAATATGCTGGTTTTTTGCTCTATTTATTGTTCCAGCTGAAAAAATGCAGGGAGAGGTTTACCGTATCATATATCTACACGTAGCAAGTGCGGTTACGACTTTTTTAGCGGCCTTTATTCTCATGATCTTTAGTATTTTGAGTCTGCGCAGCCAAGCTGATCGGTGGATGCATTTGGGACGTGCCAGTGCCGAAGTGGGCCTGATTTTTACCGTTTTAACGTTGATAACTGGTTCTATTTGGGGGCGGCCCACCTGGGGCGTTTACTGGACTTGGGATGCCCGCTTAACGACAACCTTAATTTTGGGTATCCTCTATGCGGGCTATTTGGTGTTATACAGTTCCTTTCCCCATGGCCAGGAACGTAGTCGCGCCAGTGCCATCTTAGGGATTTTGATATTTAGTTGTGTTCCCGTCATTTATAAAAGTGTGACTTGGTGGCGTACTCTTCACCAACCTCCGACCTTAATTAGAGAGGGTGGCAGCACCTTGTCGCCGGAGTTTTTGTATTTGTTGATTGCCAGTATTTTCAGTATGGTGCTACTCTCTTTGTGGTTTATCAGTGTTCGCGCTAAAAATTTGGCGTTAAAACATGAAATTGAATCGTTATCTGTATAAAAATTTTATTGAAATAAGGATGGGTTTAGCATGGGTTATGTATCAAATGCAAATGCGCTACCATATCTTATTGCGGCCTATGGCATAGGCTTTGCCGTAATAGTAGGCTATGGGTATTTTTTGGTTACGGAGCGAGCACGCCTCCTTAGAATTAGACAAGAAGTAAAAAATATGCACGAAGCTGAGCCAAGTTAATCAAAATCTCATGACGCGGTTGTTATTTCTTAAGATAAGAATTAGCTGAAAATTTATTTTAATTAACGATAGGTGGTAAAACATGGCTGTAAAAAAGAAAAATACTCATCTCATCATTGGCGGTATCGTTATTGTTGGTGCAATCATTGCGCTCAGTGTTTTACAACTTGGCGAAGATGTGGTTTATTTTTATACCCCGGAGGAAGCTTCGTTAAAAGCTGCCACGCTACAAGGTAAAACAATCAAAGTCGGTGGCATGGTTAAAGTTGGCTCGGTCAACTGGCAAGCCGAAAATCTCGATCTCAACTTTGTTATTTCAAATTTAAAGGGCACTGAAATTGCGATTGCCCACAAAGGAACCCCGCCTGATCTATTTAAAGAGGGGTCAGGTGTCGTTGTTTCGGGTCTTATTTCTGATGATGGCAAAAGCATAAAATCAGACCGATTGATGGTTAAGCACTCAGAGGAATATCGAGCTCCTACTGATGATGCCAATATGGATCATATGCTGTTAAAGCAGTCATTGTTTAAAGAATAAGTTTGCAAGTTTTAGATTTTTAAGGACTTGAATTATGGTTTCAGATACTCATGAATCAGAACAAAAAGAAGATACGGTGCCTAGCTCTGACGGGTTAAAAAATCTCAAGGTACAGGCAAAGCAGCGCAGTCGCCTGGTGGTTTGGGGCATGGGGGTCGGGGCGATAATTTTTCTCGTGGTTCTTTATATTGGGCTACAGGTTGATGTCAATCAAGTTCCTTCGGCTCTTATCGGAAAGCATGCACCTCCATTTATTGTAAAAACCGTTAGTGGTGAAAATTATCTTAAAACCGAATCAAAAACCCATTTTTCTCTTGATGCTTACAAAGGGCAACCCGTCATTCTTAATTTTTGGGCGAGTTGGTGTGTAAGTTGCCGCCAAGAAGCTCATTTTTTTGAAGAGTTCTGGCAACTTCACAAAGATGATGGCGTCAATGTCCTCGGCATTGCGATTCAAGATAGCGTTGAAACGGCGTTAAACTTTGGGCGATCTTATGGCAAAACTTATCCCTTGGGACTTGATGTTAGCGGTAAGGCCTCTCTTGATTATGGAGTCTCAGGGGTTCCTGAGACGTTTTTCATCACCAAGGAAGGCGTTATTGTCCACAAAGAAGCCGGTCCCGTAAGTCCCGCAATGCTTGAAAAATTTTATGCTTTAATCAAATAAATCCTTTTGGCAAGATTTACCCGAAAAGCTTGATCGTTTTACGGCGGGGCAGGTACCCCCTAGCTCGTGTCAAGGTGAGGCCCTGGTATTTTCACGGCGCGGACGGGCTAACGGTGCATCCATGTCAGTTGATAATTTAATCCCCCCAAAATTTTTAATATAGGGGGACATATTAGCTTTAAACGTTCCTGACGAGAGCCGCGTTTTTTGAGTAGAGAATTTTGGCATACATTCTCCCAGCCTGACGCGCCATGTGCCTCCCAAGATATAACGCAACCAACCATTTTATAGCCTTCCCTGGCTTTCTTCACATCACAAAGTCCCTGTGTGTTGTCGCCGTGCACGATGGCTAGGGTCCGAAAATCGATGAGGCGCTGCGCTTCATGCTGCAACTTTACCAGTCCCAAAGAAAACGAAGCAAAGACGATTAGAGTGTAAAAGCTTGTAATATCACTGTGCATAATGTACTAATTTTCAAAGATATCAAACTCCAAAGACTCGCCAGTCTGAGTGCCCAATTTTTGGCTCATTAGGTTTAATTTTTCTTTGATACTTGACCCTATATAGCTGAGGGTACTTATGCCAACAACAGCAGCAAATGTCGTGATAAGAATATATTCCATGGTAGCTCCTCCATAGTTTTTTTCTTGTCGCTTTGCTTTTTTGTCGCACTGTGCGTAGACGCATGATCTTTTTAGTATCCATTTCATATTCAGTCCCTTTCTGAAAAGTTTAGTCTCTAATTTATGCCAAATTACCTACGTCATAAAAGTGACATTACAACATTTCCTATTGAACTGCGGTTTAATGTTATTTACTAAATATTTGTGCTGAGATATAACCTAAATAGAAACTCTAAAAAACATTAGAAACAGCGTAGGCGTTTATTCAGTGCACGCGCTTATGCAAAACATAGTGATCAAGGGATCACAACTAAGCCCCTTAAACTGCTATACCTAGTCAAAGGAGGGACTATGAAAGCATGGCTGTTATATTTATTGGTATCTATATTTTTGGGTTCGTGCGGGGGCTCACCACAGCCTGTGGAATATAGTCATCCTGATTATTTAACCTTGGGCAAAGATGCTAAAAGCAAAAAGTACCTTATTCACAAAGTTTTTGAAACGATCAAAATCAACGTGGTTGGTGATTATTTTGGTCAAATCACACCCGCCAATATTCAAAAAGCCGTGCTAGATTGGATAAGCCCTCTTAGAAAATTTAGTGACGACTTATCAGATGAGGTTCAAGTAGGAAAATTTAAACTCAGTAATGATCTTACTATAAAATTAGTTGATGGCGATGGTCGTGCCCACTACAGCTCCTTTCTTTTTTTGAATGAAATCGTTTTATATTCTAAGGGACACGATAATTTTGGTACATTGCTGCACGAGTTGGGGCATGCTTTTGGTTTGGGAGATACCTACATAGAAGGGGTTTGGACGTGCCAACCGGGACAACCACCCTCAATTATGTGCAGGATACCGCCCTATAATCCCCGATTAGAAAAAGATGATATAGAAGGCATTACTTTTTTATTTTGTAAATATAACCCTGATTTATGTTAGGTGTTTTGGGCAAGAAAACATTGTGATCTAAAATCAATCAATCTTTAGCACTTGCTGCCACTTTTCCGTAAAGTTTTTAAGCGAAAAATTTTCTTCAATGGTTAGGGTTGCTGCCGTCCCCAGGCGGAGGCAGAGGTCGCGGTCGTTCAATAAAAGATTTATATGAGAGACTAATTCCTCTTTTGATTTGGCGATAAGGCCATTAACCATGTGAATTATTGGCGTTGAAGGGTGATCAACCGTCACGACTGCCATCCCAAGCTGCATGGCTTCTAGCATTGCCGTATTGTAGCCGTCATTAAAAGGTGGGCGCGTCGTAAATAGAAAAATACCCGCACTCTGAAAAATCAGTAAAAAATCCTGATAATTTTTGGGTTTTATGGCATTGGGAATTCCGGGATTGTTTCCCACAATTGTGAGGGGGGTGCGCGCACCTACATACTCAATGAGGTCCCAGCCCGACTCACTGCCGCGTTCTTTAATCCTATTGCCTACAACAATGACTCTTCTATCATCTTGTTGGGGATTTGCAGAAAAATTTCCCGGCGTGAGAGGGATTATCTGTGCCGGAAGTCCCCAAGTTGCTTGTTTAAAAGGACTTACCATTATGATCTTGCCTTTGTGCAAAGCCATAAATAACTTGAGGAAATACTTCTTTGCAACGCTCTTTACATAATTGGCTGCGGTGTGATTTCTTAAAGTGACATGGCCTATAAAGATAAATTGCTGCTTAAAATATGGAAAAAACCATAGTAAGTTTTTAATCGTATGACAGATTACGACATCATAAAAACCAGTCTTGAGGTTTTTTTTTGTCGTGGCATCGAACGAAATGAGCCTGATGTTTTGTGCAGGCGGCGGACTAGAAGGATTCCAAGACAGATTGAGTGAACGAAACTGCGTAATAATGAAAAAATTATGACCCGTATGCGCCAAAGAAGTCAGGTAGGCTTCATGGTGATTGATGCTTAAAATATTTAGTTTACGCACACATAGACTCCTCTGCTTGGCTAGAATTTATGAGTAAACGATAAAGCTATTTTTTATGACTGGCAAGTTGATATTTGCTAAGGGAAGTGCAGACTATATCAAGATTTTTCGCTATGTTCAGTTGATACTCATGAGAGTTCTCGCAAACTTTCCCCCAAAAAAATAAGTCAATTTGATGGCAGCCGAAAAATTGACGCAAGGCAAAGACTGCCTTAAAAATGCCATTTCGTGAGCGTCATGTTATTGACGCGAGTGGTTTTACCCATTTTATTAGCCTATTAACCGATGCTTGCTGGGCCCACTATCTTGGCATGCGATTTGCTTAAGTAGGGAAAGATCAAATAACATTTGTTAGGCAATGAATTATGCTCAAAAGTATTTACACACCACTTTCAGGTGCCATAGCGCAGGAACGCGCTTTAGAAATTATTGCCAACAATTTAGCAAATGCGAATACCAATGCCTATAAAGCAGAAAAAGTTACGTTTAGAAAACTTGTGGCCGAACCTTTTAAAAATTATGCTACGCCGCTTCCTCCAGCTAATTACAAAGTTGACCTAGAAGATGTCATGCCACTTAAGGGGAATGAGATTGCTTATGTTGGCGTTGATCAGGTCTATAAGGACATGACGAAGGGTGGGGAGCAAATCACTGGAAATCCCCTCGATGTGATGTTAGATAGCGAAGGCTTTCTCGTGGTTAATACCCCACAAGGGGAACGTCTTACTCGTGACGGAGCCCTGACGATAAATAGTAACGGCATTCTTACCTCTAAAAATGGTGATCCTATTTTAGGCGAACGCGGAAATATTGTCGTGAATGGCCAGAATTTTGAAATCACGGTCAATGGTGAAATCTATGAAAACGACAGATTTGTCGATAAATTGTTAGTAAAAAATGTTAGCGATGCTGCCCAGCTTGAAAAGGTTGGCGGGAATCTCTATTTTTATGGTGGTCCAGAAGAGGAGATGAATACCCTTAAATTTCCTCAAGTTATTCAGGGCTCTCTTGAAAGGTCAAATGTTAATGTCGTTGAGAGTCTTGCCAATATGATTCTTGCGCATCGCTCATATGAAGCCTATTCCAAAGCATTGAAAAATTATGACAGTATGATGGAAAAGTCTTCAAATACCATAGGTGAGGTTAGGGGCTAAAATTTATTTTTTTAAGGAGTGCTTATGTTACGTGCATTATTTACTGCCGCTACAGGGATGGAAGCCCAGCAGGTTAATATAGACACTATCGCCAACAATCTTGCCAACGCCAACACTACGTCATTTAAAAGATCACGAGCCAACTTTCATGATCTTCTTTATCAAACATTGAAAGCTCCCGGACAAAGTTCTACATCGGGAACAGTTGTGCCTGGAGGCATTCAAATTGGTTCCGGTGCACGACTTGCTTCAGTTGATAAGTTGTTTTCTGAAGGAAGCATAAAAATAACCGACCGTGATTTGGATATGATGATCGAAGGGGAGGGTTTTTTTCAAGTACAAAAATCTGACGGTAGCGTTGGCTACTCGCGCGATGGTCATTTTACTAAGGATAACTCGGGAAGACTCGTAACCAGCGATGGATTTCCGGTGGTTCCAGAAATTGTGGTTCCCCCCAATGCCCAAAATTTGTATATCGGCATGGACGGCGTGGTCACGGTTAAAATGGGCAACGAAAAGCAGGAAATCGGCCAAATTATGATCGCAAATTTTGTTAATCCCACGGGACTAAAGTCGGAAGGACGCAATTTATACGCTCCGACAGAAGCTTCTGGTGAGCCTATGATTAGTATCCCCAATCAAAATGGTCTAGGGCGTATTGCTCAGGGACAACTAGAAGCATCAAATGTCAATATTGTAGAAGAGATGGTAAATATGATTGCCGGTCAGCGAGCTTATGAAATTAACTCTAAAGTGATTCAAGCGGGTGATCAAATACTGCAAACGACAAATAATATAAGGTAGTGGTAGATTGTGTACTAATCAAAATGTGTCCACTTTCTGTTGGCTTTCACTGATTATAAGTTGTTTTATTTTCAGTGAAAGTTCACGTGCATTTGCCGCTCTAGCTGATTTTATCATTGACCCTGAGCTCATCCCAAAAACTTCTTTACTTAACAGTATTTCACCGGCTTCGTCTGTTCTTGAAGTGAGAACAGATATTTCTCCTCAGGACAAACGCATCTTGTTGAGCGATATTTTTTATTGCTATGGGCGAACCCAAAACTGCGAAAGATTTTTTGGTTTAGATATCGGAAAAAAACCTGCACCCGGGGAAACGATCACCCTTTATAAAAAAGATATTCTCGATATCCTAGGTCGCGAACAAATTCATTTGCCAATCGAGTTTGAGGGAACCTTTCCCTTAAAAATTACGACACCATTTCTCCTCTTAGAAACAGAGTTCATCACGCAGGCGTTGAAAAATCATTTAGATACTCTTCAAAGTGACGCTGATGTGGCGGCAAAAGTTGAAATCGCGAGTCTCACGTTATCAAGGCAGTTAAAGCTCCCCGCAGATCAACCGGTTACTTTGGTCTTTCCGGATTTAGTCGTAGGGGAAGACCTTGCCAAAATATTTAAGCCGCGCAAACTACAGACGCGCATAACCGTGAATGCTGTGGTTGATGGCGTTTTTGAAGGCGTTACCTCTGTATATGCTTCTTATCGTGTTTGGCAAAAACATCCCATAGCAAACCGGGATATTTCTATAGATGATGAGGTCACGGAACGTGACATAAATTATGAATGGCGGCAGGCAAAGATGGGCAATCTAATTCCTCTCTCTTTTGACAAAAATAATAATCAGGATTCTTGGGTTGCAAAAAAAGTTATTCCCAAAGGGCAGAGTATTTTTCTTGGACAGGTGGAACGCCCTATATGGGTGCCGAGTCAAAGTGATGTTGACATCCTGATAAAGTCGGGCTCTGTCGAAGTTAAGGCTAAAGGAAAAGCATTAAAAAATGGCAGTAAGGGAGACCAAATTTTTGTAGAAATGCTCGGAAAAAGGAAGCGGATACTAGCCAGGGTGATTGATATTGGTTTGGTTGAAGTAGAAATGTAGCCAGTCTTTGAAGGAGAAGCACCATGGCTCTGTCGAAAGGTCTCCTCGCAGCAGTCAATGAGCATCGTCGGCGCGAATAGGCTGGCACTAAAGTGAGGCAAGCTTGACGCATTAGAACGGAGCAATAGGCGCCTTAGGGAAACCAGGTATATGATCTAAAGATCAATAAGGAAAGAGAAAGATGAAATTTGAAATGAAAATTTATAGCATTTTTTTAAGTGCGATGCTTTTGTTCGTGATAGCCAACTGCACCCGTAATATGGGGGACAATGGGCACCATATAGATGCACTTATTCCCAAAAGTGCGGCAGGGGTTCCCGGACCAGTCTCGCAGCAAAAGCAGTATACAAAATCTCGAAAACCTGAGGTTGAGGCGCAGCATGGTTTAACGAGTGGATCGCTAAATGGAGTACACCCGGTTCATTTTTTTATCGCGGATAAGATTCCTCATATTGGTGATATTGTCACGATTAAAATTAAAACACCCTCAGGACAAAAAGATGACGTTTCTGGTAAGGCTGAAGCGCCCAATAGCGGAGGAGCCCCAGTATCAAGTGATGTCACAGATAAGAGCAAAAATTTTGGTGATGAAAAACTAGAGGCACTGGCTGCCGAGATGCCGGATTTTTCAGAATTCAGTCCCCCGCCTATTAAGACCGAATTTAAAGCGCGCATAATTGGGGTTGATGAAGCCGGTGATTTTGTTATTTCCTTTAACCGTGACTCAGCGAGTACCTACGAAATAAAGAGTCTACAAATACTGGCAAAAATATCCAAAAAAGCGGTCGTGTTTAACGATGAGCTAACGACCGATGATTTGTATGATATAAGCTGGCAGCAATCTTCTGGCGGAAAGAACGTTAGCCGCGAAGCCTTGGCCTGGGAGCCTGCTTTTACCCGTGAGCTTGAACGCTTTACCGAGTCCCGATCAGCAAAAGACATAGAGCTAGAGGAAAAACGAGCGCGTCTGGAAAATATCAAAAAAATGCTCAGTAAAGAAATCAACTCCTTTGCCGAGCAAAAAAATAAATTCGTTGGTGAGCGAGAAAAGTTGCAGGAAATGCAAAAACTCGCGAATGAAGATTCGGATGCGTACCTAAAAAGAATTCAGGAAGAAAAACAAAAAGAAACTGATGGCGCTCAAGATGGTAGTGGCGATGCTACCGCCAATAGTAGTAAGGACACTCAGAAAAATGAAAAAACGATGAATGCCAAAAATGGCGAAAAAAATATCGCAAAAAAGGGATAATAGACGATGAAATTTGACCATTTTTTAGCTTTTATTATGGTGGCAGGAGCCCTGTTATGTAGTCAGGTTTTTGGGGGTGAACGCATTAAGGATTTGGCCTATATTCGTGGTGTGCGCTCTAACCAATTGATCGGATATGGGCTTGTGGTGGGACTCAACGGAACAGGTGACTCAAAAGCGGTACAAGCAACCACTAAAGCGGCCTCAAATATGCTAACCATTATGGGTATGCGAGTTGGTGAGGGTGATATCCCAACCAAAAACGTTGCATCCGTTATTGTGACGGCAGATTTGCATCCCTTCGCGCGCAATGGTGATTTTGTTGATCTTAGGATTTCTTCCTTGGGTGACGCAAAAAGCCTCGCAGGAGGTACTCTTTTAATGACCCCCCTTAAAGCAGGAGATGGAGAAATTTATGCCTACGGACAAGGCACCTTGGTTTTTGGTCGCGATGCCAAAAATCAAGCTTCAGCGTTGACCGTCTCCAATATCCCGGGCGGGGGAAAGGTAGAAAAAGAGTTTTTCGCCCTTTTTGCCCAAGAGGGCAGAGTAGTTTTTTCACTGAAAAATCCTGATTTTACCAATGCTTCTCGCATAAGCGATACGGTAAATCTGCAGTTTCGCGGTTTTTATGCTGAAGCGCTCGATGCCTCTGGAGTTGAGATTCAGATACCGCCTTCTTACAAAGATAAAGTTGTGGAATTTGTTTCTCTTGTGGAACACTTAGAGATTGAGGTTGATTCAAAAGCGCGGGTTGTTCTCAATGAAAAAACGGGAACTATTGTTATGGGCGCTGATGTTGTTATTAAGCCAGTTTCTATCAGCCACAGCGGAATTACCATAAAGGTGAAGCCGACTGTTGGTAAAGACGAAAAAGGAAGCACAACCGTAGGTGATTTTATTAACTCACTCAATGCGCTTGGACTAAAGCCTGAAGATCATATTAGTATTTTTCAAAGTCTCAAGGCTTCGGGGGCGCTCTCTGCAGATCTAAAGATAATATAGCGGACGGTAGTGTTTTTGTTTCATGAAAAAAAGAAAGCTAGGAAATTATGAAGTTATCTCCCATGCAAAATAATCATTCTTCCCAGGCGCTAGAGGCTCTGAAGGCGGGGACTAAAGGCGTGGGAAATGATGCAGAGGCCACAGCGAAAAGCGCCGCCCAAAACAGAGAAATGTCAAGGTTTAGAGAGGCGGCTCAGGAATTTGAATCTATGTTTTTAAATTTGGTTATAGGTTCGATGCGGCAAACTGTGGTAAAAGGCGGTCTCATTGATGGCGGCAATGCTGAAGGAATTTACCAGTCAATGCTTGATATTGAGTACTCTAAATCTCTAGCCGAGCAAAACATGACGGGTCTAGCGGAAGCCTTAGAACGACAACTTATTGACCGAAAATCACTGGCAAAACCGCTTGACTTTGCCCCAAGTAAACAGGCGGTCATGGATGCCTACCTGAGCAAGAAATTGCCATAGCGGAGAAAAAAGGCGACAATAGGGTTTGGGAGCGTATATTTTTTAGGAGTTTGGCTATGAAAACACAAGGTATAAACCGCGGTGATGGTGCCGGTCAAATTGGCACTGGCAGCTTGGGTACGCGCAACCTCATTGATCCCTCAGACCTTAAAAAAAGCGGGCCCAAATCGCAGCCCAAGGAGCCCCCAGTTGACTACGCGGTAAACCTTTCTCCAGAAGCAAAACGCAACATGGAAATGCGCGCAAAGGCTCTTGAAATTGCACGAAATACGCCAGATATTCGCGAGGATAAAGTCGCGGATATTAAGGCCGCTATTGCTAATGGCACTTATAAAGTTGATCCAGGAAAGGTGGCAGATGGGATGCTGCGCGAGGCAATAAAAGACAAAATTGCCAGCGATCACCTCGAGCTCGATCTTTAAAATATATTTTTGCACATTTTTTTTGAATTTCTTGCTAAAAAATGGGTCGTGAGATGGGGTATCCAGTACAATTCAATGATTTTATTCGCCCGCTTATCGCCATCACCGATTTGCTTGTGCAGCTGCGCTCCTTGTATAAAAGCACGGCACCACTTATAAAAGAAGAACATGCGGCCATTGGCCACGGCGATCTCAACACGATTGATCGCCTCGCAATACAAAAGAATTCTTTGGCCGCCGATATAAGTAAAAAAACGGAAGAGGTGGGTTATAACCTCCAGAGGCTTAGTGAATTAATTGAAAAGTATACGCCGCTGGCAAGAGAAATATCTCTTAGCACCTGTATGGAAGCCCTTAGCACCATCGTCACGCAGTCGCAGGATGGCGCCGACAATGCCAGTTTGCAAAATAAAATATTCCACACGATTTTTAGTCGCTTTCAGTCCGAAATCACATTGTTTAAAAATGATATGAAAGACGTGCAGCCCCTGATTGAAACACACTATTTTGTTGTGCAAAAGGGTCTGAGATATATTCAAAATAGTTATAAGTTTTGGCAGTCGCTTGCTTCTGAAGCCGATGCCACTTATACGCCACGAGGTAAGCAAAAAAACCAAGAGCTATCTTCGCTGCTGCGAATAAAGGCATAATTTATGGCCGGTTTACTCCATACCTTAGGTATAGGTGCCGAGGCACTCTATGCAAACCGTCAGGGAGTTGATACGACGGGTCATAACATTGCCAATGCTAACACTGAGGGCTATTCACGGCAGCGGGTTAATGTGACTGCACGCGAGCCAAGCGAAGGACGTGGCGGCATTATTATTGGCAATGGCGCTTATATTCAGTCTATTGATCGCTATAACGACAAATTTGTCGAAAAACAGTATAACCTTGTTCGCCAAGAAGCGGGGGCAAGTGATTCGCGGGCTGAGGCGATGGAAGGCATTGCGGGTATTTTTAGCCCTGAGTTAGAATCAAATATTGGCAACGAGATCACTAATTTTTTTAATGCTCTCCAAGATCTATCTAACCAACCCGAAGACATTACAACGCGAACCGTTGTTAGAGATTCTGCCGTTAATCTTACCGAGGCGTTTAAGCGTGTCGAAAATGACATAACCGGACAAAAACTCCACACCAATGAAAAAATAGGGCACCTCGTATTAGAATCTAGCGATCTTCTTGCCTCCATTGCGGATATGAATATCAAAATAAAAACGGTCGAAGGAGCCGCGGGCAATGCCAATGATTTGCGTGACAAACGCGATGTCATATTAAGTCAATTAAATAGCAATTTAGACATCAATTATTATGAAGATGAAAATGGTATGGTTACGGTGCGAGGTCCAGGGGATGTGCTTCTCGTAGAGAGAGGGCAGTTCAGCCGTCTTGATGTACAGCGCAATAATGAGAATGAAAATTTATTTAATGTAGTGACCATCGATAACAATAATAGATCAAAAGATATCACCTCGCATTTTACCCGCGGCAAGATCAGTAGCCTTATTGATGTTAGGGACAATTTTCTCAACAATGTCCTAGCAGACACCGATCAGATGGCCGCGGCAATAGTCTCGCAAGTCAATGATGTTCATCGTGAGGGTTTTGGTCTAAATGATTTCAAGGAAGTACAGGGAAGAAATTTTTTCAAACCCTTAGACACGGTCAAAGGGGCGGCCAAACTTTTTGAGGTTAGCGATGTGATCATGGGTTCGACTGACTCCATTTCCGCAGCCATCTCACCCAATGCACCCGGCGACAATGTCATCATAAACCGCCTAATTTCTCTAAAAGATCAAAAGGTGCTGAATAACAATAATGCAACTTTGACAGAATTTTATGCCAATATTACAGGGAAAGTTGGTCTTGAAGCGGTTCGCGCTGATAATTTAAAGCATGCTGATGAAGTGATCATGTCTGATTTGAAGGCAAAAAAAGAAGCGGTTTCTGGCGTGTCCCTAGATGAAGAAGCAATGAATCTCTTGCGCTGGCAATCTGCTTTTACGGCTTCTTCTAAACTAATTACTACGGTTGATGAAATGTTTGACACGATTTTAAGTATTAAACGTTAAGACATTTTGAGAAAAGGGAGTGACGATAATTAGTTCAGCTTCATATTTACCATAGCTAAGGGTAATCAACGGCATGCGAGTTCCAGACAGTAAAAGATATGATATGGCTGCGTCCCGCGTACAAGACGCGAAGGCACGCAACGCAAAATCTTTGGAACAAATTTCTACCACCAAGCGCATCAATACGTTAACTGATGATCCTATTGGTTACAGTTCGGTCATCAATTTATCTAACACCATCGGCAATGTTAAGCAGTATCAACGAAATTTAAATTTTGCCAAAGGTTTTGTTGAAAATACCGAGCTCGCCTTAACGGGATTGACGGATAAACTTATTCGGGCTAAAGAGCTCGCGGTTGGCATGGCAAATGATACCTACGGTGCTGATAGCAAGGAAGCGGTCTCTAAAGAGATTGGAGAAATTATGAAAGAAGTGGTCGGGCTAGGCAATACGTCTTTCAACAACCGCTATGTTTTTTCAGGCTTTCGTACGCAAACCCCTTCTTTTGATGTGTCCGGACAGTTTCTGGGAGATGATGGGAAAATATTTATCCCTATCAGTATGAATAGTTACCGTCAGGTCAATATTCCCGGACGCAATTTATTTGAGGCAACAGAAGAAGAGCAGAAGCAGGGGCATTTTAACCTCATTGACGCCTTAGATGTTTTTCAGGATGGTTTAACGAACAATGACAAACCCCTAATTCATAAGGCTCTTGATGAAATAGATTTTCAAATCCAAAAGGTGACCTCATTTCAGGCCAATGTGGGTGCTATCTTTAATGGTCTCGAGGCGGCGGGAAAAAGGCTGGAGATGGAAGAAGAGGCCAGCGTCAAACAAAGATCCGAAGTTGAAGACGTTGATATTTATGCGGCCAGCACTGATTTTAAACAGTCTGAAGCCGTGATGCAAAATACTTTGCTTGCTACCAACAAATTATTGCAGCCTTCTCTCCTCAATTTTATGCAGTAGGCTCGTTTTTATTGTAGGGTAAAGACCCAAAAACAAAAGGCTCGCGCTTAGTCGTTTTGATTCCCAGCTCTTCAGCACAGGCAAGGATTCGCGAGAACTCATGCGATATGGTAGCACCGGCTTTTTGGGTCACTTCATCCTCTGTCGGTAAATCAAAGTCGTTAGCACCATATTTGAGGCCAAGAAGCGCGTTTTCATTTTGGGTCAGGACTGAGGTGCGGATATGACCAAAATTATCTAAATATAAGCGGCATATGGCGAGCCACCTCAGGTATTCCTTGGCAGAAATTTCTTTTCCACCAAGGCGAGTGGCTTGGGGTTTGTACGTCCAGCAGAGAAAACTGGGCATTTTTTGCTGAGGGGGCAAGTTGTCCTGAAAATCACGCAGAGCTTCAAGGTGATTGAACCTTTCCTCTAAGGTTTCATCAAAACCAATCACCATCGTCGCGGTTGAGCCTAGCCCGCTTTCGAGGATCGCTTTTTGTGCAGTAAAATAATCCTCTACTGTATATTTTCCCGGGCTATGACGCTCGCGAAAATTATTGTCCAAAATTTCAGCGCCGCCGCCAGTCACCCAGGCAGTACCATAAGATTTGAGCAGGTCCGCACCTTCCTGATAACTGAGCTTGCTCGCCTTGCAGCTGAACATAAACTCTGCCACGGTCATTTCATAAAAAGCGACCTTTGAGCCAAAACGGCTGCGCATGGCTTGAAAAAGCTCGCCATAGTCCCTAAGTTTTAGTTTTGGGTGAAACCCGCCGTTGTAGCCAACAAGCTGTCCCCCAAGTTCTAGCAGGTTTTCGATGCGTTCTGCCACTTGATCGGGACTCAAAAGATATGCCCCTTGTTCATGCGGGAGGCGATAAAAGGCACAATAGTCACATTTGGCTACACATACATTGGTGTAGTTAACGATAGCCATGATAAGGTAGCTCGCGGCGTCCGCTGGATGGTAGAGCGCTTTCGCTTCTGTGGCCAGGGACATGAGTTCTTCATCTGTGGCATTTAAAAAAAGGTTTTTGGCATCTTCGCGCCTAATCCGGCTTTTTTTTCTAATACCAATAATTTCAGTGTCTTGCATTATATCTCCTCAGTCTCTGTGGTGCTTTTTTGGGGGGAAACCTGCGACTTTACGCCTGTTTCGGAAGTTTAGTGGCCTTTAGTGTAACTTTGCTTTATAATTTGGGTCAAGTAGGGAAGATCACCAAATTCCTATTGACGCTGAGGCTATTCTCAGGTAATTCTTACCTTTCCAGTTTATAGGATGCTTTGCCTATGGAAAATATTTAGGTAACGTTGTAAACCTAAAGCGTTTTTTACTAACACGAATTTGTCACCGTAGGGTCCGTCATGAAAAACCAACTTATTAAAGATTTTGAAACTCGTTTATTTGCTGATCGTAAAGAACACCCAGATTTTCGTGCTGGTGATACAGTGCGCGTTCATTACAAAATACAAGAAGGTACAGGAGACAAGAAAAAATTCCGCATTCAGCCTTACGAAGGTGTGGTGATAAGACGCCGCAAAGGCGATGTTGATGCTTCTTTCACAGTGCGAAAAATCGGCGCTAACGGCATCGGTGTCGAGCGTGTCTTCCCGCTTTGGTCACCTATGATTGAAAAAATCGATGTGTTGGCCTCTGGTATCGTACGCCGTTCACGGCTTTACTATTTGCGCGAGCTTTCTGGTAAATCTGCTCGTATTAAGAGCCGCTTCGTAAAAATTGCGAAGTCCGCTAAAAATGTTAGCGCTCCAGTATCAAGTGAATCGGCTGATAGTGCTCCTACTGAATAAAATTATTTTCATCTATAAATAAAAAAGGCACCCGATGATAGGTGCCTTTTTTATTTGGGCCTCTTAAGGTTTTAAGAGGCTTTTTGCTTAAATTTTTCTCTGACTACTGGCGGGTAAAGACAAAGCCAAAGGGTCCATTATTGTCTTCACGACCATCCTTGAGATCAGCGCTGCTACTGTCGTCAGAGCCAACTTTTTCGCACTTACTATCACTTTTTTCTTCAAACATCGCCGCAAATTGAGTAATAAAGCCACCCGACTCAGCGCGATCGTTGGAACTAATAATTGTTTTATTAAACTCAGTACAAAGTGACTGCTCATTTGTCTCGGGATCCCAGTTCATGTATTGATATTTCCTAAAGTCAGACATGGAGAAGTTATTGCCTTTGCCTTTTAACTCCATGAGAGCAAAGCGTGCACTAAGATCGCCAACAAAATTGCCATCAGAATCGTAACATTTATCAGCGCCACCGCAGGTCATCGTAACTTTGCCTTCGTTGCCGACCCACATTTGGTCATAGCGTACCCGTGCCGCGCAGCTTGACGATTTGGCACTTGCTATGATGCTTTTAAGTGAGTCGGATCCATTGCACTGTAGGTCCGATACGATATCATAAGAGAGAGCTAATTGATTGAGAAGCTCTGCTTGAGCCGCAGCAGATTTGCTTGCAAATTCTGCACGGCATAAATTTTGTGAGTCCGTATTGTATTTATTTTGATTAGAAAATCCCGCCGCTGCAGTAGGACAAAAATCATCTGCTTTGTCCATGGGGAACCACCCCATATTATCTCCAGAAGCTGCGTCTAAAGTCCCATCTGAACCAATTTCCATACCCATGCTTGAATACTGCCAGCAAGCTGCGAGATTTCTACTTGTTTCGCAACTGGCAAAAGTAAAGCCGCTGGGAACGCTATACATATCACAGACGCTTGAGCTGTCGCCTCCGCCACCTTCTTTATCACTGCCAAAAACATCCGAGATGAGACGACGAAGGTCGAAGACGGAGCCTTTTTTAAGGCCAGCATACGCAGCGATATCAGTATCTTCGCATTGATCAGCGCCTGGTGGAGTTGAGGCAGCTATTTGTTCTGCTAGAGTGGCCGCTTCTGCATTGCGGTTTTCAAAACGATCCCCAAGTTGACAGGCAAACATAATTTCTTTACCATCTTCTCCGTCTTCAGTGACGTATATTGTTGCAGTACCAAAACCGTCTTCATCGACTTCAGTGTCCCAGTTACACCACCTATAGCCCTCTTTTCCGTCTTTACGGCAGGTTATTTCTTTCGCTACGCCGGTACCTTCAAAGGTCGCTGAAGCCGGAATATCACTGTATGTTTCATACCATTTGGGATAGCAGTCGACCTCTTTATGGCTATCGGTTTCGGGATCAAACTTCCAGCACTTTTGCATTTCGGGGATATAAAATTTACATTTGTCTTCGGTATAAGTGTTGTCTGCCATTTCACGGCACCAACCAAAGCGTTGCTCCTGGGTGGTAAGAACAGAATTATATAGGGCTGTTTTTAACTCAGCAGGGAGAGCGGGATAAATCGTATCTAAACTTTCCTCATACTTTGCCTGGCTCGAATAATCCATAGAGTATTCGGTGCCATCAATAGCAAGTCTGAAATTAGGGTCGAATTCGCTCCCAGAATCTCCGATGCAAGCGTTAAAGGCGTCTTCACTGGCCCAAACGCCAATAAAGCGCTTGCCATCACTGCTTCTGGTTTCATCATTCAAATACAAAGTCATGCCTTCGTCACCACCCATGTCTTCAGGGCAAAGCAAAGCAGCTTTTTCCTCTGATGTCTTGCTCGCAAACTCATCGCTACGAAGCTGATTGACCATAACATCATCTGTATTGCACTCCATAGTGTAAGTACCTTTAATAGTGGGAATGCCAGTAGCACCAGCGAGTTTGTTTTCACTTTCTCCACCGGTTACAGATGAACCACCAAGGTTTTTCGCGACGACAGTGCCTGTTTTAACATCAAAAACAATATCCATCGTGAATTCGCCAGCACCGATTTCAAGGGTCGTATCTTGACCAGAATCGGCTTCAAAAACGACACTTCCAAGAACTTTATTGTCTGCTCTTAAAAAACAACCAAAGGGCGAATCCGCAAAGCCTTCCATTTTTTCACTAAAAGCGCCATCTGCATCAGCATCTGCAAAGCCTGCCGTGGGGGTGAGAGAAAAAGTGACACAGTAGAGTTGATAAGACGTAGCGAGTAGCGATGCCGCGGTATCTGCTCCGCTCAAGGCGAGAGTTCCAGAAAATGTGACGTCTGTTGAGCCTGGTGTCGCTGCCGCATCTGTTTTTTTACTACTACAGCTGCTTCCCAGAGTTAGCGCCAATAAGGCGGCTCCTAGAGCGGTGTTTTTAAGTGTACTCGTCATCATTCGCACCTCCTGAAAAAAAATTAGATAAAAAGTCCAAATCCCATAGAAAAATAATCACCATGACCGAAAAGGCATAAAAACACTCGTTATAAATATTTTGTTTAAAAATTATAACATGCATCAATGCCCTTAAAAACCACCTCGGACATCGGCTTATAAACTTTAAACTGGAGCTGAATATTTTTTTTAAATAAAAAATTTATGGTTTTAAGCAAAATTTTTCATGTGGTTATTTGGTTGTGGCGTTTTTTCACAGTCACTCTATTTTAGTGAAGTATAAGGTCGCGGATTTATAATATAACAGTCATTTAGTTGAACTGTATCCAAAGTGAATTGCGGTAAAATGCGCGTGAATTTTTGTCGTTGTTTTAAATTTGACGAATGAGGGGACTATTTCATTGGTGAGCGAATAATGCTCAGATCTCGAGTGATATCAGCGTGATAAAATATACGAACTTTAGAGTTATGTCTCGTGACGATGGCTAAGTCACCACGGAGCTCGCCTGCTTCTACTAAAGTGCGCGATTGATAGAGAATAATTCCTTTTTTTATACGTTGGCGCTTTGCTAAGGGACATAAGTTTTCGAGTTGGGATAAGTTTCCGTCGTACCCTTTTCGGTATTTGACTTCGACGCCCAGTAAACATTGGTGTTTGTGTGCGATAATATCAATTTCCAGTCCCACAGCACGGAAGTTTCTCGCGAGAATGGTCCAGCCCTGTGCTACAAGTATCCGAGCCAGGAGATCCTCTGCTTGGCTGTACAATGGAGGCATTAAGAAAAACTTTATGCTTTATAAGGTGTATTGAGTTAGTGCCGCTTAAAAAAAATTCTTACGGCTTTAGAAATAGATCAAAAAAATTTGTTAGAGAAGTGACATTTAAATTGGCGCATTATAAGTGAAAATTATAGCTGACTCAGGCAATAGGACTGGAAAGCATGTTTCTAACTGGAGCAAAATTGCGGCGATGCAGAGGCGAAATGCCTAGCTTTTCTAACGAACGGAGGTGTTCTTTGGTGCCGTAACCCACATGGTTTTTAAATCCATAGCCTGGA
The DNA here is from genome assembly GCA_030432875.1 of Oligoflexia bacterium. Classification (GTDB taxonomy): domain Bacteria; phylum Bdellovibrionota_B; class Oligoflexia; order Oligoflexales; family JAGOVF01; genus JAUILP01. The sequence continues at coordinate 4,074 of JAUILP010000051.1, read as the reverse complement.
TATTTGTTATCACAGGCCACCATAAACGCATCACGGTAGTTTTTAGCGATGATAGAGGCGGCAGCAATGGCATAGGAATAAAAATCACCTTTGACTAGGGGTTTTTGCGGGATATCAAGGTCCGGTATCGCTTGATTGCCATCGACAAGAATATAGTCTGGGCGCACAGAAATTTGTGTTATTGCCGCCTTCATGGCAGCAAAAGTCGCCGGTAAAATCCCCAACCTTTCAATTTCACGGGCGGGGATACTGCCTATACCCAAAGACAAAGAGACTTGTTTCACAATTTCTTCAGCTTGGGCACGCTGTCGCACGCTGAGGGTTTTTGAATCGCGGATGATATTTTGTTCTAAATGGGATAAATGACTAAATTTGACTGGGTCTAGGATAACTGCCGCCGCAACCACGGGACCGGCAAGACAGCCGCGTCCGACTTCATCCACACCAACAAAAGTAAGACCACGTGCCCAAAGCTCCCGGTCAATGTGGCCGCGAGCATCTGGGGAAATCGGGGGCGTAAGCATAAGATATTAAATAACTTTATTAAACATTTCGGTGATTTTTGCTTTAGGTACAGCGCCAACTACGGTATCCACAACTTTGCCATCCTTAAATAGGACTAAAAAAGGAATGGAGCGAACACCAAATTGGGCAGGGATATTGGCGTTTTCATCAACATTCATTTTGGCAATCTTGACTTTTCCCGCGTATTCTTCAGCTAAGCCTTCGAGCATAGGGCCAATCGCCATACAGGGGCCGCACCAGGGGGCCCAGAAGTCGACAAGCACTGGGGTGGTTGCTTTTAAAACATTTGCATCAAAGTTTGCATCATCAATTGCTAAGGTATTTTGACCCATGATATTCTCCATAAAAATAATCAATTCTATACACTATGGTGCCGTTTGCCCTCAAGTCAAGGCAGCAAAAAAAGCATTTGTCAAAAGTACCACAAAAAATATAATGAACCCACCAATTTATGCGTGACGTGCGTGACGTGGTGCGGTACATGCGGGACCTGGTGCGGTATATGCCGGACGAATACCTGGTCATAGTTTCTTTCCTTAAAAAAAAACTTTAGCAGCGTAACGTGGGTTTTTGGTGAGTAGTTGTAATTCTTTGCCTGAGACAATTTTGTGAATGAACAAAATGAAAAAAACCATGCTTTACATTCTGTACCAAGGATTTTGGCAGCTCAGGCAATGTTTTTTAACGGGATATGTATTGGTGTCAGATTCACCATCCTGCTTTTTTTCCATCAAAACAGGATCAATTTGATCTCACTGATGCGCATTAGGGTTGAGGCAAAAGCCATCGCATGAAAAAAAATCACCTACATATTTGTTTGCATGCCCCAGAAATCCCTCAAAATACTGGTAATATTGGGCGCTTAGTCGCTGCTACGCAGTGCCGCCTGCATATTGTTGAACCGACGGGGTTTGGTTTGACCGATAAAAATTTGCGCCGTCCAGGGCTAGATTACTGGCCATTTTTGGATTTAGAAATTCATAAAAACCTGGCTGCCCTTGTAAAAAACACGGGGGAAAAACCAGTGTTTTTGTCAAAAAAATCAAAGGCTAAGCCCTACACCCAAATTCCTAAAGACCGCAATTTGCTTGTTTTTGGCAATGAAACATCGGGATTGCCCCAGCATATCTGGGAAGAGTATCCTGATGACTTTTATTATATTCCCATGTTTCACGAGGGTGTGCGCAGTTTAAATTTAGCCAACGCCGTTTCGGTCGTTCTCTATCATCACCTGTGGCGTCGCCTCGGCTGGGACCAAGACACTCGCATCGACTAAACCTCTGGGCAAAGTCGATTTTCTGAAGTATTTTATACGTTATTAAAATCATTAAGAGGAAGTTTTATGATGCTAAATTTGAGGTCAGTAGCAAATCCGTCAGAAACGTTTGTTAAAAATTTTGTCGGTGAAGGTTTAGAAAATACTCAGGGATATACCTTAGAGCCTTGCACGGTCCCTTTAAAACTCGATCAGAATGAAACTCCTTGGGACTGGCCTGATGACATTAAAAAAATGGTTTTAGAAAAACTACAAAATAAGCCCTGGAACGTTTATCCTGAGCCCTACCCCATCAATTTGACCCATCTTGTTGCTGATTTTATTGGTATTCCTCAGGAAAATTTGCTTCTTACTGCGGGGTCAAATCATCTCATCTCCTTGGTTTTGAGCGCTTTTAGGCAAAAAGGCAAGGGGACACTTTATGTAGCACGCCCCTCATTCCCGCTGTTTGAAAGTCACTGCCGGTATTATGGGATACCTTACACCCCATGGGAACTCACTGAGGATTTTGAATATGATCTTGGAGCTTTGGATAGTCTCAAGCCTCATGATACCGTTATCTTCGCCTCGCCCAATAATCCCACGGGCAATGTTCTCGACTATGATGCCTTTGAGAAGCTACTGCAAAAAAATCCAGAGGTGCTTTTTCTTGCCGACGAAGCCTATTATGATTTTACTCCCCGAAATTATTTGTCCCTTCTTGAAAAATATGCGAATTTACTGATCCTGCGCACGTTTTCAAAAAATTTGGGCAGCGCTGGCCTGCGTTTAGGGTGTTTACTGGGGGCAAAAGTTTATATCGATTTGATAAGAAAAGTTAATGTTCCTTTTCTTATCAATATACTGACAATCTCTGCCTTAGAGGTCGTTTTTTCTGACAAATTGCTTACCGCTAGAATTCGCGAAAGTGTCGCTATGAGCATTAAGGAGCGGGACCGTTTATATAAATCCTTAAAATCAGCGGAAACGGCAATGAATTTTAGGGTTTTTCCCTCGCAAGCGAATTTTCTCCTGGTCCGTTTTGGCAGTCAAGAACAGTGCTTAAAAGTTCATCAAGATCTTTTAGACGGCGGAATTCTGGTGCGAAATGTTAGTCGCGGCCCGCTCCTGAATGGATGTTTACGGCTGTCCTTAGGGCTACGGGAGCACAATACCCTGATGGCAAAAATTCTCACTAACACCAAGTAATTATAGAGTAAAATATACAAAGGTTCGCGGGTGTTTAAAAAAAACTTCTAATCCTCGTTGGGGTTTTCTACCTTTTCCAAGAAAAAAATAAATAAATTTGTCTGGCAACCGATAGGATTTTAGGTTTGGTTCTTGTGCTGCTAGAAAACAAGACCTAAGTCACTTTTTCGCTTTTGGCGAAGACGTGGTAAACTTAAGAGTAAGAAAAATTATTGATTTTCCTTTACCGTATACTTGAGGTGTGCATTACGCTATGAGTGACGAAACTATAATTGCGGATGTGAATAATATTAGTATTCTTAAGCCCAGTCGGCGCAAGAGACCATGTTTGGTGCAATATAGCGGCGACCAGCTCGGGAAAATATACCACATTGAAAAAGAATCCATCACGATAGGACGCTCAAAGACCGAGGATATCGTCATCGTCGAGGCCTCAGTATCCCGGCAACATGCTCGGGTAAATACGCGGGGAGATGATACCATCGAGGTTGAAGATCTCGGAAGTTCCAATGGCACTTTGGTCAATCATGAAAAATTGATTGGAAAAATAATTTTAAAGGATTCTGACTTTTTGCAAATTGGTAATGTCCTTTTTAAATACTGCGCGAGCAGCAATATCGATGCCCTCATTCAAGACAAAATTTACCGTATGGCGACCATCGATGAAGGTACAAAGATATATAACAAAAAATACCTGCTGCAAAATCTTGAAAGCGAAATACGCTACTCTCGTTCATCGCGATTGCCTTTATCTATTATTTACTATGATCTCGATTTTTTTAAAAAAGTTAATGATAGTTATGGCCACAATGCTGGTGATGTCATACTCTATGAATCATCGCAGCTCGTCAAATCTGTGGTGCGCAAGGATGATATTTTGGGGCGCTTTGGCGGCGAAGAATTTGTCATAATCCTGCCCGCCACCGATATAAAAGCGGCCTATGATCTTGCTGAGCGTATCCGCATTGCTATTGAAAGTCATTCATTTGCATTGGATATTGTCCAGGGCGAGGCACGGAAAAAAGTTATGCACAAACAAACAATATCAATGGGTGTTTCTCAGCTAAAAGAGCCTATGCAGACTC
>JAUILP010000050.1 GCA_030432875.1 Oligoflexia bacterium | reverse complement strand
GCTAAGAGGCTCTTCTCCTAATTTTTGGCGGCATAAACAAGAAATACCATCAATACCATTTCGAAAGTCTACCGGATCACGAGCGACTAAAATTCTCGTTTGTGCAGATAATTGAATCATTAATTGGGGCGCAGCAAATGCTGACAAAGAGTCCCCACAAAATCCAGGGAAACACTTTCGCTGATTTTTAGACTGATGGAACTAGGAAGTAAAATTTCAATGCTTGATGCCACATATTTTCCAGAATGTTTTAATTCAACAAAAGGCATAACCATGTTGCTGGTGGTCTTTAGAGGAAGAGCCTTTTGAGATATGGGGGCCTTACACCAGTTGTGCAGCGAGCTCGGAGAAACGGCTAAAGCCTCAGATGCTTGCTTACTTCCATATTCATTTTTAAGCTCCACCGCTAAATCACGGAGTTCTTTTGGGTAGGTCCCCTTTCTATGGTCATTTTTCTTTCGCCATCGCGCAAAAATTTCAGATGCTTTTTCCAACTCTGTTTCATTTGTCATAAATTGTTTCCTTCACTAATCATTTAAAAAATGAACGCTCTCACGGCAATTTTTACCTAGGTTACGGATCAATGACTTAAGGTTCTTGGTATGGGGGTAAAAATGCCAAGGTTTAATGAATGGGGATTATAGGGAAGAAAATGCTCGCTGGCTAGACATGCTGACCGGAAGCTCTCCAAATTTCAGTAATGTTTTTGAGATATTTTTATCAGCGTATTTGCATTCGAGAAGCAATAAAGGTTTTTTATCGCGACAGATAAGGAAATCACATTCTTCCTTGTCTTTTGTGCGAATGTAGTTGAGGGAAAAACGCCCGTGACCTCTTTCATTCCAACTTGTGGTCGCTCGAAGTAACTCAAGCGCTACCATATTTTCAAAGCGTGCTGCTAAGTCAGAGATTTGCGCATAATTGAAAAAATATAGTTTCTTTTCTTTGGTGAGAGTTCTGCTTATTTTAGAAGAGAATGGGGCAATACGAAAGGTTAAATAAAATCGGTCAAAAGTTTCTAACCATGATTTGACACTATCAAAAGATACACCTATGTTTTCTGCAAGATTATTTAAAGAAATTGTGCTGCCGACGTGGGCTGGCAAGAGCTCTAAAAGCTCTTCAAGTTGATCTATTTTTATAATACCCGAAAGATTACGAATATCTTCCCTTAGCAATTGATTGTTATAGGTATCGCTCCACACTCGGTAAATGGGCTCAGAATTTGCCAGGTACGGCGTAGGGAAACCGCTAAGTGTAGAAAGTTTTTCCCAAGTTTCATGTAGAATGGGATCATTAATATTATCAGCTAGGTCCAGGGGATTTGACAGAAAGGAGGCCATTGATTTTTGCTTGCCGTCATAAAGTTCCACTATGGTAAATGGCCAAATGTGCATTAAAAAATATCGACCTGCAAGAGAATCTCCCCCATTACTAAAAGCGTCTAGGCGCCCACTACCTGTAACTATAATTTTATAGCGCCCCTGATCTCGATCGAAGACACCTTTTAAGTAATTTTTCCAATTCCGGTATTTATGAATTTCGTCAAAAATTAAAATCGGTACTTCACCAGGGGGATGATCTAAGGCCTCGTAAAAATATGGGTCACTGCGGAGGGTTTTTCTATCGGTGGCGATATCCCAATTAAAATAAAGATGACTTTTAAAAAGAGGGATCAGGCTTTTTGCAAAAGTTGTTTTACCACTTTGTCGAGGGCCAGCGATAAAGATCATTTGATTAAGCTGGTGGTAGGTAGCCAGTATATCCTGATATAACGGTCTTTTTCTAATAATAGAGCTCATGCTGACATTTTCCGACCCCTAACGGAAATAGTCAAGACAAAATCAGGTTCGACCCCGAAAAAGTCGGTTCTTCTTAATCATCTGTAATAACTAAATTAATCCTACAATTTTTTACTTCTCATAATAGTTCTAGGTGGATACCCCCTCCCAAGACAATATTAGCAATAAAGCACAGCAGCTCCCGACAATCCCTATAAGCCCTGATACTCTTGCCAGCGGCTCCCGGCCATAAGGCCGGATCGCCGCTAATGCGGCTTTGAGTGCGGGAGTTTCGTAAACTTTTTGTCGTATTTTGGATTCTTAGCGTCTATTCTGTCAGAAATATCACATAGGTGGTTCTGGTGAATTCTGATACGCTTTTTCGGCAGTCGCTGTCGGCACCTGGTCTGTATTCCACGGTTAGGAAGTGTTTTTCTAAAGTTTCGGACACCCGAGATAAAAGCAGGGCGTATCCCATGTCTGATGTTTTGATGTCAGGGCTCGCGATTTTTAGTCTCAAATTTCCATCTCTTTTGCAATTTGATCATGCAAGCAGGCATGATGAGCAGCTTCAGTAAAATTTGTGCGCGCTTTTTAGTCTTAAAACATTACCAAGTGACAGCCGTGTCCGAGAAATTCTTGACGATGTGGACCCCAGAGAGCTTAGAACTCCTTTCAAAAAAATATTTGCTCAAGTGCAGCGCGGCAAAAACCGTGAAGCATTTCAATTTTTTACCGGGGTGCCGTCCTTCTTTCACTAGACGGTACGGGTTATTTTCCCTCTAATCAAGTACATTGTGAAAACTGCTGCGTTAAAAAGCATCGGGACGGCAAAACAACATATTACCATCAAAAGCTTGCCGGTTTCATTGTTCATCCTGATCACAAAGAAGTTATTCCCATTGCTCCCGAACCGATAATTAAACAAGATGGAGCTCAAAAAAATGACTGTGAGCGAAACGCCTCTCAACGCTTGTTAATGGATTTTCGTCGTGAGCATCCTCATCTCGACGTTATTGTTATTGATGATGGATTATCTGCGAATGTCCCTCATATTAAGATTTTGAGATCCCTTCAATTAAACTTCATTCTTAGTGTAAAACCGGGAGACCACACTCACCTGTTTGAATCGATTGATAACCAGGCAGAACATGGTGAGTCGCAATGGTTCGAGGAAACAGTAAATAATGTAACCCACAGATATCAATTCATTAACAAGGTGCCATTAACAGCAGGTGATGACACTATTTACATCAATTTTCTGAGATACTGGGAGAATGGTAAAGATGGCAAAGTACGGGAATTCAGCTGGGTCACAGATTATAATCTGTCTCCGGGAAACGTAGAATGAATAATGAGGGGACGGCGCGCACGCTAGAAAATTGAAAACGAAACATTTAATACGCTTAAGAACCAGGGCTATCATTTCGAGTACAATTTTGGGCATGGAAACAAAAACCTATCTGTAAATTTCGCAATGCTAATGATGCTGGCATTTCTTATTGATCAAACGCAAGCTCTTTGCTGCAAAGCTTTTCAGCGAGCTGTAGCTAAAAGAATCAACAAGAAGTCGTTTTGGGAGAAAAATGCGAGCTATAGTCTTTGACATTCCTATAACTGGCTGGGGCCAGCTATGGGACGCCATCGCTTTCGGGTTTCAAGTCACAGCCTACTCGATTAATACGTCATGAAAAATATCGAACTGATCTCTGGCAGCCCTTTCGCGTAATTACAATCATCAATAGACCGAACCTAATGCGTAACTGTGCGCCACTGCTCGGTTTTTATCTACGTTTTCACCCCTACTCCCTAGCGGCGATCCGACCTTATGGCCGGGAGCCGCTGATAAACTTAATGAGCAGATCTAACAATTCAGGCCAATCGACGAAGCACACGTGAAGCCAATCAAAGAATACTTCCGCATTGGCTTAACTTATTCTAGCAATGCCCTAGAAGGTGAAACAAAGGTTTTCCTAGAAGAGGGACTCATCGTTGCAGGAAAGCCGCTAAGAGATCAAATTAGGTGATTTGCTGAAAAGTTAGAAGAATTATACTTCTGAGGTTGCGAAGCTATTCCCCTTCCCAGGCGATACTCGCCCCCGAAGGATATGCCTCTCTTATTTTGGCGCACGAATTGTTAGGAATTTTAATAAAAATTACGCCAGACATCTGCCCCTAATCTTGCCGATAAATCCGTTCCCATTTTCTTGTTCTTTGACTGTTCCGGCTCTTCAGTCTCTTCCCTCAAATCACAGGAGTCTGGTCCTAGGTAAGAAAATGGCTCCAAATTGAGGGTCTTTTTTGCGACAATGGCAGACGCTAACCAAGGTGATAGGCAAATCGTGGCTTTAGTCGCGTGGTTTCTTGGTTGATTTGCAGACAAAAACCCAGAGGTAAAAAGAATGAAGATAGGATTATCTGAAAACAACCAATCGATATTGTCCTCGATTTCTTTGCAAAGATGCCCATCTTCATCATTGCTAATTTCACTTACTTCATCATGTAATAGCCTGAATGACTTATCAGCTCGAATGCTGGACCTGTCAATTTCTGCAAGCAGTTTCCCTAATTTTTTATGATTTAAAATATTGGTAGAATAGTATTTTGTATACAGGGAATAAGTAAGGTTTGAAAGCATGTACTGAACCTCCGAGTATTCTTTGTCGACTAATTCGCTATTATTTAAATCATAGCCGCGCCCACCACCGCAAAAATTCCTTCTGATAAACAAACAACGATGTTTTGAATCCTTCACATTATAAGATGGGGTATTTACTAGCCTCGTTAAACGTCTTTCTAAAGTACCTAAGTGCATGAACCTTTCGATAACGTTTTTATAAAAATCATCAAATAATTTGAGGTCCTCAGTTTGCTTTGTTCCTAAACTCATGTGCTCATCAAAAAGCGTAAAAATATCTAATTTGTATCTAATTAATCGCCGCGTTAAGGCCCAAGAGTGTTTGTGATTCTGGGGTTCTGACCTCGCATAATAACTATAAATATTTATGTTGCTTTGGGCTCTACCCTTGAGTAACGAAATCATATCTCCGCGTGCAACGACAAATCTCGCCGCGATGTCATATTCATATTTATAATATTTGCCGAACTCAAAATCCGTAAATAATTTAACATAAGCGCGCAAATCTTGGCGTAATGAATCAATATCTGCAACTTGTGAAATTTGATCTAATAACTCCTGAATTAACCGAGCTAAGGTGTTAAACTCATGGGACACCTGCAATTCGGATACCCGGATTTTTGCTTGTAATACTGTGTTCCTAGGTCGTGCAGAGTAAAACTGACCAAGCTCGGCTATCGTGGAAAAATCAATAGTAGGAATGAGTTTATCTAAGACTTCCAGAACTCGTTGGTTAGGTTCTCCCTGAAGGGCCCCATTAGCTTTTGCTCGATGTTCCAAGGCGTGTTGCCAATTTATCATTAAGACGTTGTCTCGCAACTGAATCCAGGGACTTTCGGCCAAACAGGCCTTTAATAACTCTTCTAAAATTGGGCTGTCACCAGCGAGCGCAATAGGTAGTACTGGCGATGCAGTATGTCGAACTTCATTGTTTAAATTTGAGTCATTTGATTCTAACATGAGTAAATCCCGTTTAATTAAGTATAGGCCGCAATTTTTTTGAAAAATAACGAGATGGATCGACGAGATCAAGGAATTTATCCCGATCAGCCAACCAGTTTCCTACGTTTTCAGTAGTCGCCGCGCCTAAAATATCAGCTACTAATTGCCGTTTCTCGATAAATAGTCTATCAATCGATTGTTCAATCGTGTCTTTATTCGTAAGCGTATGAATAAAAACCGTATTCATCTGGCCAATTCGGTGCGCTCTATCTGTAGCCTGGTCCTCAACGGCGGGGTTCCACCATCTATCAAAATGAATAACTCTGTCTGCACAGGTTAAATTGAGGCCAACGCCGCCAGTTTTTAAACTAAGGATGAGAACAGGACAAAGTCCATCGTTGGCCTGTCGCTGGCAACGCTCGCCAAATTCATCGATGAGTTCTTGGCGGTCCGTGGTGCTTAGACCACCGTGGATAAATGGGGCTTCGACACCAAAGCTGTGCTGAAGGAGTTTTTTTATCATTTTCCCAGCTCCTAGATACTGAGTAAATACTAGGATGCCACGACTCTGGTTTTTCAGATCCTCAAAGAGATCTCTCAGAGCCATAAGCTTACTACTACGTTCCAACCACGCCTCATAGTTACTGCTGTGGCTGATGCTTTTTATCCGGCTAAAAATAATTTTTCTAATTTTTGATTTCAATTTTGAAGATTCACCCTCTATATTCAGCTCCTCAGTTATGTCATTCTCACTTTGATCACCGTAAAAAAGTTCTGGATGAAGACAAATTTGTTTTAAGTGGCCAATGGCTTTTAAAAACATGGCACTTCTCGCAAGTCCTTTTTTTGCTAAGCTTTCCTCCGCCAATACGGTCTCGATAACGGCTTCATAAAGCGCAGATTGCTCAGAAGAAAGCTCACAGGAAGCATCTTGATATATTTTTTCGGGAAGACCCAGGGCAACCTGAGGATCAGATTTTAGTCGCCTTAAAATCAAGGGATTTAGTACTTCTCGAATCGGAGAGAGAAGGGATTTTTTTTGGTCCGAGGACCGTGCTAAGGAAACGTAGCTATTAAAATCAGTCTGCTCGCCCAAATATTCTGGATTTAGCCAGTTAATGATCGACCAAAGTTCTGTAACTTTGTTTTCAATGGGAGTTCCCGTCATGGCAATACGGTAACGGCATTGACAGCGGTTTACCGCCTCAGTCACCATCGTATCGGTATTTTTTATAGCTTGCGCTTCATCTAGCACAATTAAATTCCAGTCTATTGCGGCTAGTTCATCTTGGTATATTCGCAGCCGAGGATAGGAGAGTAGCCAGACATCAGGAGAAGAAAGCGGACTTTCTTCCCCATAAATCGCAAAACTGAGGTTGCCGCCGAATTTTTCTAACTCGCGCCGCCAGTTAAAAAGCAGACCCTTGGGCATAACCACCAAGGACGGCTGATTTTTCTTTTGGGTCAATTTTATTAAGGCGATTGCCTGAAGGGTTTTACCAAGGCCCATTTCATCAGCAATGCAAATTCCAAACCCCAACTTAAGACGCAAATACCCCCAAGCAACACCCTCGGTTTGATAGGGACGCATGACTGAACCTAGATCATGCAATATTTCATCTAAAAATCTCATTTGCATTGTTGTTGAAGTGACTTGATCGAGCTCATCTAACACCGGCAAAACCCGTAAGTTCAGCTGTTTGATATACTCTTCAGGAGCTAAGTTGCTGGCAGATTCTTTTAAAACCCTCTGCTGTACCCGCCAAATATCACTCAACCGTAATGCTCCAAATTTAGCATATACTCGCTTTCGCAAAATAAATTGGTCTGTTTTCTCTAAATAAGTCTTAGCATCAATCGCCATAGTGTTAGGCAGAAGATAAAATTTATTTCCCATTTTGGTGGCTTTAAACCATTCTTCTTCACTAACAGTAACGCCACTCACTTCAAAAAAAGGCCTCGCCTCAAAGCGAAGACCTTGCCCTAACAACGCCAGCGAATCGCTAAAGACCTCGAACTGATTCTTGTCACTCACTAAGTTTTTGGCGTCAGCAAGCATTTTTTTGAAACTTACGAAGTCTATAACATTCGTCTCACTTTGCAGAGGGGTACCACTTTGCAGATTCGCAAATTCTACATTAAGCTGCACCTCGGAAATAGCGACGCCACCGTCGATATGAGTTAGCGGCCAGCGAGCTGCATGCATATCCTGATAGATCAAATATTTTTGCGTACTCATAGGCAGTTGCGTAAGCGGTGCCGTTCCAACCAACCAATCAAAAACCCGAAGCCAACTAATACCCAGATATAAATCATCCACTCTATTATTTTTGGTGAGTTCTAATTCTTCCCACTTTTTTAGGGGCATTTTGAGGTAGCCATTAACGAGAAATTCCGGACAAAGGAAAGACACCGCTCCTGCCAAGATGGTTTTGATCAGATCTATTGTTTGCCACAAATGTCCCTGAGACCAAACAATTTGCTCATTCGAATCAGTATACAAAAGATTGTTGCCAAAATGCTCAGTGTTTTTGTGGCGTTTTGCCATATCTCTGAAGGATGTGAACTGTAGAGCAACCCCTGGGAATTTTTTTGCGACCGATTTAGCAGGGGTCGCAGCTACGTGCGGCTTCATTACGGCAGGCTCGATCCGCACATAAAAACTACCCTCATCTTTTTTTCTAGGAACCTCAGAAGTTCTGGCACCTAGATCTAAATTCGTCTGCTGGTTATGGGTTACAATAGCCCCCCCCTGGGCGATGGGGCGTGAAGGCTTCATATTAAGAAGGGTGCCTAAAGACGAATCTTGGCCAAAACGTTTAGACCATAGCTGTGAGAGTTCAGTTAACCCTAGATCATGATCTTTGTAGCAAACCTTTTCCAAAGCGCGGTTGACTAATATTTTCCAAGCTATCGCCAGCGCCTCTAAATAACGGAGACCTCGCTGCGCTATGATTTCGGTTGCTAGACCATAATGGCCAGTAAAATCTTCACCAATCGCACCCTTTACTTTTCGCGAGGTTGTTGAAATTGGTCCAAAACGCTGAATTTTTGCTACCCCATCGACAAATTTCCAAATGTTATCTACACCGACATCGGCTAGCAAAATCCATCCTAGGCTTGGCATATCCCAGATGGTCTGCAAAGCATTTTCGAGATTATCACCATAAACCCGCTTTTTGGGGTCGACAATAGTTTCGCGGATAGTTTCGCTATAATTTTGCAATTCTTTAAAATATACATTCCATGAAGCGGAAGAATATAGGCGCGCCCTAAAATAAACCTCATCCCTTGCCAGACCTAAGGCATTATTCAGTTCAGGAGTACCTATTACCATAAAATTCTTTGACAATTCTGCTTGGTCAATAGCAAGATGCAAGGCTTTTATCTCCTGCAAAACCTGGGTAAAGGGATCTGTCAAAAGTCCGGTGTAGGTTGCCGCAACGTCAATCGTTTTATCTATGGTGGGGGCGTCTATTTGTATGGCCTGAAATAAAAAATCGAAGCTTCGCCATATTTTTTGATGGCAACATTTATCCAGTTGCATTTTTGCCCGTTCCGTTTGCTCGTTAGGGAGGTCTCCCTGAAAAAAATAATCAATAACTGCAGGCGATGGCAAAGGCAAGGCTGCCGATAGCGACGGGTAATGAGCGCGGCAAATGTCAATTTTCTTCAGGTCAAAGCAAAATTCTTCCGGTAAGATATCGTTCAGCCGACCATTTTGATAAATCCGCGTTAGATCCTCAAAATACTGCTTTGGCGACATGCCTTTCAGACCTAAGCCGTTCAATATCGCAAAAAATACAAGCTGCCCACTATCATCCACTCCACCATGAAGAGTTAAGTCGCGTAGGTTACGTAAAAAAATTTCAGGCTTTAAGCTTGGTTTTTTGCCTTTTTGTTTAGGACTATTAAAATCGAAAAGATCGGACATATTTTTACCTTGAATCATTCTTTTGGCTAAAGGGCAGATACCGAATTATACAAACTAGGGATAATAAATTAACAAACAATGAATGGCGACACATTAATGTTAATCTCCAGCACCCCCATATAAACCTTTGATTTAACTGAATTTGTTGCCAAATTATTACCAAATACATTTGGCGGGAAAAGTTAAGTTTAACTATGTACACAGCTACGCTTTGTCAGAGTGTTGGCGAGGAATACCACGAAACCTAGAAAAGCTATTTTTTTGTCGCCGTTGATGATGTTTTTTGTCTTAGCGAGAAACTTTTTTCCTTTAAAGGATTTTGGATGCGTTTGCTGAGTCGCGTGAATTCATCGTTGGTTTTCGATAAAAAAAGAACATTTTCACTGTTCATTATTAACTCTTTCATGATCCAAGACATAGTTTCACTATGACTGAGGTCTTTGATATGAAGTTGCCCTGAATTTCGCTCCCGTTTAATTCTTGCGAGGACAAGTTTATTGTGACTATCAAAGGAAAAATCCATCCATAGAACCTCATACTTAAAATCCTCAGAATAGGTTAATTTTTTCTCCCAGTGCCCAATAAAAAAGTAGGGATCCTCCCTTGCTATTCTGTATGTCGCGAGCTGCCTTGTAATGGGACTATCTAATTTTCCTACATAATGATCTTTATAAAAATAGCCAATATGAACGACGCCATTGGCATCAGTCAATTTGCCTATCTGGTCTTTATTGCCATTCTTAAACATCCCTTCATAAATGCTATTATCTTCATAAACCAGGATTCCAATACCTGTAGGAGATCCTGTCTCCGTGAGAAGCCCCAAATAATAATCTCCATTTTTGAGTTGTATAAAGCGCGCATCAGGAACAATTTTTGATGGGCTATCACTAAATAAAATTTTAGTGTTTTTATCCTCTAAGGAAACTTTCATCGAAGGGCTAATATTAACCTTTTCAACCATCTCCTTCACATCCTGCGACGCCATTTCCCGCACTTCTTCGCTTTCCTCATTTTCTTTAAGAGGAGGAGCCTTTCCCCTTTCTTTAATGACGGAATCTGGATTTATTTCTGCCTCCGTAAGCTTACCTAGAGCTATTGACGCGTCATTTTTTTCCTGGGTATCAGATTCAACGGACTCAGGTTTACGTGAACCTTCATCAATATTTTGGTCAGGTGTTTGATTTGATTTTTTTTCCAGAGCATTTTTCACACCACCACTCAGGGGTAACTCAGGTGAAGATAACGATACACCTCCTATTTTTTCAGAGGAGGGTTCGCCTATAGATTTTTTTGGTAAATATGAATATAAGATTTTACTTGCGGCAAAGCCGAGGAGCAAAACCAAAAACATCCCGAATCTTTTTGCCATCTTAAAAGTCCTATCTTACGAAATGAGTGCCCGATGCTGCTGTCGCAACTTTTGCCTTATTAATATACATTTGTAAGCGTTATGTCACGAGTTTTTCACTTTTAATCAAATTTCAAACGGCAGCTTGAGAGGAAAATCCATAAAGGCCAGAAATTATAGTGATTCTTCCTGGACTGACTACGATTAAAATTCATAACCGATTCTCATTTTCATTACGGTGAGAGGCATGCCTTGGGTAAAATCGCTTGTTCCAGTATCAAATACTCTAAAATAACATAAAATATTTTCACATTGAGAAGAGCCACACTAGCAGAGATTAAAAATTAAAATCTTCCGTCTTTTTAGCGTACAGTGGAAAACATCACTATAAAAAAAACTATTTTTTTGCCTTAGTTGATGTGGAATTTTCAAACATCGAATACTTTTTAGTTACTTCTTCAGGAGCTACCACGCGCTTACTAAGGCGCTTAAATTTATACTTATTTTTTGAATATGAAAGAACATTATCATTGACAATTTTTAACTTTGTTTTTATCCAAGACAAGGTGTCCTTATGACTAATATCTTTGGTATTAAGCTTCCCTGAATTTCGCTCCCTACTACTTA
Source organism: Oligoflexia bacterium (assembly GCA_030432875.1). Lineage (GTDB taxonomy): Bacteria > Bdellovibrionota_B > Oligoflexia > Oligoflexales > JAGOVF01 > JAUILP01. The sequence goes on along the minus strand of JAUILP010000050.1, from coordinate 17,766 downwards.
TTGCCAGAGTGAGTTCTTGGTTGCTATTAAAGGAAAAATCGATCCATAAAGCCTCATATTTAGGACTCTCCTCATAAGTAGGTTTCTTTTCCCAGTGCCCGATATAAAAGTAAGGATCATCCAGGGCAACCTTGTACGCACCCTTCTTTTTTGCGGATATTTCTTTTGATTCATCGACATAGTGGTCGTTTTGCCATTTCCCTATTGTGACAATTCCTTCCGCATCAGTGAATTTGCCAAAGCCATCTTTAGCGCCATTCTCGATCGTCCCTTCATAAATACTATTGTCCTGGTAAATAATGATTCCCATACCATCGGGAATTCCATCTTGGGTTAAAGTTCCTAAATAGTAATCACCATTTTTGAGGCGAATAAAGCTGTCATTGGGGACGATTTTTGATGGCTTCGCACTAAACTCAACTCGGGTATTTCCACCCTCAGTGATAAATTCCATCGAAGGTGAAATATTTAACATTTCCGCTAAATCTTTCGTGCTTAGAGGCTTTTTTTCTTCTTTTGTGCCGGGAGCTTCCGCCAAATCTTTGGTGACGGGTTCTGGATTTGATTTTGCCTCTACAACCCGATTAGGGTCTACGGGAGGAATATTTTTATCTTGAGTCTCAGACTCAATTGTAGGGGGTTGATCTGATGTAACATGAACTTCTTTTCCCGGTAGCTCGGATTTAATCTCATTATCATCTTTTTTGGGCGTGAGGGCGGTTGTTTCTAAAGCTGAAACAGATGCTACGGATGATTTATTTGAGGGGTCGTCATTACCTTTTTTAGGCAAATCTAAATAGATGAATTTTGCAGCGCCAATGCCTATGAGCAAAATTATTATCATCCCGACTTTTTTTGTCATTTTAAAATTCCTATCGCTTGGCTCTAAAGTGACGCCTTAGTCACTTTGCCCTCCTTAATATACATTTTCAGGTTTTATGTCACGACTTTTTTGCTGATAAATTGAGTGAAAAAATGTGTTCCATAGATTATTTCTTATTTGCAATGAGTTAATTAACGAAGGCCAGGCTGATGCTTGCCATAATCCCCTGAATTAGCTATGCTAAATCTATCTCGCAACGAAACTGCGGATTTTCATGAATTTTAGCAGCGAAGGTGATGAAATGTATAACAGACTGATTTCATTAAATTATAATATGAAAAAGAGTGCCTTTCTGTGGGGCACCCGTCAAACCGGCAAGTCCACTCTGTTAAAAAGTGAATTTCCGGGTGCCACCTATATTGATTTATTGAAATCAGCCGTTTGACTGAGGACAATATTCTTATTTTGAGTGTTAAGGATTTTGTGAAGCGCTTGTGGGATGGTGAACTTTTTTAGTTTTGAGTTTTATTGAGTGATTCACAATCTCCTCCTACTAGTACCATTTTTGCTCTGGTCGATGTCCACCACTGCGACCTAAATTGCGCATTCCATCATGATCATGGCGCGTACGTTTCTTTGGGTAATTTTCATTTTCTGGCGGGGACTTCCCTGAGCCGATTGCCCACATTTTGAGAAAGTCTGGCACGACCCCCCCGTAATTTTGAAGCATAATAACCTGATATATAATGATAATTGTGGATATAAATCTGAATATTATATTGACAATCGCTTAAGAACTCATTATATTAGAACCATGTTCTATACAAGGCACCTAGAAAATTATCTCCGCGATCTTACATCCAGATACCGCGCCATCAGTATTATGGGCCCGCGTCAATCGGGCAAAACAACGTTGGCCAAAAAAGTGTTTCCTGAATACGACTATGTATCCTTTGAACAACCTAATATCAGGTCCCAAGTGCGCATGGATCCTCTGGGGTTTCTACGTGGCTTACAAAAAAATGCCATCATCGATGAAGTACAAAGAGTTCCAGAAATTCTTTCCTATTTGCAGGGTATCCTCGATGATGACACCGATCAACGCCGGTTTATCTTAACAGGCTCAAATAGTCTGTTACTTTCCTCTCAAGTTGCGCAGTCTTTAGCAGGGCGCACGCGTCTTGTTTATGTGCTTCCCTTGCAGTATAGTGAAATTCCCAAGGCGGAAAAAGCTTCCGACCTAAGTGGCACTTTGTTTTTTGGTTCCTATCCACGCATTTTTAAAGAAAAACTCAGGCCCCTCGAATGGTATGGTGATTATTATCAAACGTATGTAGAAAAAGATTTGCGAAGCCTTATTCAAATTGAAAACCTAAATAGCTTTGATCGGTTTATACGACTAGCAGCGGGGCGCTGCGGGCAGCTCCTCAACTATGCACAATTAGCTGGAGATGCTGGTATTTCTCAGCCCACGGCAAAAAAATGGTTAAGTGTTTTGGAAGCTTCATTCATCGTATTTACGTTAGCTCCCCATTTTCGCAATTTTTCAAAACGTATGATCAAATCCCCAAAACTGTATTTTTATGATACAGGGCTTTTGGCCTATTTGCTCCGCATACAGGAGCCAAGTCAGATAGACAACCACCCCTTGAGGGGGGCTATCTTTGAAAATTGGGTGATTGTCGATTATTTAAAAAACTTTTTTAACCAGGGAAAAGAGGCGCCCCTTTATTTTTGGCGCGATCAGCATGGTCACGAGGTGGATCTGGTTATCGATAAAGGAGCTAAGCTGGATCTTATAGAAATAAAGTCAGGGCAAACTTTTCACCCTGAGTTTCTTGATCAGATTTCCTGGCTCGGTGGTCTACAAAAAACTCACGGTGGAACATTAATATATGGCGGTGAGGAATCCTTTTCATTTCAGGATCACTCTATTCGGTCTTGGAGATCGCTGTAATTTATTTAGGATAAGTCACTCTTAACAATGATGATTTTCCGACCTGCCTGGGTCCCCATAAAAAAAAGGAGGTCTTAGGGCTCGTGGGTAGTTTAAGTTCTCGCTTATACATATCTAAACCATTACTTTGGAAATTCATGAATATTAAAAGTATATATTTGGAATATTTTAAGGTCAAGATCATCTCTGAAAAAGAAATTCTTTAGCATCCGTCAACTTTTTTTCAGAATAGACAGAGAAAATTTGAGTCATTATTAAAGCGCCTTTTTGTGGGGCATCCGTCAAACCGGAAAGTCCACTCTGGTAAAAAGAGAATTTCCCGGTGCTATCTATATCGATTTATTTAAACCAGGCGTTTTACTGAGGACAATATTACCATTAATATTTCTATCAAAAGGTAATCAGAGTTTCCCAAATGAGAAATGGCAAAGATCTTCTACGGCTATTTTTTTCTTTTTTTTGCGGTCGAATCTTTTGGTAACGTACGCTATTTGGTTATCATTCATTGTCATGAGTCCATACAAATTTATGCCCTATTAGGGTAATAAAAGTTGTTTTACGCCATTATATGCCCATATAAGGTAATAAAATATTTTATTTAACCAATATAACCACACAATTGGCAAAGGTTGCTCAGCAAGACTCTATTATCAAAACTCGAAGCCCCCCATGCATATCCCAAAAAATTTTTATTTAACCGACAAAGACATAAAATGTCGGCAGTTTTAAGCTCCTACTAACATCCCCGTCACTTTATGAGCTGTTGATTATCATCATATTCAACCGCTTTATTAACAAATATCAGCATTTTGCGGTACTTCAGAGCCTCTCTCTAATGGCACCGATAATCTCTGGACGCTCACTTCATTTGCGGCATTGTTGCCTTAGTACTGACTAAGAATAAACAGCTTATGGCTCTAAAATCATTGAATAAACATTCAAAACCCTATAATATGAATCGATGTCGTGAATTTATACTATTTTTACATGGATATGATGCGAAATGTTAGAAAGAACCGTTAACATCAAAGAATTATTAAATAAATCTTCTCATTTTCTCCTGGGACCGATGTCTACGGTAGAGCTTTTGAGCACTTGATTGCCCAAGAATTGCGTGCCTATATCGCTTACGCCCAAAAACGCTGTTCCCTAAACTATTGGCGTTCAACTCAGCAGCATGAGGCCGACTTTGTTGTGGGGGATAAGGTGCTCATTGAGGTCAAAGCATCCAGCAAGGTTTCTGAGCGTGATCATAGGAGGTTAAAAGCATTAAAAGAGGAACACACTTGGAAGCGAATGATTCTCGTCTCTTTCGATCCACAGCCATTAAAGTTTGCCTCTGGGATTGAGCACCTTTTTTGGGAAGATTTTTTCAAGCAGCTTTGGGCGGGGGATGTTTTTTAATGGGTGAGCTTTTTGTTGGATTCTGGTGGGAGCTGAGAACTGAAAACTGAGAGTAGAATAATAAGTTTGGGTGCATAGATTTTAATGTACAGGTCAGGCAATTCTCTCTTTATAACAACTGTTGCAGGTAGCTCATCCCCGCCACGATGGATCATCATCATGCCATTTACTGTGATTTTGTGCCCTATGATAGATACTCCCCTTCCTGTCCGTCGGTTCGCACACGATCTCTTTAAAAAATCTGAGTCGTGTTCTCCGAGGAGACCTCGAAGTTAATCGGGGCTGGTGACACAAATTTCCATGTTATTACAATATATTGACTATTTCCGAATATCATTCTAATATAGACATATATTATTCTGGGGGGGGGGTTTTAACCATGATTCCTAGAGATTTAAAGGCCACGCTAGAGCAACAGCAATCGCTGGAATCCTTATTGCTTTGGGGGCCACGACAAGTAGGCAAAACAACTTTACTGGATCAAATGAATCCACGTTCTTCAGCATTCCTGGATGACCTGCACCTTCGCACGGAAGCACAAAATGACCCGGCTTTTTTCTTGGAGAAACTAAAGCTACCCTGCCTCATCGATGAGGTGCAATATGCCCCCAATTTATTCCCGGAATTAAAATTGCGCATCGACAGGGAGAGGAGGCTGCGGCTTAAATCAGGTATTAAGGCTAATGTGAAGGCACAATATCTGCTGACCGGCTCTAATCGCACCCAGTTAGAAGAGTCCGTCAAAGAATCACTTGCAGGTAGATGCAGCATATATGAATTACACGGACTCTCTGTGAGGGAAATTTGGCGGGTTCGCAATGATCTGAGTTTGGGTGAAATTATTTTTATAGGCGGTTTTCCCGAATTATTTCAACGCCCGGAATTGTCACCCATAAGCTATCTCAATGACTATCTCCTCTCTTTTGTAGAAAAGGATCTGGCTCGCTCCAGCGGCGTGTCAAAAATAGCTGAATTTATTTCCATGCTGCGTTTGCTTGCGGCTAGGGCAGGGCAATTCATTAATTATTCAGAAATAGGCAAATTGATCGGGGTTGATGGTAAAACAGTGGCTCTATGGATGGAACTCTTACAACGTAACTTTATCATTCATTTGTTACCAACGTGGGCAACAAACTTGTCTAAGCGTGTTATAAAGATGAAAAAACTGCATTTTTATGATACCGGTCTATGCTCCCGTCTTCAGGGGCACCAAGCACCTGAAACTCTTATGAATTCACCTCAGGTAGGCGCATTATTTGAAAGTTTGGTATTTTCTGAGATTGCTAAAACCAATAGCAACCATCTGAGGCGATGGGTTTTACATACCTGGCGTACAAAAGAACAAAACGAAATTGATTTTATCATTGAAAACGGTGAGCAAATCACAATGGTTGAGGCAAAGTTAGGAATTCAAAGTGCCAGGCCACTTGAGCTTGATACTGAAGCAAAGAAAGTTTTTCCAAAAGTGTTTAAGAAAGTTGTTGTCACTGCCGGTGGTGATGAAACTATGCTTGATGCGACGACTGCACGGGTGCCCATATACTCTTTGGGGGCATGGCTACTCAAAAATTTATGATCAATGTGTAGTATGGGACGGATTTGCCTCACTCCTTTCGGCACTTGATAAGAAATTTAGCAAATTACGCACGATTTTTAGAAACTGCGTAACCTTCCGGTCACCAGGTCTACCCAGCTAACATTTCCTTCCCTATCATTCCCAGGCATTAAACTTGGGCATTTTCCCCCCCTATACCAAGTAACTTAAGCCCTTGATCTATAACCTAGGTAAAAATTGCCGTGAGAGCGTTCATTTTGTAAGTGATTAGTCGAGGTTAGAAATAGTATCACGATAATTCCATGGCAAATATAACTCGGGGCTTTTTTTCACTTTGTTCGAAATTTGGGGGTAAGATCAGTTCAAGGTTTATCAGCTATTTCCGAATTAGTTTTTTGAGAAATTCAGGAGCTAAATCGACTCCACATTTCCAAGCAATCCCACCAACCGGATTTATATTTACTGTTTGAAATTCCTGAATGTTGTTTATCATCTGAAAAATGGTGTTGTCTGATGAATTAATAAATTCAGTCAAATCAAGTTCAGCCTCATCTCCATCACTAAATTGCACTTTTAGGCAAAATCCACTTAACCATTCGACTTTATTCACTTCGAGATATTCTTCTTTACCGATAATCATGTATTACTCCAAAGGCGAAATGGGAAATACTTGTTTGCCTTCGCTTGCAAGCTTCCAATCCTCAAGCAATTCTTTTTGCCGTAAACCGATCCATTCTTCGAGAAGAGAATTGGCTTTATTTGGCATTTTTCCAGACAAAATTTTAGCTTCCTTGATATCATATGTGGCCTTAAACCCATTATAAATGGCGTGAATATGAGGTGGATTATGGTCCATATATTGGATATAAACACTTATTCCATAAAAATAACATATCTGAGGCATAATAATTCCAATAAAATTTGGTCAAGCCATTAAACACTAGGTTCCTGTAACGCTTATACTGTGTCCTCTAGTGAAATATTCGAGGACCTACAAATATCTTGAATGCTATGGCTGGGGTTTTCAAGAAGTTCTTTAGCAATTTTTAATTTCTTGTTGTCCAATTTTCTCGGACGTCCCCCTTTTCTAGACCTTCCGGCCAGCATGTCTAGCCAACTAGCATTTCCTTCCCCATCATCCCCAGGCATTAAACTTGGGCATTTTTTAACCCTATGAGATTACCCCTTTTGTTTCCACACCCCATTTTGAGTTAGCAACCTTTTTCTTCCCATGGACTAATTTATGTTATTTTTAAGTTGAACTTCAAATTTTCATAAACCTAAAAGGGGTTATGTTTTATCGCAAAATAATCAGTGAGTTAACGATTCTGGCCCACCAGTACAAAGTCGTGACCATTACTGGGCCACGCCAAGCAGGAAAGACAACGGCGGCTAAATTAGCGTTTCCCAAAATGAACTATGTCAGTTAAGAAGATCCCGATATTAGAACCCTAGCGCAGACAGATCCACGAGCATTATTTCGCATAAATTTTAGCCCATTGATAATTGATGAAATCCAAAGAGTTCCTAACTTACTTTCTTACATTCAAACCATGGTGGATCAACATCAACGCCCCGGTCAGTATATTCTCACCGGTAGTCATCAGCTTGAACTCAACCAGGCCATTTCCCAATCGTTAGCTGGGAGAACCGCGCTACTGAATCTGCTTCCATTTTCCATTGAAGAACTGATTAAGAATCAATAATTTTGACTTGATGCCAATTATTTCTGCTCTGCTTTGTAACTCACTCTGGTTAACCACTCAATTAAAAAAAATTACGCCAAACTTCTGCCCCTAATCTTGCCGACACCTCTGTCCTTATTTGATCGTCCTTTGGCAATTCCGGCTCTTCAGCCATCTCTTCCCCTAAATCACAGGAGTCTGGCCCCAAATAAGAAAATGGCTCCAAATTAAGGGTTTTTTTTGCCACAATAGCCGAAGTCAACCAAGGAGAAAGACAAATTGTGGTTTTCATCGCGTGGTTCTTGTGCTGAAAAGCCGATAAAAAGCCAGAGGTGAAAAGGATAAAGATAGGATTTTCTGAAAACAGCCAATCAACATTATCCTCAATTGCTTTGCCAAGATGCCCATGGTTATCATAACTTTTTACCTGGAATTCATCGTGTAACCCATGCAAAGCCTTGTTGACCGTGTAGCAGGATTTCGTAATTTCTGAAAATAGTTTATCTATTTTTTTAGAGTTAAGTTCAAAAGAAAAATAGCGTGACCTAGATATCGATGGAATAAGGTTCGAGATGAGGTACTCAATGTCACTATATTCTCTGTCCACGATATCGGCAGTTTCTAAATTATAACCCCGCGCAGCTATGCATTCCTTCCTATTGACAAAAAAACACCCCTGTTTTGAATCGTGCCCATTAAACGGTATGTTATTTACCAACCTCGCCAAACTTTTTTCCAAAGTTCCTAAGTGCATAAACCTTTCGATAACTCTTTCATAGAAATGATCATAAAAATTTTGGCCATCTGTTTGCGTCTCCCGTCGATTCATGTGCCCCTCTATAAGCGCAAAAATATCCAACATGTATCGCAATAATCGCCGGGTTAAAGCCCAAGATTCCTTGTGATTCGAGGTTTTTAAATCACCAAAATACCTATTATTCACATTGCTTTTAGCTCTACCATTGACTAAAGAAATCAGATCCCCGCGTGCAACAACAAATCTTGATCCGAGAGCATATTCATATTTGTGATATTTACCAAACTTACAATCGGTAATAAATTTAAGGTCAACAAGCAACTTTTGGCGTAATGAATTAGTACCTTCAAATTGAGATAAAACATCTATTAATTCCTCAATGGAAGGTACCAATGCGCTCATCTCATCCACTTTCCGAAGCTCAGATATCGGCAATTTTGCTTGTAAAAATGTCTCATTACTCCTAGGAGGATAAAATTGACCCAGTTCGGCCAATTGAGAAAAATCAATTTTAGGAATGAGCTTTTCTAATATCTCCAGAACCCCTGGGTTAGGATCACCCGGCTGTTCTCCATTAGTTTTTGCTCGATGTTCCAAGGCGTGTTGCCAATTGAGCATTAGGGCGTCTTCTCGCAACTCGATCCAGGGGCTTTTTGCTAAACAGGCTTTTAATAACTGCTCCAGAATCGGGCTATCGCCAGCAAACGCAAAAGGTAAAACTGACGACGTAGTACATCGACTTTCATCATTTGATTGTGAGTCAGTTGATTCTAACATGAGTAAATTCCATTTATTGAAGTATAGGCTGCAATTTTTTTGAAAAGTAGCGGGCTGGATCCACAAGATCGAGGAATTTATCTCGATTCGCCAACCAATTCCCAACGTTTTCAGTCGTCGCAGCCCCTAAAATATCCGCAATTATTTGCCGTTTCTCGATAAACAACCTATCTATCGATTGTTCTATCGTGTCTTTATTGGTAAGCGTATGAATAAAAACCGTATTTAACTGGCCAATACGATGGGCTCGATCCGTAGCCTGATCCTCGACTGCAGGGTTCCACCATCTATCAAAGTGAATAACTCTGTCTGCACACGTTAAGTTAAGGCCAACGCCGCCTGTTTTCAAACTCAGTATAAGGACAGGGCAAAGCCTATCTTTGGCCTGTTGCTGGCAATCCTCACCAAATTCATCAATGAGTTCCTGACGGTCAGTGGTGCTTAGGCCACCGTGGATGAAAGAAGCTTCAACACCAAAACTGTGCTGAAGGAGCTTTTTTATCATTTCGCCAGCACCTATATACTGGGTAAATACGAGGATACCCTGACTTTGATTTTTCAAATTTTCAAAAAGATCCCTCAGTGCCATGAGCTTACTACTACGTTCCAACCATGCTTCGTAGTTACTGCTGTAGCTGATAGTTTTTATCCGGCTAAAAACAATTTTTCGGATTTTTGTCGTCAATTTTAAGGATTCACTGTCTAGGTGCAACTCCTCAGTTAAGTCCTTCTCACTTTGATCACCATAAAAAAGTTCGGGATGAATGCAAATTTGTTTTAAATGACCAATGGCTTTTAAAAACACCGCGCTTCTCGCCAGCCCTTTTTTAGCTAAGCTTTCCTCTGCGAGCACCGTCTCGATAACGGCTTCATAAAGTGAGTTTTGCTCTTGAGAAAGCTCACAAGCAGCATCTTGATATATTTTTTCAGGCAGGCCCAGGGCAACCTGCGGATCAGATTTTAGCCGCCTTAAAATCAGGGGATTTAGAACCTCTCGAATGGGAGATAAAAGCCATTTCTTTTGGTCCGATGACCGAGCTAAGGAAATGTAACTATTAAAATCTGCTTGCTCTCCTAAATACTCTGGATTAAGCCAATTGATAATTGACCAAAGTTCTGAAACTTTGTTTTCAATTGGGGTTCCCGTCATGGCAATACGGTGACGGCATTGACAGCGATTCACGGCCTCAGCCACCATAGTATCAGAGTTTTTTATAGCCTGGGCTTCATCTAGCACAATTAAATTCCAATCTACTTCCGCGAGTTCATCTTGGTACATTCGCAGTCGCGGATAGGATAGCAACCAGACATCAGGAGTAGATGGCGGATTATCTTCACCATAAATGGCAAAGCTGAGGTTACCGCCAAATTTTCCCAACTCCCGTTGCCAATTTAAAATCAAACCTTTGGGCATAACCACTAAGGATGGCTGTTTTTTATTTTGGGTCAATTTTATTAAGGCGATAGCCTGAAGGGTTTTGCCAAGGCCCATTTCATCAGCAATGCAAATACCAAACCCCAACTTGAGACGCAAATACCCCCACGCAATACCTTCCGTTTGATAGGGACGCAAAATTGGCCCTAAGTCTTGCAAGGTATCGTCTAAAAATCTCATTTGCATTGTTGTGGATGTGACCTGATCGAGCTCTTCTAACACTGGCAAAACCCGCAAATTAAGCTGTTTGATATACTCTTCAGGAGCTAAGTTGCTAGCAGATTCTTTTAAAACCCTCTGCTGCACCCGCCAAATATCACTCAACCGCAATGCCCCAAATTTCGCATATACCCGCTTTCGCACAATAAATTGGTCTGTTTTTTCCAAATACGACTTAGCATCAATTACCATAGCGTTAGGCAAAATGTAAAAATTGGTTCCCACTTTTGTGGCTTTAAACCATTCTTCTTCGCTAACTGTAACGCCACTTACTTCAAAAAAAGGCCGCGCCTCAAAACGAAGTCCTTGGCCCAAGAGCGTCAGTGAGTCACTAAAGACTTCAAACTCATTCTTGTCCCCCACTAAATTTTTGGCGTCATCGAGCATTTTTTTGAAGCTGATGAAATCAATGACGTTTGTACCACTTTGCTGTGGAGTGCCATTTTTTAGAGTCGTAAATTCTACGTTAAGCTGCACCTGAGAAAAACTTAAACCACCATCTATATGTGTTAGCAGCCATTTAACCGTATGATTATCCTGATAGACTAGGTATTTGCGTGAAATCAAGGGCTTTTGCGTAAGCGGTGTCGTCCCAATGAACCAATCATAAACCCTTAGCCAACTCAAACCTTGAAAATAATCGCCCATTCTATCATTCTTTGTGAGTTCTAATTCATCCCATTTTTTTAGAGACAATTTGAGGTAGCCATGAGCAAGAACTTCTGGGCAAAGGAATAACGTCGCCTCTGCCACCATGGTTTTAATCAGATCTATGGCTTGCCACAAATGTCCATTCGGCCAAACAATTTGCTCGTTTGAGTCAGCATAAAAAGTATTATTGCCATAGTGATCTGTATTTTTGTCGCAATTTACCATATCTTTCAAAGTTGTAAATTGTTGCGCAGTCCCGGCAAATTTTTTTGCGACGGATTTAGCCGGTGTCGCAGCTACATGGGGTTTCATTACAGCAGGCTCTAGTACCAAAGTAGAACCAACATCTTCTACTATGTTCGCAGCCTTAATTGATGTGGCATCTAAATTAATATTTGACCTCTGGTTATGCGTCACCAGGTAACCTCCCTTAGCGATGGGGCGTGAAGGGATCTGGTTAAGAAGTGTGCCCAGAGAAGAATCCGAACTAAACCGCTTGGACCATAATTGTGAACGTTCCGTGATCACTAAATCATGGCTTTTATAGCACTTCTTTTCCAATGCGCGGTTGACAATTATTCTCCATGCGATTGCCAGTGCCTCTATATAACGCCGACCACGAGGCTCTATAATCTCCGTCGCCAGTCCGTAACGCCAACCATAGTGGTAATCAATTTTTGTTTTTCGTGAGGCCGATGAAACCGGTCCAAAACGCTGAATTTTAGCTATCGCTTCGACAAATTTTGAGATGTTACCCACACCGACATCGGCTAGCAAAATCCATCCCAAACCCGGTCTATTCCCAAGGGCCTGGGAGGCGGTTTCGAGACTATCGCTGTCAATCCTATTTTTGGGGTCCACAATAGTTTTACGAATAATTTCACCATAATCTCGCAATTCTTTAAAATAGACATTCCATGAAGATGACAAAATATAACCACGATTTCGGTAAATATCATCCGTAACTAGGCTTAGGGCATCAATCAGTTCATTCGAACTTATCACCATAAAATTTTTTGATGATTCAGCTTGGTCAATAGCCAAATGCAAATTTTTTATCTCCTGCAAAACCAGGGCCATGGGATCCGTAAAAAGACCAGGATTGGCTTCAGTGGCTTTGATAGCTTTGTCTATGGAGATGGCGTCTATTTTTAGTGTCTGACACAAAAAATCATAGCTCCGGCAAGCTTTTAGATCGCAACATTTACCGAGTTGTATTTTTGCTTGCACTTTTTGCTCATCAGGAATATCCCTCTCAAAAAAATGATCTATGACCACAGGCGATGGCAGTGGCAAAGCGGCAGATAACGCGGGATAATTCGCACGGCACATATAAATTTTTTTTAGGTCAAAACAAAATTCCTCCGGTAAAATTTCGTTCAGCGTTCCTTTTTCATAAAACCGACTGAGCTGCTCAAAATACAGCTTGAGCGACATGCCTTTCAGACCTAAACCGTTTAAAATTGCGAAAAAAACAAGCTGCCCGCTATCATCTACTCCACCATGAAGGGTTAAGTCCTGAATATCCCGCAAAACAAGTTCAGGCTTCGAACGTTGTTTTTTACTTTTTTGTTTAGGGCTATTTAAATCAAAAAAATCGGACATATTTTTACCTTAATTCATTCTTTTTGCAAAAGGGCAGGCATCGGTTTGCGCAAACTGGCGATAATAAATTAATAACCCTTCAAGGACGTCTTGGGAAGAATTAAAAACAGTAAAATGGGTAAAGTGTCCCTAAAAACAGGAAGTCTTAATTGAAAATTACCATAGAGGATAACTAGATGATTAAAAATTTAAAACCGCTTCATCCTGGAATTGTTCTTAGTGAAATTTACATGAAAGAAATGAATTTAAATCAATCTCAGTTGGCACATCTTATTGGTTGCTTGCCAAAAAGAATTAACGAAATCGTTAATGGGAAACGTGGAATTTCAGTTCAATTAGCATTAGAGCTAGAATTAGCCATCGGTACGAGTGCTAAAATGTGGGTAGGAATGCAAGCAGAATATGATTTTAGTGTCGCACGAGAAAAAGCCGCGTAGTTTAATTCTACCCATTCGTATTATCTGTGTCCGAAAACAGGAGGAAGGTTATAGAAATCTGTCTCGCTTAGATCTAAAGCCTTGGCAATCTTATAGAGTGTAGACCTGCGAGGCATGGTGCCTGAGTTTAAAAGTCTACTGAGTGATGGCTGAGGCATGCCGACTTTTTTGGCGACGACAACAACCCCGCCATTGCGGTCAATGAAGTCTTTTAATCGATCTTTAAACTTCGCCACATCAGCGGCAACTTTATCCAGGTTTTCAAACGAAATTTTTGGCATCTCGACGGGTTTGCCATCACGAGGCAATTCACGGTCATCATCAATGTGATCTTGAAGGTCGGCGATGATTTCAGATCGCTCGTCTTTGTCGGATTCATTAGCCCACAGCTCTAGCAAGCCAAGGATGGCGTTGTCCTGTCGCGCCAAATTTACCGCATCTAAAACAAAGGAATTCGTTAAACCATTGCGGCTCATTTCCTTCATAATAACCACAATGCGGTCATCACGAGATGCAAATTTTTTCGCTGTGTTTTTCATATTTGCCCTCTATGTTGGTAGCGTCCTTTCCGAATCAAATTGAGGTATCGTTCAAGGTTCAAACATTCTCGAATGTCGTTCTTGCCTTTCTTTATATACGCTTGGCACAAAAATGCCTTAGATCCGATGATAGCAACGCATAATCGCAACTCAGTTTTCCCTGGCCCAATCGAATCCCACTTCATCTTGTAGCCATCACCCACACTCACACCATTACCTTTGGTTGCAGGTCCCCAAAAACACCTGACTTTAAACTTTGGATCAGTTGGGAACCACTTCAGCAGTTCGGCATCAGGTCGCAAGATTTCGTGGTACTCCGCATTCGTGAAGGCATGTTTGTGTTTAAGGTCCAGATAGGATTGAAAAGCCCAGCCTGTGATGACAACATTCATAATAATCCATATCTTTCAATAACAATACATAACATATATCGGCTAAAAATTCCATTAACTTTAAGAACCATGTTTAATTCATTGATTTTTATTGTTTATTCAAAATTATGCTGCCTAAGTAGCTCTTCATAAACAACATTTACGATACCCTATCATCTTTGGTTTTGGTCACTCAAACGACATGTCATAGCCCAATGCGATCGAAATGGATTTTATTGTTGGTGCCTGTTGAAACAAAAACTGGCCAAGACATAAAAAAAATACGGCAACGATTTGGATTAAGACAAGGAGCCCTGTGTGCAAAGACCATGCACCCGAAAATTTTGCCGTCTTGCGGCTTTTTTCCATGAACATTTTAAAAGGGGCACGATCTGCAAAACAGGGTAGAACTAGCACCAACCTCTAACGTATTCGTGTCGGGTTTGACATCAGCTACCTGGAATAAGTCATGAAGGGTGCAGGTCATGAAAATTCAAGAATGTAGATGCGGTAGCCCTGGGGTCAGGGTAAATGCATTTGCATTTTATCAATAAAAAAGCCATAATGAAAATTCAACACATAATATCGAATTTTCATAAACAAGGGTAACCATTGGAAAGAACTAGAATTATTTCATTGATTGAAGAAGGTTTTGCAAGCTTTCCGGTTGTAGCCCTCCTTGGTGCACGACAAGTTGGAAAAACAACCCTAGCAAGGTACTTTAGCGAAGCTTTAAGGCAACAATTTTCCGAGATTAGTTTTTTTGACCTGGAAGATCCGCTGCACCAAAGCCAGCTTAGCGATCCTCGCATGGCACTTAGAGATCTCAGCGGTCTTGTCATTATCGACGAAGTCCAGTTGAGCCCTAATTTGTTTCCAGTGCTAAGGGTGCTCGCTGATCGAAAAGACAATCCCACGCGTTTTTTGCTTTTAGGAAGTGCTTCAAGGGAATTGGTGGCCAAAGGCTCAGAATCATTAGCAGGAAGAATAACTTTTCAAGAAATTTGGCCATTTGGTTTGTGGGAAAACCTTAACTTAGATGCCAAAATACTTTGGCTCCGCGGTGGATACCCCTGTTCTTATCTCGCAAAAACAGATAAAGAAAGCAGTGATTGGCGGGAACAGTACATTCGTACTTTTCTCGAGCGCGACATCCCTCAATTAGGGATCAAAATTCCCGCTTTGGCAATGCGGCGTTTTTGGTACATGCTGGCTCACTATCATGGGCAACAAATGAACTATTCAGAAATTGCGCGCTCCCTTGATATATCTGATGCAACCGTTCGACGTTACCTTGATATTTTATGCGGAACCTTTATGGTTCGTCGTGTTCAGCCTTGGTTTGAAAATATCAGCAAACGTCAGATAAAATCACCAAAAATTTATATCCGTGACAGTGGTATCTTTCATTCACTCCTAGGGGTATTTACGACAGCCCAACGTGATTCTCATCCGAAACTAGGGGCCTCCTGGGAAGGATTTGCCTTAGAAGAAATCATCAAAGCAACCTCAACGCGGGAACAAGATACCTACTTTTGGGCAGTGCATGCACAAGGAGAATTAGATTTAATGCTTTTTTTAGGAGGCAAAAGAATCGGGTTTGAATTTAAATTTACCTCAAATCCTAAAGTAACGCCGTCCATGACCATGGCAATTGATATTTTAAAATTAGATAAACTTTACATCGTTCATCCGCAACAAGGAAACTGGACAATAGATGCTAAAATGGAGGTGATAGGTATAGAGGAACTGATCAAAAAGCTTTAAAATATTGTTTTAGATAGAAATTTATGTCAATATGTTGAAAGATAATCAACATAGCGGTTATAAAAAATGGCTCAAAAAATATTGGATTCTATATTAAGCGATGAATTTGATTACAATATATTGTCTGATAGGCTGAAAGGCTATAAGTACCCCAGGAACAAAATCGGAGCCCTGCTAAAGTCAGGAGTGATTATACGAGTAAAAAAAGGCTTGTATGTCAAGGCTGAAGGAAATTACAGTAAATTCTTGCTTGCCAATATGATCTACGGCCCCTCATATGTCTCAGAAGATTCAGCTCTATCTTATTACGGTATGATTCCAGAACTTGTTCAAACAGTAATAAGCACCACATTTGCACGGAAACGTCACTACTCGACACCAATCGGAGAGTTTCATTTCAATGTCACGCAAAAAGCTTGCTATACAGCCAGCGTCAATCGAGTTGAGCTCGATGCTCAGCGTGCCTTTTTGATAGCGAGCCCCGAAAAAGCCCTTTTTGATAGGCTATATCATGCCGAAGGGATAGACACCATACCAGCAATGCGAGAATACCTGTTTGATAATATGCGACTAGAAATAAGCAACTCTTTAAACTGTCGTAACCTTGGAAGAATTTGCAAATTAAGTGGCAAGCCATTTGCCAAAACGCTTTTTCAAGTTCTAGAAAATGAAGGCATTTGTCAATGAGCGAAATTATCAAACAGAGAGTCAGGCAGGCAAACGCAAAGAGTAGCGAGCAAGAAACCATGGTCTTGCGGGAGATAGTTCAAGAAATCGCACTTTTAGGTTTATGGCGATCAAAGTTTTTTGAGCATGCTGCCTTTTATGGTGGCACTGCTTTACGTATCCTTTATGGACTCGACCGATTTTCAGAAGACTTGGATTTTACACTATTGAAGAAAGATACCAAGTTTGAAATTACCAGGTACGCGGGCGCTATCCAGCAAGAACTTGAAAGCTATGATATTGAGGCATCCGTCGAAAGGAAGGCTAAAAGCATTAGAACCCCAATAGAATCAGCATTTGTTAAAGCTAATTCTCAAATCTGTTTTCTAGTGGCTGCATCGAAATTTAAACCGCAAAAAGGGTCTCTAATCAAAGTAAAAATTGAGATTGATACTGATGCAGTTCCTGGCTTTCAAACAGAAGCAAAACAATTTTTCTGGCCACAACCTTTCTCAGTACTAACTTGTGATCTGACAAGTTTGTTTTCTGGGAAAATCCATGCGACGTTTTGTCGAGGCTTGAGAAACAACGTTAAAGGACGCGACTGGTACGATGTACTTTGGTACATTGGGCAAAAGGTGAAACCCAATTGGTTGTATTTAGAAAAAAAAGTCCGTGACAGTGGTCACTGGGAAGGGGAGTTTTCGCCCGAACTATTTCGTATATGGGCAAAATGCCAAGTTGAGCAACTCGATATTGGAGCAGCAAAACGCGATATCGAAAGATTCATTATCGACCCTCGGCGACTAGATGCATGGTCGAAAGAGCTTTTTCAAGCTGCCATAGACGCATTTTGAAATCGAATCTTCCTAGGCAATGATCCGCCATTTCTAAGGAAATTTATTAGAGATTTGTCCCTTCGCCATGAGATCAAATTTTAAATTTCTAACGCACAAAGACGTATATTAATAACACACTTGCTTTAGTAGTCGTCGGGTAAGAAGAGAGGGTCATATGATCCTCTCAACTCCCCACGGAAGCCTGCCTGCGGATTTCCCGCACAAGCCTCTTCATTGTAAGATTCACAGCTTGGCCAGTTCTACCATCTCATTATAAGA
>JAUILP010000049.1 GCA_030432875.1 Oligoflexia bacterium | reverse complement strand
ATGCCAGGTGAATAATGAACTCGCAGGCTCTTCAAAATTGGCACCAGCCTCGACCATCCTTGATCGGTTAGCATCATCCGTAACATGTTTCTCAAGCTTCCTTTTGTTTTTTAAAAAAGATTGTCGTAAGAAACTGTTTTGATTTCAATAGTTTAAATTAGATGTGAGTACAGGCCCTACTTTTAAAAAATAAAGCCTGTGGCTTCTTTCTTGCATATTGACTATATGACAATAAATTTTAGGTACATAGTTGGGCGGCTTTTAGGATTTTTCACATAAGGGACAAATTTATGAAGCTTCTTTTTTTAGTCATATACCTTTTGAGTGTAATGGCATGTGGTTCCAACCATGATAATAATAGTCAAAACGATTCTACAAATAAAAGTATTAGTTCAAAAAGAGTAAAACCCGATAAGGGAAAATTAAGACCAGCGGGCAAGAAACCAGCTCATTATACTACTCGCCAAGGGAGCAAAGCTAAGTAGATGGCCATAGAATTTGCCTCATTGATCTAAAACGATGACACAGACTAAGGTACCTATTCTTATTTTGGGCTAGACTTCGCCTGTAACTTTCCTTCTATGCGACTGCGAACTTCAAGGACTAACTGAATATCGCTCGCGCTTAAGCTACCAAGACGCGAAAATATGTGATCATAAATTTTATGGGATTCATCTAATCCCAAGTTATTTAGTGTCGCTTTCAAAAGCCCCTTAAAGTTTTTAAAATGCTTAGCTGAAACAATGTGTTCTGAACACTTCATTTTTGGAATTTGCTTTAAATTTTGACTGAGCTCATAGGCATAAATCATCACAGCCTGCGACAAATTGAGTGAGGGATAAGTAACGGCAAGCGGGATTGTAGAAACTACGTCACACAATTTCAACTCATCGTTTGATAGCCCACTTGATTCGTTACCAAAGACAATGCCAATTTTTTTGGCGTAGTACGCCTGATTTGCAATGATACCCGGCAAATCCTTTAACTCTTTATAATCAAAAGTTGTATAGCGTTGCCGGACAGTTGTGCCTACAACAAAATCAAGGTCAGAAATCGCTTCGCTGAGTACTTCAAATCCCTGAGCCTTTTCCAAAATATCCTTGGAGCCATGAGCCATCCACTGGGCTTCTTTGGCCATATAATCACATTCTGGGGCAACAATCCTCAAGTGAGAAAAACCAGTAGTCTTAAGCGCTCGTGCTATCGAACCAACGTTTCCAGCATGTTTGGGTGAGGCCAAAATGAAATAGATCTGCATGTTCAAATTTTAGTAATTACCTTTTTTTATATGTGTAACGAGAGCCCACACCTTATCCTGGCCTTATACGGCAATAGCGTTGGTGATAAAAGGCCCAGTCCTCATCAATAAAATCAAGGTTATGGACAAACCCGGTTTAATTCCAGCTTTTTTTAACGTACTCCCACCTAATAACGAAAATGCCTTTTAGGCTCGGCTGAGTTTATCCATTCTGATGAGATTATTCTCGACAATGAGATTTTGAAAGCACTACCCTGTCTGAGACTAAATAAAAAGGTAAAGATTTTAGTGGAATAGGGTCGGTTTTTGGTAAGAATTTTTATTTTGACTGGTGCTCTCTAGCAGACTGAATAGATATCAGGGAGTAAGCTGATTACTCCCCCTCCTACCAAAAGATAGGTGACTAAAGCGGGCCTCTCGCATCTTTCATAAAATCTAATTCAGGACCGCTACCACGCGAAGCGCAAAATAATTGAACACGGTCAATATTTACTTTTTTATCTTCTGGTTCATTCAATGAAACGGTAATATTAGATAATCTCTTTGCGAGATCAAATTCCTGATTGATAAATATATCACCACTTCTTAAATCAACTGCCGTACTGACTCTTTTGTCGATAACATTTTCCGACCAATGACTTACAACTGTAATTATTCCGGCGTCTTCATATTTTATTTCACTAGACACTTCATCTTTTTTTGAAAAAGCTTTTTTTGCTCCTATATACCTTATAGAGAGATAATCAGCTTGATTGTTACTGTAATAAAAATTTGTATGTTGTAGCCCTTTTTGGGCTAGATCAATAGTCATCGTGGGTGCCGTAAAAACAACCACATGATCTCCCTCATTTTGAAGTTCCAGAAATTTAACTTCACATTGTAAATCTTTACCTAGGTGCTGTGTCATATTTTTTGTTGCCGTTTCCTGGTCACTATGACTATTTTGTTGACAGGAAAAAGCTAAGCTTAAAAGGGCAAGAACTGGAAAATACTTCATCATTTTGTCTCCTTTAAGGGGGAATAAAGATCATGCGCGAAACTACTAGCATAAAGCATGCCATAGAAAAGCTATTAAAGTAGATTTCCTGGCAGATGAGCTAAATGACCTACTAAATGACTGTTCCCTAATGGGTACAAAATCGCAGAAATTGGGTTTTGTTTCCTATAATATCACCAGTCATTGATGTAAGATCCGGCCACAACCCTAGCGGGCCAGATGGTAAGCTGCCCTACTTGTGCCTGAGGCATTATTCAACTTTTTATATAGGAAATATTTTATGAAAAATGCACACATTTTTTCTCTCATTCTATTTACTCTTTCCTCTCAGGCATTTGCCCAAGAAAATCCAGACCAATGTTATGATGAAGACCGGATCTTCAAGCACTGCCAAATTGATCAAAGTCGCCTTTTTGACGACGCTATGGCACGAGCCAAGAAACAAAATAAAAAGCTAATTTTAGTTGTCGGGTATGATAAATGCCCTTGGAGCAGAGCAATCATGAATATGTTTCAATATTCCTCTGCTAGTGATGCTTTTAACACGCTCTATAATTTTCGCACCATTGCTTATACTGGTGGCCTTAATGATTTTTTAACTTATTTAACCAAAAGAACAGAGTTCAAGAACGCCGAAGAATTTGGATTTCCCTATTTAATTATGGTTGATCCTAAAACAGGCAAAACTGCGACATCAAAGACCGGAAATTTGGAAAATAATTATGAGATCGACGGTGTGTCTTGGTCCGGCCATAGCTTAGAAAAAGTTACCGCAGCACTTTTGCACATGGAAGCTGAGATCGTGAAGAAATAAAATAGGTGCCAAAGTTTATTGATTTTTATTGAGCATAGCAAATTTTCATCCTGACCAACGTGTTTAACAAAACTCAGTTGTGGTCAGGATAAAAATTCCCGCAAAAAAACTTAATTTAAAAATTCGGACATATTTAGATTCGCAGCTCGGAGTGATCATGAACTGCCATTGTGTGACACCCCCAATGGTTCGCCTCATCGCATTCTACTCATTTCTTAGGGAAAAACTTAACAGTTTTAGAGAACTAATATTGTTTTCTGTATGGCACTCCTCAGCGAAACCTCGTTCAGAACTGAGATTTAGCTTAGCCTGAAACTGGGTTTCTGAGCTCGCACTGATATCTAGATTTTCAAGCACCAAGGTGACCGACTCCCCCGCTTTAATACTCACCTTAGCTTCCTTAAAAGCGATAAGGTTTAGTCCTTCTTTGTCAAAAAGTTGCAGTAAAACCCCTCGTTCATCATTAAAATCAGCCTGCCCCTGATTGGTAATCAAAAAACTAAGAGACTTCAAGCCATCCTCGCTAGTATCTTTTTTATCATCGAAATAAAGGGGATTTAAAATAGCAAGGTCAGGTAAAAGAATTTTGTTGGGTTGGGTCAAAGTACCTTGGGTATTCACCCTAAATCCAAGACGAGGAATCTCTGGGACTGCGATTGCTTGCAGTTTGTCATTTATAAATTCGGGATAATAGGCATATTGCGTCCATAGTTTTCGTGATGAAACCCATTTATTGTTTGGGTCTTCAAATGCCCTTACACCACCCGATGTAGGAGAGGAGAGAACAATTTCTACTGAGGGATCCGCATCGATATTTAGCGTTAATGGGTACTCATATAAAGTTCCTGACTTATTCTCTGTCTTCCACAATACTTCACCTGTCGCACCATTATAGATACGGAGGAGCTGTTCATCGTTGTAAAGAACTTCGACTGCCCCATCACCATTTAAATCAAAAAGGGATGATCCGGTTTGATGGGAAGACCAATCAGTCGTGAGAGATTTCCATTTTTCGGTACCATCTTTTTCATAAACGACATAATAATCGCCCCCTGCGATGCCAATTTCAAAATCTTCATCAGTATCAAAATTGCCGATATTTGGCGCTCCGCCATGTTGAGCGCAATTCCTCTCTTTCCTATCGCAGGAACTGACTATTTCATTTACTCTTGGGAGACTTTTTTTCCAATAAAGTTTACCAAAACTCATATCATCATTTAATCCGTATACTGCAACGCTACCATCAATGAGAGAAGTAGGAGTAGATTTTGCGGAACCCACAAGCACTAATTCCAGTTTCTTATCATGGTCGAGATCAGCGACAGCCATGAATCCATTTTGAAATTCATCGATATGCCAAAGGAGAGCGCCGGTTGACGAATATATGGAATTCCCTGAGATAATTTCCGCCCCAGGACTTTGAGGTATAATATCTATAATAATCTTATTTCTTTCATTTGATGGCAAAGTAAATTTCAGTTTTCCCTTGTGGTCGAGTACAATATTTCCCGCAACAATTTCAAATTCACCATCCTGGTCAATATCGCCTAAGGTTGTTTGGCACTGTCCCAAACAGGTAAAACTATTATCCGCTGAGGCATATGAAGCAGATAGCTTTTTTGATTTATAGCTCAAAATATTCACAACAAGTTTTGATGCTGATACGCCATCGTTACTGACGGCAATAATCTCTGCGTAACCATCCTTATCTAAATCTGCTAGAGCAGGGGTCGTACTGGATAACGCCCCAATTTTTCTGCCTTCTTTTTCATTGAGAGAAAATGAATTCCAAAGAAGCTCTCCTGATTCACCACTCAGCACAAATATGGGAGATACATCGCTATTTAACTGGGTTGTATAGTCTGCGGATGACGCCACAACAATGATTTCTATTTTCCCATCGCCATCAAGGTCTGCAGCCACAGGACTACTATAAGTCAGTCTATATACGATTTTTGTTGCCGGATCCTCCCATCCAGACCAGTGCCATTTTTCTATTGGTGCGAGATCACCAATTACCGGAGCCGGTTGACGAAAGCACTCCTGAATGTTGACTTCCGGAGGTAAAACCTTGATTTTAACACTCAAGGTTTGCTCTTCAAAATCACTTAAGGCAAATATTTGCGAAGAAAACTCTTTACCAATGTCCTGCAAATCGGCCTGAAAACGCAGCTCATGTTTTACCGTATCAAATGTTAATCCCGGAATTTTGCTTTCAATTTCTGACTCAAATTTAATTTGCTCATTATTATTTGCAACCAAATAAGCATCAAGGCTCTCCTGGTAGATACTATAGGGAGTCATAATGTGTTCAACTGTAGAAGTATCTTGCTGTGGTTTTGTGATGGGTAGTGCGTCACCATCTGCCTCAATAACAACCTCATCTTGAGGTGTCTTTTCGGCGTTTCGAGCATCACCATCTTGTGGTAAACTTTCTTTCCTAATTTCACCACCTTTGAACTCTGCGTTATTACATGCGAGAACATTACAAATGATAAAGCCAATTAAAAAATGGGGACTTAAGAAATTTTTTTTCATTAATGATCCTTTTGCCGAAAATAAAGTCGTTAGAGATCTATCGGCAAAAAGGCTGCTCAAGGAAAATTTTTTAGGTAAGTAGGCAATTTTAAAAATATTGTAAGCACTAAAATATGGCCTTCTGATCCCATGATTAACCGAGAAAGTCGTCAATTCAAATGGCGTACATCTAAATAATCATAATAAATAAAAGAAAAAAAATAATGCTCCCATAAAAGGAAGCATCGATTTTTTTCCAAAATCATAAATACTCGGAATACACTGGGCAAAGGATGGTAGAAATATTTATGTATCTAAATGACCGGCATTACCAAGCGCTCATGCGGGTTGCTCTAATAACCTTGTAGTTATTGCATTTTTTTTGGGCACTTGCTGTATGAACAGCTGCTGTTGTGCAAAAACCATCGGCGTTTTTTTGTGTTTCACCCACATTAGTCTGCTCAACTCTAATTTCCACCTGCTCACCTGACACAGCTTTGAGCAAGGTATTTTCAATTTTACCATCTTCACAATAACCTTTGCCAAAATCAGCGCCAGTCGTGACTCTTTGGCCACTATGGCCACCGATGCCCGACTCCAGTTGAAAAACAAAACTTAATGAAGTTTGAAACGACGGTTTATTTTGCAATTTATTGGCAAAGTCGATGCACTCAGATTCAAGTTCGCAACCACAAAGAAGTATCAAATTAAGGCCAAAATCATTCACTATTTTAATAAAAAGGCATTGAAGAAAGATGTGAACTTTGTCATCAGTAAAGCAACTTACTCTGTACTTGTGCCCGCCAAAAAGCACAAGAACAGAAGACCATTGCTTGATGGTTTGTGAAACTTGCCTAAATCAGATTACTGATTTTTCCAAGTTGAATGAAAAACACTGGTTTGGCTTAAGTGAATTAATGTGGTCACTGGTCCCAGCCATTCAGGTAATTTCATGGTGCATTATTGATCATTTAAAGAGCCATAAGTGGGCGGCTGATCTTTTAGATCAACTCTATCTTGACGATGAGCTCATGACGTGGGCTTAGGCGCACACGAGTGCTACCGATAAAAACAAAAGCAGTAACTCAACTCAGTAGGTTGATTGTAATGGCACCGTACTAAGTGAAGGGGCCAGCGTTACTTAGATTAAAGACTTGGAAGTCAAGGGGGCAAATTTTACAGCAAAGAGAGGGACTCAAGTTAAGCAAATCATCTTGGATGACCATCCTGCCATGGCATATCCATAATGTTAAAAAGTTGTTTTTTTTGAAAAAGTCTTGAATTCTTTTACCATGGAAAATCGGACTTAAAAACCGGTTCAGGCGAATCTAAGCGATCCAAGCTTATCATGGGTTAAACCATCCGGGGAGATCCCCAATGCTAACTTATTCAAAAAGAGTAACATAGAAATCCCAAAAAAAATGTTTAAAATATACTTGAACAAGATCACTGTTCGATAATATGGTGATCCCAGGATTTACTAAGAATTATAATGTTGAACAGCTTGCTTACTTTGAATTTTTTAATTCGAAAGTGGTAACTATGAGAAGGAAAAGGCCAATCAAAGAGCACAAAGGCAAAAAGTAAATACGCTTATCCAAAATATGATTCCGGAATGGAGGAATCTTTATGATGGGGCTTTGAGGTAACTTAGGAAAAATATCTCGCTTGCGCTTAATAAATAAAGGTCCCTGATTCTTCGAGCCCGTGGTTTCCCTGTGAAAAGTTTTCCAATATACGCGTCAAATCAATCGTTTTATATTTTGTGTAAACAAATAATTAATTATGGTGGAAATAGAAATGACCAAGTTGTATATTCATCTCGAGTATAAAAAATAGTTCAGCAAAGTCTATTAAACCGTTACCTATTGGTTGACCCACTCATCAATAACCGTCAGTCCCTTAACCAAGCCACTGTATGTTTTACTTGCGAGAAATATCAAGTTTGCACCAATGCCAGAATGAGAATCTCTCATCACCGATAATTTTAGAATCGCATCTGAAACGTTCTCTGTAAAACCTAAGCAAGATTGGTATATTACGCTTATATGATTTCAAAGAAATCATATAAGCATCGTTTTTAATACCAAAATATCTGATCCTATTCTATACATAGATTTGGAATTAGCTATATCTCATAATACAATAAACTTACTAAAATTAAACGAAAGGAGACCAGATGAAAATTTGAAGTTGTTTTTATTATTGGATCATGATATTTGCTATCAAATTGATGGTGACAAGTGTACTAAATCCCTTAAATGACTAGATATTTTATAGGTCGAATAATAAAAATGACGTAATAAAATTAGAGCTCCTAAATGTTGGAAGTTTCCCTTTTAAATTATTTTTAATAAGGGATGATTATTATTTTTTCAATAGGTGATTTCAAAATGATTTTATTTGATAACAAAATTTTTTGTCTAACGAGTTTGGCAGTTATAACATCGGCATTGTTGCTTTCATGTGGTTATAGTGGCGAAAGCACCCGTTCTAAAACAAAATCTGATTACGTGGCTATCAATATAAGTAGCCTTAACCGTTACATTTATGATTACTCAGATTTATTTTTTACCGAATATAAGTTTAGTGCCAGGGCCAATCCTCAAAATATTATTCAGGTGGTTGACCAATTGGTAGGAGACATGACCGTTGATGGGGCTATCAGCTTTGAACAAGCCTGTGATGAAATTTCAAGAAATGCATGCAAAAGAACTGGTGGGACGACTTTTATTATAGACTGGACACAGCTAGCGATAAGCTATGATTGCGTGGGCTGTAATATCCTTGTAACTTCCGCATATCCAGAAATGGGAAGGCGCTACTTTAGTAATAAAGTCACTCTTTCAATTTCTAGATCTTCTGGGAAAATTAATGGAATTGCACCATACCCAGTAAAGGTGCTTCAGTAGTATAGTATGTTGTAGAATCGAGGGAAGGCAAAGAAAGATTCATTACTATATAAATAAGACCGGGACTTTGGGTATAAAGAATGCTACTACTGGCTCACCTAAAGAGTCAGATCCCTTCTGAAGTTAAACATTCACTAGCATATTATTTGCCTTGATGATGTATATTCCAGGGTTAATAGCAAAGCCGTGTTAACCCAATATTCTCCATTTGTAAAAAACATTTTGCCATGTCCTCTTCAACCATCAAAAGTGCAAATTTATGCCTTGAAGTTCTCGGATCCGTTAAAAAAAACAGCCCCCTTTCAATTTGTTGCCTCCTTTCATCCCCTAAGCATACATCAGAATTTTTCTCACTAAAGTACTGATTTACAAAAAGAGCAAATTTTTTCTTGTCATGGCCTTTCTGAGGTAGATCACATAGTGCAAAAACCCCATTTACCTGTTTGGCTATTTTTTTCTCCAAGCTATGAGCTACGCGCCCCATAGTATAACGTAGATTTATTTCACTCATAGGCTGAAGTCTCGTAAGAGTTCCTTCCGATGTCAGTTCTCTATAAAGATACATATCGATAGAAGCTGGCCCCTCATATCCCGCTGCAAGAAGTTTTTTTGCCGTAAAATCCGCCAAATCTCTAAAAAGTTTGCCAGAGCCAAATAACGATCTCTGACTGGGGTCTGAAAAATGCTTAATACTAGCCCCTACCCCCTTGCCGCGCAAAACATGCCCCCAGTACTGTCCCCTATCATCGATTAGAGCCTGACGAACACTCAGCATGGGGTTTGAGGTTTTTGGCGATACTTGCATAAGAAGAGAAATATCAAAAAGACGCTCGCGCCAAGGTTCGAGGATAACCCAGCCATACCAGGATAATTCTCTTTCAAGCCATCCCTGGGTTCGTGCTTGCTCCAGTTCCTGCTCAGACATGACTCTTAAAAAACCGCGTCCTGAAGAACTGAAGAGAGACTTAAAACAAGGAACTTGCTTATTGGCTAGCATCATGAGGCAGAGATTTTTCGCCTCGTCAATACCTGAAACTATTTGGGCAGTGTCTTTTGCTGGCATTAAAAAAGAATATTGGTCACTATGAGAGGAAATAAATTCCTTACATATTTTTCTCGAATAATCTCGGCTAACTAAATGAGCAAAAGCTTCTAGGTTTCCCTCTTTAAAACAAGGCGCTAAATCATCATTTTCTTTATATGCCTTTATTGCCGAAGGGATATTTTGCCAAGACTTAAATATTTTGGGGGAGAAACCCCAGGGGCATAGCTTGCCTAGCCGGTGCGTGCGCGAAGAAACCAAGGCGGCAGCTGATTTTGCCCAGTCGCCATCATTTATCTGAAGGTATTCGGGATGATTAGGCATGAGTGCCCTAATTTTATTTTTAAAATCACTAGCTACAGGCCTAGATAAAACTACTAAATCGTTACTATTTGCGAGATAACTCATGAGGTACTCGAGGTCATGGGTTATTTCATTTTCAATTTTAGTCGGGCTAAAGGGGCGTTTATAGGCTCCGATTGCTGGTTCAACGAAAAGATCACAAACATAAAGATTTTGCGGGCGACTTTTGGATGTGTTTTCCTGAAGCATCCTATCAATAAATTTTTCACTTAAGCCCGCACGCAGTCTCCCCTCTCGATTAAAAATCGGCCCTTTGCCGCGACTGGGGACAAGCGGCGCAGGCAGGCTTTGCCGGTAAACCTCAAAGTCATCTTTATCTGCATCTTTCCACTTTTGAAACCAATGTAACCCATGTTTCACATGACCGATTTCATCCTGATAGACCTTTTCAAGTATATCCGAAGTCTTTTGATCATCTATATTCTTAAAAACATTTTTATAATATAGGGCAAAATCTAAGTTGGCTTGTTCAAAGGTCAGAGATATTAGGGACACAAATTCGAGAGGTGACTGAGCTTTGATGCCATAGTTCCAAAAAAAATCATTCGTCGGAAAATCACCAAACTGAACACCAAAATCTTCCATTCTGCCCAAATAAGACTTGAGATGCTCCTGCTCCTCCTTCATAATTTTTGCGAGACCCAAAAGAAACGGCGGCGGCGCATCCCCAAATCTTAAAATGGCAAAAGCCATTAGTTCGAGAGCAAGGAGTTCATGATTGGCAAAAAAATGAAGAGCCAAACCACGCTGAGATACTTGAGCAATTTTTTCAACACTCGGAAATGAAACGCGTGAGTGGTCAGACCGCGGTAAAAAAGCCAATGAAGAACTACGGCTTGGCTTTTCGGGAAGTTTAATTTCTTTTTTAACTCCCGCAAGCGTCAGATCCTCTGTCGGCAAAAACAGCTTGTCGCTCATGTGCGGACTGAGCAAGATTAATTCGGCAAATTCTTTTAAGTCCATACTCACGGCGCCTTTCCAAACGAATAAAACTCGCAAAAATGCCAAGACGAGATAAACCGCACCCTATTCGCTGTACTCCATAAACATTGGCATTCCGCAATAGACTCTAGCTGGAGATTAGAGCGAACGCGCAATAATTTCTTTCATAATCTCACTCGTTCCCGCATATATTTTTTGTACCCGCGCATCAACCCAGGCGCGAGCGATAGGGTATTCAAGCATATAACCGTAGCCACCATAAAGCTGCAAGCATTCATCGACAACCCGGCACTGAAGTTCGGTGGTGAGGAGTTTCAGTTTTGCTGCAGTGGCAACATCGAGTTTTTGTTTGAGGTGCATTTCAACACAGTAATCAGAGAAGCACTGCGCCGAGGTGATTTGGGCTGCAAGATCTGCTAAACAAAATCGGGTATTTTGCAGATCAAAAAGCGTTTTGCCAAAAGCCTGCCGTTCCTTGACGTATGTCACTGTCCCCTCTAGGGCAGCCTGCGCTGCGGCAACCGCAGAAATCCCCACGACAAGTCTCTCCTGAGGAAGCTCCCGCATCAGGTAGGCAAATCCATGCCCTTCTTGTCCAAGGAGCTGATTACGGGGGACTTTAACGTCCTTAAAGAATAGCTCCGAGGTATCCTGAGCTTTCATCCCAACTTTAGCAAAATTTTTACCCTTGCTAAATCCCTGCGCATCACAGTCCATAAGGACGAGGCTAATGCCTTTTGCCCCAGCGGCTGAATCAGTTTTAACCGCGACAATCGAAAAATCACAGGACTGCCCATTGGTAATAAATGTTTTGGCTCCATTTACAATATAGTGATCTCCAGAAAGAACAGCCGTGGTTTGTATGGCCTGCAAATCTGATCCTGCTCCTGGTTCTGTCATGGCAATAGATGAAATTTTTTCGCCGCTCACCATTTTTGGGAGATACTTCTGTTTCATTTCCTCACTGCCATAATGGAGGATATAAGGGGCAACAATATCAGAGTGTAAAGGGAAACCAATTCCTGTAAGCCCTAAACGAGCGATTTCTTCGATGATAATAGCACTATGCAAAAACGACCCGCCAGCACCGCCATATTCTTCGCTAAGATGCGGACATAAAATACCAAGCTCTCCCGCCTTAAGCCAAAAAGCTCTATCAACACAGCCCTGTTTTTCCCATGTTTCATGCATGGGAACGGCTTCACGCTCCAAAAACTTTTTAACTTCGGAACGAAAATTTTGATACTCTTCGGAAAAAATTTGTCTCTGCATCGTTTTACCTCATTTTTTTGTATGTATTTGGCTCATAAACCATAAGCATGGTGAATATTGTGCTAGTGAAATTTATCATACCGTAGCTTTGCAGAATCGAAAATGCTAAATATGTTTTGGATCTACAGCGCGGGAAGCTTAAAAGATATTCTCACACGCTTTTCTTTTAATAAAAGAACCAAAACCTTCTTTTACGTGGGAAACACCTTTATCAATGACGAGATGTCCACGCAAAAAAACTTTTTCACATCGTCCCGTGATCTCCATCCCCTCATAAGCGGAATAATCGCATTTCATATGATGATGGGCAGCTGAAATTACCTGGTTTTGCGCGGGATCAAATATAATGATATCGGCTTCACTCCCTGGGCCAATATAGCTCTTTTGGGTAAACATACCAAAAATTTTGGCGGGTGCCGTCGCTGTTGCGTTAACAAATTTTGAGAGATAAGCGACTTTCTAACACGCCTTTGCCGTACATGAGCTCCATGCGATTTTCAAACCCATGAAGCCCGTTGGGAATTTTGGCAAAATCAGCGAGGCCACGAGACTTTTGTTAAGCGTAAAAGGACAATGATCAGTCGCAAACACATGGATAAGCCCTTGTTTTAAAACACGCCATAGATCATTTTGATGGGATTTAGGTCTTAATGGTGGACTTAAGACAAATTTTTTCCGACTCTAAAGCGTTTTCTGTATATAGACTTTCATTAAGCAAAAGATACTGCAGACAAGTTTCCACATGAATAAATTGTCCCCTCATTTCTGATTTTTTCAATCTCTCTTAGACTGGCATTGACCTATAAGCAGCCGCTCCCGGCGGGAGCGGCTGTACAAAATATCAAAACAAGTAAAAAGTTTACGAAATTATATTTGTTCAACCCGCTTCCAGCCGCGACCTAGCCGAAGCCGGGAGCGTGCGCCCGGTGGACGGGCCCTGTTCCCAAATGGGAACAGTATTCCAGAAATCTGGATTTATTATTTCTTATTTTAGAATAACAAAGTATATAGTGTCATTCTCAGGAACCATTTAACTATTTTTTTCAAGAAAGGTTTAAAAATGAAAAGCCAGATTAATAGAAGTAACATTATCTTTTTATTTTCAGGTCTAGGACTGATCTTAAGCTGCGGTATTCAAAAAAAAGAAACTTCTGCAATTAAATCGACCAAATTTGAATGCACTAATTCACCAGCTAGAGCTAGGGTTGTTGGTAACCCAGTTACGACCTTTAGTTACGATGCAGCTCTTTCATACGCCGAAGCTATAGCAGACCGAATAAGTAACAAAACATATCCAGGTCTCCCGTCTGACTGCAAGAACTGTGGCTTTTACATGGAGCCGGCGGTTACGGTATTTTCATTTTTGGTAAACAAAATCGAAGAAGTTTCATCGGGGTTAAGCACTGCAACGGGATGGGGTTATAAAGTAACGTATGCTTGCAATCTCTCTAGATATGTCGATACGCCCGCGCCAAGCCCTTACATTCCTCCCATAGTAGTAGAAACGGCTAAAAAAATGAGAGAGAAAGGGAAGTAAACATCATATCCACAACCCTAGCATTTATCGGGTGGGCCTCTTAGTTTTTATTTGGTTTGAAATTTTTAATATCTGAATAATCAACTATGTTATTTTCATTACCAAGACTGATTTTTGTAATCATTTCAAAGGTAAACTCGGCCCCATCACATATTTTAATCGCAAAATTGACTGTGATTGAGCTGACAGAAATAAGCAGATTTTGCAGACGCCCAATTTAGCCATAGCTGCTTTTTTTATAATGATCCATATTTTGAAGAAAGCTAACTCTCTCTGTCGTATTATTGTCGAGTGGAGCGCCTTAATATCGGGTGAAGCCAAGGGGTCCTTCCTTGTGCTGCAGCAAGTAATTTATTGCTTTACAGGTTTTTTGGGAACTTCTATCCCTCAAACCCTCTATTGACGAATAAACACGTTCTAAAAAAATTGTCGCTACCCGTTGCCGCACCCTGATATCTAAGAGCTATTAGCTTAGTTCCCTTCAGGAGGTTTAAATGTCACTCTCATGACTTGGGTTTGACTGTCAAACTGTGGCAATGACCATTAACGCTACCAATAACGACGAAGATTTCAGCTACCGGCCACGCAACCCGTCAGAGAGTCTGCTTTACAAGACGATCCAGGAAAATCTCGAAACATTTTTACAGAACCTTCACCAAGATCTATCAGCCAAAGGCTTTCCAGAGTACGTGGTAGAGGAGTTTAGAAACTTTTTGGCGGGATATTGGCGTATGGATTTTTGCGTTACCGCTGCGGTGAATGTCATAAAGAGCTGTTGGTGGGTTTTTCCTGTAAAAAGTACGGTTTCTGCCCTTCATGTCTGGGCCGGCGAATGAGTGAGATGGCGGCTTTTCTGACAGATCATGTTCTGCCTGATGAAAACATCCGCCAGTGGGTGGTGTCGCTGCCGATTCCACTGCGATACTGGTGTGCATCGAATACCAAGCTGACAGCCAGGATCAACAAAATTGCTGTTTATGATATCAGGTGCTATTTCTTTAACAAGACCAAAAGCCTTAGCTACGAGAAAAATCAGCTGCAAGCCGGTTTGATAACTTTTGTTCAGCGCTTCGGATCAAGTCTGAATCCCATTTTGACCACTTCATTTTAGCTTTCATTGAATTTCTCTATCATTACAAATCATTAGTTGAATTTGCGGATGGCTTTGTAGATACAACAATAATTTTTTTACATCAATTATAATAGTATATAATATACTAAATTGGTTTTTATGTAGATACAACATATGTTGGGTTTATAGCATGTTTCTGAGAGTTTCTTCAGTAAAAAGAGCGAATAAGTCTTACTTTTATGCGCAAATTGTACAGAGTTATAGAAGGAAAGAAGATGGTCTGCCTGCGCATCGCGTGGTGGCAAAACTTGGGCAATTATCTGATTTGGAAATTGACAATTTAAGGGCGGCGCTTAGCGCCTCTAAAGAAAATAAAAAAGTTTTCCTTTCGAAGGCGGCAAATTTTCGAGCTGGTAAAACATTAACCCCTAGCAGTAATCTTGTTTATTTAGATTTAGCAGTGTTACTTGAAATTTGGAATCAATCAGGTATTGCCTCGATTTTGCAAGAGGCTTTACCCAAGAATTCCTCACTAATTTCAATGCAAGCAATCATTGCTATTCTCTGTCTTCATAGGTGCCAGGATCCAGGATCAAAACTAGCGGCGACGAGGTGGTATACATCAACAGCCTTGCCAGAGATCACTTCAGTCTCCGGGGATTCTTTTAATAATACGCGACTCCATCGAGCGCTTTATGATCTAGAACAAGCAAACTCCAGCCTGATGGCGAAGCTACCAATGCTATACAGAGAGCTTCAGTCCGACTCGTCGGCATTTTTTCTTGATATAAGCGATGCTTGTTTTTGCGGTGAAGGGCCCGATCTTGCGCAAAAAGGCCTCAGTAAAAGTGGTGCTATCAGAATAAAAAATTGGGATTGTGCTGTTATGCAACAAAGACGGTCTGCCAATACGATGGGAAGTTGTAGCTGGAGCATCGGCAGATAGCGGCATCATGCTCAACACATTAGAGAAAATCAAAGAATTGCCGTGGACCAAGGGAGTACCTCTGGTTTGTGATAGGGCTATGGGAAAAACGTCTTTGCTTCAAAAAATGCATGGAATGGGAATCACATTTCTTACTGCACTTACTCGACACGAGTACACTAATTATGCTGGGGCATTAGCAAAGTCGAGAATTGTTTTTCCATTAAAAGGACTTTCTGAGAAGGAAATTGCGGCAATAGCCCGCTTAATGATTGCGACAAACACAGACTTTGCTAAGGTGAGCGACGATCTTTTTGCGATCGATCTTGGTGCGATGGAAGTTTCAGTGCTCGGAAAAAATAGTGATTTTAGAGCCCATATGAAATATCTAGGTAACAGAATTCAAACGGCAATGTATTTAGGGCGAGAAATCAAAAGACTTGTAGACCTTGGGGTGTTTGGGTCAATCATTGCAGCAGGAAAATCTCTAAAACTTAAGCCGGGGTTGGCATCCAAATATTATCATCTTAACCGTTTACCTGAGCAGGTGCAGGCAGCTATTCTTAATGGAGAAGCCTGTAATTGCTCTATCAATCGTATCGACGAAATCGCTCTTATGGACAATCCAGCTGATATGTTCGAGAAGTTTTATGAACACGTCGATAAAAGCAATAAAGCGCCAAAGAAAACCAAGCGGCAATATCGTCAAACAGAAGATATCCATTCTAGAAACAAGGCGGTACCTACTGGTGAAACAATCTTTAAAGTGCGTGTAGTCGCTTATTTTAATCCGCAAATGTATGCTGACCAAAAAGATCGCGCACAGAGATGGTTGCAAAAAATTGAAAATTTTGAAGTGGATTTGAATAAGCGACTTTCATCTAACGATAGCCGCCGAACCAAAGGCAGTGTTTATGCTGAAATAGATCGTTTCATCAGAAAAAAGGATTTGCTTCGCTGTTTTGACATCAAAATTAATCAGGGATCCACCAGTAACACTCATTCGTTAAATTTTAAACTCACACTGAAAGAAGAAGAGTGGAATAAGCGCCGCGATTTCGATGGGTTTTGTGTTCTTGTGGCGCATCCTGATTGTAATTTGACGGCAGCGGAACTATGCAAACTCAATCGCACAAAAGATATCGTAGAAAAAGATTTTCAAGTAATTAAAAGCGTTTTGCAAGTCGGACCCATTCGGCATCGGACTGATTTAAAGGTTAAAGCTCACCTCACCGTATGCATGCTGTCCTTACTCATCGAGAGACTGCTGGAGAAAAAATTGGCTGGAAAGTTCTCAGCAAGGCAAGCAATGGAAATGCTTCATGCTTGTCACCTAAATAAGTATATCGTTGGAGACGAATCTCTTTATACCATTACAGAATTAAACACACAGCAACAGGCAATTCTAAAACAACTGCATATGACCCACTTATCTAACGATGATTATCTTCTTGAGAGAATCGTCAAAAGATAAGTGTTGTGACTACAACCATTAAAAATATCCAGTTATTTCAAATTTTTATATTTCAAGTGGTCAAAATGGGCTGAATTTAAACCTGCATTTTCATATCCTGGCGCTTGACGGAGTCTATCTTGATCGCGGCGAGCGGCAGTTATCCCCTGAATTCATCCTGGTAAAATCGCCATCTAAAGCGGAACTGGAGGCGATCGTCAAGAAGATCGCCATGAAGTCGGTAAAGGCCCTGCGGAGGCTGGGATATCTTCTGGAAGACGCTACTGAAGAAGTGCTGGCCACGAGCTTGATCCCTTGTTTGTTGATGAACCAGAACATGCCTCAGGTATGGCGGCATCGTTCAAACATCGCATTGCCTTTGGTAAGCGCAAAGGCCAGAAAGTCAGGACCATCAAGCGCCTGATCCACAGAGCTTTTGGTTATGAAGAAGATGAAGTCATCACCACGGGAACTCGCTGTGTTGCGGTGAATTGCTTCAGTCTGCACGCAGCTACTCGCATCAAAAAGGGACGGCGCCAGGCCCTGGAGCAGGTT
Organism: Oligoflexia bacterium; assembly: GCA_030432875.1. Lineage (GTDB taxonomy): Bacteria > Bdellovibrionota_B > Oligoflexia > Oligoflexales > JAGOVF01 > JAUILP01. The sequence continues at coordinate 11,800 of JAUILP010000049.1, read as the reverse complement.
ATTCGCTTCAAGTGGCATCAACTAATCAAACGCATTTTTGACATCGACATTAATAACTGCCCAGCCTGCCATGGCAAGGATACCATGCACTTTGTTTCGGTGATCAAAGACCCCATGGTGATAGAAAAGTTTCCCAGTCATTTGGGGTATCCAGCAAGGCTGCCGCCCATAGCCCCAGCGCGTTACAAATTGTCTCTGCATCGTTTTACCTCATTTTTTGTATGTATTTGGCTCATAAACCATAAGCATGGTGCATATTGTGCTAGTGAAATTTATCATACCGTAGCTTTGCAGAATCGAAAATGCTAAATATGTTTTGGCTCTACAGCGCGGGAAGCTTAAAAGATATTCGCACACGCTTTTCTTTTAATAAAAGAACCAAAACCTTCTTTTACGAGGGAAACACCTTTATCAATGACGAGATGTCCACGCAAAAAAACTTTTTCACAACGTCCCGTGATCTCCATCCCCTCATAAGCGGAATAATCGCAGTTCATATGATGATGGGCAGCTGAAATTACCTGTTTTTGCGTGGGATCAAATATAACGATATCGGCGTCACTCCCTGGGCCAATATTGCCCTTTTGGGGAAACATACCAAAAATTTTGGCGGGTGCCGCCGCTATTGCGTCAACAAATTGATTGAGTGATAAGTGACTTTCTAACACGCCTTTGCCGTACATGAGCTCCATGCGATTTTCAACCCCAGGAAGCCCGTTGGGAATTTTGCTAAAATCAGCGAGACCACGAGACTTTTGCTTAAGCGTAAAAGGACAATGATCCGTCGCAATCACATGGATAAGCCCATTTTTTAAACCACGCCATAGATCATTTTGATGGGATTTGGGTCTTAATGGTGGACTTAAGACAAATTTTGCCGACTCTAAAGCGTTTTCTGTATATAGGCTTTCATCAAGCAAAAGATACTGCGGACAAGTTTCCGCATGAATAAATTGCCCCTCATTTCTGATTTTTTCAATCTCTCTTAGACCATCTGCCGAAGATAGGTGGACAACATAGGGCTGGTGCCCAACCTCTTTCGCGATTTTTGCGATATGGGCAATAGCTGTACGTTCTAGATCCGCAGGTCGAGACAAAGCATGAAATCTGGGATGAAGTTTTCCTGCTGCAATATTTGCTTTAATATTTTTTTCAATCGGTAGACCATCTTCACAGTGTAAACAAAGCAGTCCGCCACGATCGCTCAAAGCGCTCATTAATAATTTGAGGTCAGGACCACTGAGCATAATATCTCGATAAGCCGTAAAGGCTTTAAAAGATGAAATGCCTTCTCGCTCTATGAGATTAGGAATTTCACTCAGAACACTGGCATGTAGGTCGACTACACCAAGATGAAAAGAATAATCACAAACCGCCTGACCGCTAGCTTTGTGGTGCCAGGTATCCAATGCCTGTTTCAGTGAACCTCCAGGGCTTTGCATGGCAAAATCGATGATCGTGGTGGTACCACCATGCAGTGCAGCAAGAGACCCAGAAGAAAAGGTATCGTGTGAAAATGTTCCTGCAAGGGGAAGTTCCATATGAGTGTGAACGTCGATACCACCGGGAAAAAGCAGTTTTTGAGAGGCATCGATAACGACGTCACTATTTTCTTCAGGATATCCCGCGCCGACGAAGACGATTTTTTCACCCTCGATAACAACATCCGCGCGTTCAGTTCGGTCAAAGTTAACTATAGTGCCATTTTTTAACAATGTTCTTGTCATTTTCATATAGCTATAACCTCTGCCAAAGCGAGCGTGAGCATTCAAGAGCCCACTGCGTTATGGCATCTTCGTCGATATCACGGAGCTTTTTATTTTCCATCACAATTTTGCCATTTATGATGGTTGTATCGACAGTCGCCTGTGAAAAACCAAATACCGCATGACCATAAACATTAGCCGAGGTCATTTCGGTGGGTGAACGATAATCCATAAGGATAACATCAGCGGCTGCGCCTTCAGCGAGAACACCAACACGATCTGGAAAAAAACGCTGGCAAATCTCAGCATTGTTGATAAATAAACTTTTGGTGACCACATCAAAACCGGCACTGGGATTCTTATGAAAATTATTTTGCAGCCAGAGCGCACTCCGTAGCTCCTCAAGCATATTGTGCGTCATAGCATCAGTGCCAAGACCAAAGAGGATGTCTTTGTCCGCAAGTTTTTGCAAATTAAGCGTGCCCACGCCATTGTTCATATTAGACTGGGGATTGTGGATGATGATGGCATCATGTTTTTTAATGATATCTAGCTCATGATCACTGAGATGAATACCGTGTGCGCAAAGGGTTTTAGGTCCTAAAATCCCCAAATTTGCTAGGCGTTCGGCAACGGGAAGCCCCGAGGTTTCTAGTGTTATTTTTTGATCGCTTTTGTCTTCGGCAACATGCACATGAAAACCAGCCTCAAATTCTTCGGCCACTTTTTGTGCCACTCTTAGACTTTGGTCTCTAAGAGTAAAGGAAGCATGAAGGCCAAAAAGTCCCTTAAGAATCCCCGATTTGTCTGATTGACAGCGTTCAAGGAACTGCTGATTTTCCGTTATACCTTGAGCGCTGACAGTTTTCCCATCGCGGTCAGAAAGTTCATAACAAAGAGCCGCTTTGATGCCAACTTTTTGGGTGGCCTTGGCGATTTGATCCAGAGAGCCTTTAACTGCACCAGGACTCGCGTGATGATCAAATACTGTAGTCGTTCCTTTTTTAATGGCATCACAGCAACTCACCAAGGCACTGGCATAAACGTCTTCGAGAAGTAATTTTTTATCGAGACGCCACCAGAGGTTGTTCAAAATTTCGGTAAAATTCTTGGCGGGCTTAGTTTTTAACCCCCGCGCAAAAGCGCTATAAAAATGAGTGTGCGTATTGATAAATCCGGGAAGAACGAGCTTGTTCTGAGCATCTAGGATTCTATCCCCCGGTGCGACAAGCGGAGCATCTCCCGCCTTGGTTATTTGCGCTATTTTTTCGCCATCGATGACGAGCACATGGTCTTTTAAAATCTTATTTTCGGGGCCAAAAGTTGCAATCGTGCCATTTTTAATAATTATTTTTGCCATAACCTACCTTATAAGACGCATTTCATTGAGTGGTAAGGCATACCTCTTGACATGATCATACTGATATAAAGCTCCTGCCACAGCACCTGCGGTTGGGACGAGACCGATCTCACCCACCCCTTTGGCCCCGTAAGGCCCGTGAGGATCTTTAACCTCCACACCTCTCACATTGACTTCGGGCATGTGTGAGGCTTTAAGCATTTGACACTGCGCAAGCAAGGTTGATTTTGGCCGTCCCCTTTCAAGCTCCAATTTTTCCCGGATAGCATAGCCTAAACCCATATGCACAGCCCCCTCGACTTGCCCTTCAAACAACGTGGGATTCATAATCCTACCGACATCATGTGCGGCATAGACTTTATCGATGCGCCCTTTGTCATTCAAGGTGACAACCTGAGTTGCATAACTATAAGAAAAATGGGTCGGTAGATCAGAAGTATCAGGCTGCCCAGGTTTTACCGTAAAATCACAGCGCCATTGTCCATGATATGATTTGCCGACTAATTCATCCAAGGTGCTATTTGTGAGATCATTTTTGAGCTGAATAGCAGCATTGATCACGGCATTTCCTACCAAGGATGTAGCTCTCGAAGCCGTCGTCATACCACAGACGACGTCATTTTCAGTATCGACACGCACTTCGATGATTTCGGGATTTATCCCTGTTTCCTCGCAAAGTGTCATCAAAGCCATGGTATGCACCCCCTGTCCCATTTCGGTCCAGCCGTGATGTAATATAACTTTAGAGGCACTTTCAATAACAATCTTAGCGCGCCCAATATCGGGCATACCGTTACCTATCCCAGTATTTTTGATGCCACAAGCGATGCCTGCATATTTGGCGGCATAAAAATCATCTTTCACGGCTAGCAAAGTCTGTTTGAGCCCTGCTCCACCTTGGATTTTCTGTCCCGTAGCGGTCAGCTTGCCATCCGCAATGGCGTTATCATAGCGAAACTGCCAGCGATCAAAACCACCTTTTTCGCAAAGCTCATCGATCAAGCTTTCCATAGCAAAGGTGACTTGATTTACGCCAAATCCACGCATAGCTCCATTAGGGATATTGTTGGTATAAACTGCCTTACCAGTTAGAGCGACATGTGGGACATGGTAGGCTCCGCTAGCATGCCCTACGCCTCTCTCGACTACTTTCATGCCAACAGATGCATAAGCACCAGTATCGGCCAGGATATCTGCTTTTAGAGCGGTAAGATTGCCTTTTTTGTCACATCCCACGGTATAATCCATAATAAAGGGATGCCTTTTGGGATGCATCAATATAGATTCATCTCTTGTGAGCGAAACTTTAACGGGTTTTTGGGTAAGCCAGCTCATCAAAGCGGCATGCCCCTGAACCGTAAGATCCTCCTTGCCGCCAAACCCGCCACCGTTGGCGACCTGAATGACTTTTACACGTTTTTCGGGCAGTCCAAGAATTTGGGCGATTTGCCGCCGATCTTCATAAGCCCCCTGACCCTGGGAATAAACACAAATGCCCTTTTCGCCGTCTTTTAACCAAGGCTTTGCAAGGCAAGCTTCGGGTTCAATAAAGGCATGTTCGATCGTTTGTGTTGTGAATGTACCCGAAGCCGTAAAATCAGATTCAGCCAAAGCCTTATCCGCATCACCTCTGGTAATGGCACATACTGAGAGAATGTTGCCGTTTTTATGAATTAGGGGTGCTCCTGCTTTCATCGCATTTTTGATGTCAACAGTAGGTTCAAGAACTTCGTATTCGGTACTGATGAGTGTGACCGCCAGCCTAGCAACTTGAGCGCTGGTAGCAACAACACCACAGAGGACATCGCCGACATAGCGCGTTTCTTCGTTTTCTGCGACCATTAGGGGCCAGTCCGGAACAATAAGACCAATATGCCTCTGGCCCGGAATATCTTTGGCGGTATAAACGGCTATGACTCCATTCAGGGCCAGAGCGTTTTTAGTGTCGATTTTTTTAACCCGCGCCCGAGGATGATCACTCATCTTTAGGGCGCCAAAGAGCATGCCTTCTTCCTGCAGATCACAGACAAAGGACCGCATCCCCAAAACGGTTTTATAGCTATCATATTTGGGGTGCCTTGAGCCGATTTTGCCGGTCAAAGATGGCGAGGCGGCCTCTTTTGCTCCTTCGCGGATCAACTTGAACGCAAACAAAATAGAATCAATGATTTTGATATATCCCGTACAGCGGCACAGGTTTTTATTTATCGCCTTGATAACCTCTTCTCTGCTCGGATCCGGATTTTGGGCATAGAGGATTTTTGCGCGCATGACAAAGCCTGGGGTACAAAATCCACACTGCACGCCGCCTTTTTCCACAAAAGCTCTGGCAAAGGCATTTTTCCAAGCCTCGTCCATCCCCTCCGTCGTTTCTATCTTTCCACCACTAACTTTTTTCATCGGCGTGGAACAGGCGAGAGCACCAGAACCATTCAGTGCCACAGTGCAAGCCCCGCATGATCCCTGACCAGAGCACCCATCTTTGGGACTCATAATTTTTTTATCGTCCCTTAAAAAAGAAAGCAAAGATGTGTTTTCATCTCCTGTAAATTTTTCTTTTTTACCGTTTAAGACAAATTCCATAGATATGTTTCCCATAGGACTATTTTTTAACTTTTGCCACAAAACCAGGCAGTACGCCATAAAAGACCATAGAACTTACGAGGTCTTCTATTTTGACCCGGTCATTGGTGGTATGAGCATCTTCTTCAATTGCTGGGCCGAAGCCTATGGAAGGAATGCCGAGTTCACCCATACTGGATACCCCGTTAGTGGAAAACACCCAGCGCGAAATTTTTGGTTTTCTCCCCAGTGATTCTTCCGCTGCCTGAACACCCGCTTGAACAAAAGGATGCTCTTCAGGCAAAACCCAAGTAGGATAATATTTTTCTGTAGTGAGAATCTTTCCTTTATAAGAAGGCTCATCATATTGCAATATTTCCACCCTCATGACCTTTTCGTCATAGCTCGGAAGTTGTATTATTTGGGCAACCGCAAGGTCCTTATCTTCACCGTGGGTGAGACGCCGATCGATGTGGATTGAGCAGCCATCCGGAACCGCACAAAGGCTTGGGGTTTGGCAGGAAATATGGGTAACGGCACAGGTTCCTTTGCCTAAAAATTTGTCATGTTGAAGGTTTTCATTGAGTTGTTCGATTTCTTGGATGATCTTTGTCATCAGATAAATGGCATTGGTTCCGCGCTCTGGTGCCGAACCGTGGCAGGAGCGTCCGGTTGCATGTACCATGATTTCCATGCGCCCACGGTGCCCTCGGTAAATATCGAGGTTTGTACTCTCGCCGATGCAAACATAATCGACATTTTTTATAGACTGCTCTAAAGCAAACTTGAGTCCGAGTCCATCGCAGTCTTCTTCTTGTACAGAGCCCACAACATAAATGCTGACTTGTTCGAGGATTTCGGGATACAAATCCTTACAAAGCTTTGCCCCGTATACCTGCACCGCCGTCGCCATTTTATTGTCACAGGCACCGCGTCCATAAATATAACCATCTTCGATTTTTCCTTCGTAAGGATCAAACGACCAATTCGCTTTGTTGCCAATACCCACCGTATCTACGTGGCCATCAAATACCAACTTTATGGGTCCATTTCCCATGCGCCCAATGGCATTTCCGTACTCGTCAGCGTAGACTTCTTCAAAACCAACAGCTTTCATTTCATCAAGTATTCTGATGACCACCTCTTTTTCTTTGCTGCTTTCACTAGGGATTTTGATCATATCGCGTAAAAATTTTACACACTGTTTTTCGTAGTCTGCTGCTTTTGTTTTAATGTTCATATTTACCTCTATTTTTGTGGAATAAAATTCGCTCACTGCCTTTGACGGGTTAATGCCAGAGGCATAAAAAATAAATTCTTTCTTGGCCTATAATTCTTTCGTGCTGTGAGACACCAAGGCCGATAAATTTTAAGAGTCAGTCCTTTGATGGGCTAGACCATGCTAAAATCGCCCCATAATAATCTTTATTTGCCATAAACCCCTCCAGCAAAAGCCTCAGGGTGTGAAAATTTTTCATATCCACAGTAAACTCTCTTTGCGCATTTAGTTTATAGGAGGTTAAATTAAATTTTTCGTCGAGCTCTAAAACCGCCTCCTCGGACGCAAACGTATAAGTCATGTTTTTAGGGTGGCTTTCCAGTTGATATTTTTTGCCGCCGATTTTTGCTTCGAGACAGGTTTCTTTAGCAAAATAAAAAGCCTGATCTCGCTGATCATCTTTAAACGCCGTCTTAGAAAAGAAAATCCGGGGTTTTGCGACAAAGGGCTCTCCCTGTTCGGGGCACTGGAGGCCACAGTGTCCACATTCGTTACAAAAATCAGCCAAATTATAGATCTGCCTAATCGTCGTGAGCTTTAGCGGTGGCGCGCTTATTTCCCTCACTTCTCCCGCGTTAAACTCAAAATTGGTAATCGGTATGTCCATTTTTCCGAGTTTCAGCTCGGCATTTGCCAAATTAGGACACATAGGAATACATAAGTTGCAGCTCAGACAGTCAAAAAGCTCAAGTTGAGAATCAAGAGACCGAGGCATTTGAGCATTGCTTTTTTGCTGATACTTTTCGTGCTTTATTAGAGTGTCTGCATAATGCATGGTATTGGTAAGGGAGGCCGCGCCTTGGGAAGGTGGTCGTAAAGAAGCTTTGGCCTCAATAAATTCCTCGACAGTCGTGGCTCCGAGCTTTTGCATGTCTTGCCGCAGATTATTGAGATAATCAAGCTGCCTGCCGTAACCTCCTTTTTTAAGAAGGTCAGAGCACATCGTCACAGGTTTTAAGCCGCAGGCAATCGTATCAGAAAAATTGTCTTTATCGACACCGCCAGAAAAAGAATACATCAGTTCTTCAGAGATCATGCGTTGGCGAACTTTTTTTAGGGCCTCAATGGATAGAACATGCAAGGGAGTCCCAGAAAGATACCGCACTTTATCGGTAAAAAAGGTGTCTTTGTTTTTTACGACCAGCGTATTGGTAAATTTTGCTCCGACTTTGCACCCTATTTTTTTAGCGCTTTTATTGACTCTTTGCAGCAGTGATACCACTTGATCCAGACCCAAATCAGAATCAAAGGCTTTTTTATCAAGGTCTATATCCGTATACCCTAATTTTTTTTGCAAAATATCTCGCACAGCGTCATAGCCAAGCAGAGTGGGATTCATTTTTATCACCACATCGACATGGTAGGTTTCCATAAGATGCGTGACAATGGCTTCAATCTCATCGACAGGACAGCCATGAAAGGTGGACAGGGTGATGCTGCTGCTGATTTTGGGAGCTATCTTTAGATTCTTATATTTTTCATACTTTGTGGGTAGTTGATCTTGAAACTGATGCACAGCATGTGAAGCATCAAGCATATTTTTGAGCCATTTATCGACAGAAGCTGAAGTAATGCCCTTGTAGTCGTAACCGACAGATATATCAAAAATAGGCTTATAGAACGCATCACCCGGTGGGTAAGGAAATATCGCGCTTTCTTCAATACACCGCAGCAATATCCAAGCTTTAATATACTCAGCATAAGACTCATCCAAACTGAGCTCCTGTGACCACTCGACATTGTAGCCAACATTTCGCATATCGATGCAGGGCCTAGGAATATCCGGCTGATCGAGGACTTGGACGGTTTTAAGCTCAATTATACGGCTACCACAAAGGTAGGCCGTTACGATATTTTGAGCGAGCTGGGTGTGCGGCCCCGCAGCTGGTCCCATGGGCGTGGCTACCCGTGCGCCTTCAATGTCTACAGAGACATCGATATCAGTAAAACCTTTAAAAAAACGGCTTTCTTTGTATCCAAATATACTTTTATGATTTTTATACTCGCTTAGGATGCACTCAAGAAGAACCGCCAAAGGAGCACCAACGAGCTTGGTCATATTCCTTCCACTCTTTTTTGGGCATTTTTAAGTAAATTTTCCAAAATTTCGCTGGGATTTGCGAAGCGGTTTAACAGAATCATGGAGGCAATAATAAAAGGCTTATATCCTGCTTCGCGGTATGTGTCTTCGCGACTGGCTTCAAAAACTTCCGCAGAAACTTCGCCTGCCTTGCACGACACCCCAGAAATATCAGCAGGCAAGCAGTGCATGTAAAGGGCTTTTTTATCCTTGGTTAGATTCATTTTTTTTCTGTCACATTCCCAGTTTTGATAAGCAGCGTTTTGCTCTAAACATTTTTTTTCGAGATTTTTGAGACCTTCACCATCTTTTGCTTTTAAGAGTTCTGTTCTTTGCTTCATAATGTCAAAGGGTGCCCAGCTCTTGGGATAAACGATATCTGCCCCTTCAAAGGCCTCTTCCATGGAATGAGCTTCCATAAAGGCTCCCTGGGATTTTTGCGCATTATTTCTCGCAATATCAATACACTCAGGCATAAGGTTGTAGCCAGGCGGGTGAGCAAGAACGACATTCATACCAAAACGCGTCATCAAACCGATGATGCCTTGGGGGACCGATAGCGGTTTGCCGTAGCTTGGGGAATAGGCCCAGGTCATCGCTATTTTTTTGCCCTTTAGCGCTTCGAGCGAACCAAAGTGATTTTTAAGGTGGAGCAAATCCGCCATAGACTGGGTTGGGTGATCGATATCACATTGAAGATTTATGACGCCGGGCCTTTGATTGAGAAGGCCTCGCTCAAACCCATCGTCTAACGCCCTACCGACTTCCTGCATATAGGAATTGCCTGCGCCTAAGTACATATCATCACGGATCCCGATAATTTCTGTTAAAAATGAGATCATATTTGCGGTTTCGCGCACTGTCTCACCATGAGCGATTTGGGATTTGCCTTCATCTAAATCAGAAACAGTAAGACCCAAAAAATTGGTAGCCGAAGCAAAGGAGTAACGGGTTCTAGTCGACTGATCTCTAAATATGGATAAAGCTAAACCAGAATTAAAAAGCTTAGCCGAAATATTGTCGCTATGCATTTTTTTTAAAATATTTGCGACAGCTAAGGTAGCTCTCAGTTCCTGATCGGTTTTGTCCCAAGTGAGAAGAAAATCTTTGCCGTGCATCTGGGTTTCTAAAGATTTGACGTCATTGATCTCACGTTTATAAAAACTCATATTTTTTCCTTTATAGATTAGGTGTCTTGGCCAATAGTAGTTCCGGATATACCGTTAAGCGTCTCTGCAAAATTTTCGATGCTACAAATATAAGCTTTTTCGCCACCATTTTTTACAAAATTTATCGCAGCCTCCAACTTAGGTCCCATGCTTCCTCTGGGAAACTGGTTAGACTCAGTTTGATACAGAGACTCGGCTTCCTTTAAACTCAGGTGACGGAGTGTTTTTTCATTTTCTTTTTGGTAGTTTAGCTTGATAGCATCGACATTGGTAAAAATAGCAAAATGCACTTCCACTTTGTCGCCACGCGCACGGGCGTCTTCCACAAGCTTTTTGCCCAAAAGACTCGCGGCCAAGTCTTTGTCAATAACCGCTTCTACACCGCGGTACAAAGAAAGAGGTTCCTGATTTTTCTTGAAAGGCCTTTTGTAGGTAGTTCCGTAGTTACAGTTATAGACCTCTTCGCCGTTTTCAACTATCGGGGTGACCTCGGCAACAGGAATCCCGCCGCCGCCTAAGGCTATGGGTATTGTATTCTCTCCTATCTGGGCTTTAATCGCTTCCAAGTCTATGATAGAGAGAGGCCGAGGGGAAGGAACGACGCGACGCCAAATTTCGGCACCATCAGAACCTGACTTATAGAGTTTGATTTTCCAGCCTTCTTTTTCGGCGTGGCTAATAGCTTCCTTCTTGGTGTAACCACTGCCAATAAATTTGGAAGGGAGGGAAAATTCGGGGTCTAATTCATCGACACTCACGCGCGAGACGACGGTAACCAGCCTTTTAGAAACACCGTACATTTGTAGGGCATCGCTCACTTGATAAAGCATGTATCCCATAGCGCCCTGCGTATCTGCCACGCAAACATCTAAGGGGAGGATGGGAAGAATCGGTCTCGCATACTCTGACCTAAGCAAAATATTGCCGACCTGAGGGCCATTTCCATGAACTAACACATAATAATCATTGGGAAATTCTTTGATAAAAGCAGCAATTTTTTTGCCTGTTTCGCCGCTGCGCCGCCACTGGTTCGCTATGTCGTTTAGGAGGGGCTTTCCCGTTATGGGATCTATAGTACCGATTGGGGAAACATCATTTCCCCCTAAGGCCAGTATCCAGCAGCGTTTTACCACGAAAAATCCTCTCTAATTTGAGTAATGCCACTTACTGATGTTTGTGTCCCTAAATGGCAGGACAAAAACGACTCAAAAGCCATGAGTACGCCTAACTGATGAGAAACGATGACTAGAACTATAATTTTGCAGCACTCTGAGCTTCAAATGATAATAAACTATCTTTCTCCACACGGGTAGGGAAATTAAATAGAGTGATATCGGTCTCAAGGCAATTTAATTACCAAAAAACTGCCTAAAAGGCCCTCTTGCAAACCTGGGATTTAGACAATAGTCCAACAAAATCGGGGCAAATAAAATGAAAGCACCTCTCTAGAAAAAAAACGAGGTTTGAGTGAGCGGAATTTTAGTGGGGTCAAACCAACACAAATCCTTTTATTTTTCTAGGGCCTGTACTCACATTAATGCGTGGACCTAGTCGATTTCGTCAGCCTAGGCGTAAGCTCAGACGGCATCGTGGGTCTGGGCGAAACACGGCGTCGTTGCAGCTTAGTGCGGCCTGGCCAATTTT
>JAUILP010000048.1 GCA_030432875.1 Oligoflexia bacterium | reverse complement strand
CAGCCTCGACCATCCTTGATCGGTTAGCATCATCCGTAACATGTTTCTCAAGCTTCCTTTTGTTTTTTAAAAAAGATTGTCGTGAGAAACTGTTTTGATTTCAATAGTTTAAATTAGATGTGAGTACAGGCCCTAATAGTTAGCCGTCATCTCTGTTAACCCTCAAAACTCAAAAAAACCAAGCGGCAAAACGGCTTCGAGGACTGAAACGCCGTTTATCCCAGGCAAATGGGCCGTCGAAACCAGGTAGCAACACTTCAGACCTGTGCTGTTTGAAAATTTGCAAGAAAGAAACCCCAGTGGTATATCAGTTGCATTGTATCACCTCAAATGAGGCGATACGTTGATACTCTTAATGTTTTTTAAGAAAAACTACGGCGGATTTAAGATGAGTATGACTAAATTTTTAACAGTTGTCCTATCACTCAGCATCTTTGCTTGCGGGTCAGCAAACGTAAACGCCCTTAAGAATTCTCCCACAGATGAAAGTCTTGATACTAGGCAATATTTCCTACCTATCACAGGGGATTTACTGCCATGCTTTGACCGAAAGCCAGAGCCAAACCTACCTCTACTACAAATTTATCTTTATAATCTCGCAAAGCATATAACCGCAAATAACCCCGATGTTTTTTCTGGTCCCTATAGCTTAGAAAATTTTTGCTTAGAAATGAGCGAAAAAGCCGTGGGAGCAGACACGGCAGCAAAAAGACCACACATTCGGTTTCAGCCTACTTATATGCTTAACTACCGCACTGACGCAGAAGCGGCTGCCACTATGGCGCATGAATTGGGTCATGTTGTCAATCTTGCTGGCACCCACTTAGCGCATGAGCCCGCTCTGGTAGAAAATAGTGAATACCGAGAACTAGCCCAAAATAAACGTGAAATAGAAATAGGTTTAACTATCGACATGATCGATAACCTAGAACAAATTAGAGAGAGACTGCCCGCAGCGCCCCCATTAGGTATTCTCAAAGCGATCAACTTTGAACTAACCAACACGGCATTTCTTCTCGGCCTAATGCAGGGTGACAAAGAAATCATGGAAAAATACTGGGATCCTAAGACAAAAGGAAAAATGCCGGACAAACCCGATGAATCCTTAACAGTTATTTTAAGAAGATATTTTGAAAAAAATCATTTACCGATACCTAGCGCACTCTTAAAAATTGAAAACATGGGTAACGATGAACATCTCCAACTCATAGCGCAAAAAATGGATGAGCTTAGGGAAAAAATATTAGGAACAGATGCGCTAGTGACAAGTGATGAAGTTATTGCAGATATTTCTGGATTTAACTTTTTTTTAAAAAGCGGCTTCAAGCCATTGAGCTTTACGGATATAACGGCCCGAGAGGTCTGGACGCTTGACGCCGAACAATACGGTACAGCCTATGAATGTATGTTAGCCATTGAACGAGGCATTATACCTGAGCGTATCTCGAAGTCCCCTTTTGCACGTGGGCATACCTCTCAATGCTGGCGGCTTTATAATATGAGGTACCAAGAAATTGAATATTATAAAGCGCATCAAGCCGATTTGCTTGAGGGAACAATAGAAAATATTTTCAATTCGCCGAGCCTCAGGCAAGTTCAGGAAGAGATTCGTAGGTTCTATTTGCAGAAAGATCGGGTAATATAGGCAGTGGGTATGCGTTCAAGGCTTCCTTCTACTTATATCTTATATCAGCAAAAAGTTAACGCGCCTTGGCTCTGATACCAGAATGAAAAACAAATTTTTAAGCAAATAATTTCTGCATAAATTTGCACCAAAAAAACAAGACCTATCTAGGGAAAATATCTTCCCTAAATAGGCCTTGCTCTTCAGGCCAGGCGTCAGGCCTTAGGATATAAGAAAAATCTAATGAACTTTTGTTGTGGTTAACTGGCTCACTGCTTCGGCAGCAGTTGTTGGGCCCTTGGTTCCACCTGTTCCATGACAAGTCATGCAACTAAACTCAACCGGAATTTTAACTTGAGCACTTGTTCCATCAACCGTTGAAGACCCCAAAAAGGTAGGATCACTTGTGGTAGACAGCGATAAAACGTGAGACCTTATATCACCACGCTTATTGCCAGTGTTAGGTATTCCCAAAGCGGTAACACCAGGAACTGGGGTTTTTCCATAGAAACTAGCTCCGCTTCCCGCTGCGGGAATAGCAATCGCAGAAGAAACAATTTGAGGCATATGACAATCGACGCAGGTGTGTTCTTTGTAAGTATCACTGACGGTTATTACAGTACTTGTACTGACAATTTCTTCTGTCGAATTTGCCGCATTTGCACTATGACAAGAAATAGCACAATTTCCATCAACCACACGATTTTTATATACGCCTTCGCCTTTTGCGATACTATCATAGCGAACGGATGAATGCGGGTCATGGCATGTGACGCAAGAAATATCTCCGTGCCCTTCTTCAGCTGCAGCATTTAAATTTCCGTGACGCCCAACATATAACTCTTGCCCTTGCTCATGATGCTTCATCAGACCTTTACCTGTATCAACATCAACTTTATTAACATAGTTATTCCGCAAGTGGCAATCAGCACAAATGCTATTTGCTTTATTGGTTGTTGCTAATTTTCCAAATGCGCTGCCACCTTCTCCTGTCACAAAATTGTCAGGATCATAAACGTTGGCAGACATAAGTTTTGTATTGTGACCTACGCCACCAGCTTTATCAGAACCCCCACTTAATGTGCCATGACATCGCTGGCAGGTTACTCCGGCGAAATCCCAACTGCCCAGCATTCCCTCTAAATCATCTTGAGAGGTAGTGCCACGATTAACTTCGTTACCTGACTGAGCTTTCCAGCCCGTAGTATGGCAGAATCCACATTTATAAGCTACTTTACCATCTTCGGCTGAATCATGGGTATCCTTGCTATTATTGTAACCACTAAATGTGCCGTCATTTATGTTGTACTGCGCATTAGTTCCACCATAAAGAAGATAACCATTAGCATCGAAATAACGCCCTTTCCACCCATAGCCGCCGATGATATAAGACGTAGTTTCTTTAGTTATCGGTGTTGTAATCGTTGCTCCAGTGCTTGTCGTGTAAGAAACCTCTACTCCTCCTGTAGGAAACATGTTAGAAACATTGCTAAAGGGGAATATAGGTATTTCTCCATCAACTTTATTCATCTTATAACCGTGACCAGATTGTTCCCATTTTCTAAACTCTTCGCTATGGCATCCCTTGCATTCTCCACCGGTAGTAGAGGCAAAATCAGTTCTGAGCGTTGCAGTTGATGTCGCACATTGAACGGTAACACTAACGTTAGCCGTGGCCATCCCATTGCCATCAACGACATCACAAACTTGCCCAGTCGGTTCAGAAGAGATTGTTACCCTGTATGTCTCATTTTGTGAAAGCTTGGTGGAAAAAGAGTCCGCCCCAGCCTTGGTGAAAGTGAGTTCATCTCCGCCATTATTCATGAGCTTCAAGGTGCCACTCAGCCCAGAAACCGTAACGTCAACCGAATGAGCCACTACAGCCGAAGATGAGCTGCTCTTGCCAGAACATCCCACATTGAGAAAAAAAACACTCAATAAAATAAAACTTAATTTATAAAAAGACATCAAATACCTCCCCCTTTTTCCACTCTTACCGTTTTTAAAAGAATAAAAAATTACACTTATATATTTCTAATGATCTGCTCATTTTTGCTGGATGGCAATAAATAAATAAATAAATAAATAAGTGAATGAATAAGTAAATGCGTCCTATTTTTCTTTCGCAAATTAAACTTTTGATTTCCACAAAAACCAAACTGGGCCTACATTATAGAGGAAAAAACATAGCTTTTCTCACTATGAAATGTCACTATTTTTAATTAGCAATTTTTTTGTGATTTTTGTTGAGTTAGGAGGTCAACATAATAATTTGAAAAAATAATTCACACTTGTAACAATCATCGGATCGGACCATAACACCGAAAAATAATTTTAAGTACATAGGCGATATAACAACTCTATTCTTTTGCAAGTCCTAATACTACTCCGTTAAATTGGCGTTAACTGTGTTGTTCATCGCGGAAAAATGCTCATTTACCCTAATGTAAACTCCGCTTTCCCCCCATCCTCGCGCCTTGTTCTCCCCAATTTAACATAGTAGTACTAAAGGATAAGGCTATTGAAGAGTTAAAGCAGCAGTTCCAAAAATAGCTTTAAGATCATTATCATTAAAACTCATACCACCGCCCACGAAGTAGTTGGGATTTTTAACCGTTTTACCGGTAACTTCGTCGAGTCGGGTGATATCATCGATACCCACCAAAGCGTAAATATGACTAAAAAACAAAACGGAAGCATAGGTTTTTAAATGAGCCACACGACGAATCTCATTGCCCTTTGATTTCCAGTCAAAGGCTTCAAGCGTCAGCTTAAACGTGTCACCAAAGAAATGAAAATCAGTTGCGAGTCCGCCGCTGTTTTCAAAAAGTCCAAAACGAATCGTGCTAAAATAAAAACGCCTTGCATATTGCAGGTTAAATTTGAGTCTTTTTTCCAAGTTGCGTGTTTCCTTGGTTGTCACATAGGCAGGGTTTTCGTCTGTAGCGGATTCATTTTTAAGCGTTTCAATCTTTTTAGTTTCTATATCATTTTCAACATCTGTCATACCGATAAGAAAATATTTATCAGGACGGGTTTTAAAGAGCATATTAAAATAATGCTGCGTCGTATTATCTTTACGGAACTCACCATGGTAATCAACACCAACTTCTAGCTTAGTAGCTGGAGCTAAAACATCACGCAGATCGTGCAGGGCACCTTGTAGATCATCAATAAGCTGATCGTCTGTCACTAAGCGCCCTAAGGTTCCTTCTCCATTAGACATTTTGTGGGTGACGACCCTAATGTTTTTCATGCTATCTTTGACATCAACCATAGAATCATCTATAGCGGCAATTATGCGGTCCATCTTTTTGATGTTTTCATCATTGGCGAGTTTAGCCATATTGCCACTAAAGGCTTTGAGTTTTTCCGTTGTATCACGAACGTTTTCTACAATTTCCTGAAGTGTATCTCTATTGTTAGCGATAATCACCTTTAAAGTTTCAGTCGTTGCAGAAAGATTGTCCATAGTGGCTTTAACATTGGAGCGATTTTCCTTGATGAGTTCATCAATATTGCGGGTAAAACTACTTAAATTGGTGACAATCTCCCTCAAATCACGCTTACCGGCTTGATCTCCAAAAATGTCTGCTAATGTCGCGGTGACTTTTTTTACATCCTGGGCGATTCCCCCTAAAATCCCCACTAGCTCTTCCATGCCAACTTGTCCCTCAACAACAGGTATTTCTTCCTTAGCTTGGATATATTCTCCGCCAGAGGGAACGCGAATAATTTCAATAAACACGTCGCCTAAAATGCCTTTAGAGCGCACTTCAATTTTGGAGCCTTTGGGAATGCGGACTTTCTCTGCAACTTCAAGATCAACACGAGTGATATTATCCTCTAAATTAACGGCCTTCACCTTGCCCACAACAACGCCATTGGTTCGCACATGTGTTTTGGGGACGATCCCTCGGGCGTTGCTAAGGCGTGTATAATATTGGGTATAACTATCGTTATCAAAGCTATCGGGGCTCAGCACAAATAGCATGTATCCTAGTACGACAAAAGCTAAGATAACGAACAAACCAACTTTAAACTCTAAACTCAATGTTTTCATGCGCAGCAACCTAACCTAGAAGGGTTTTACCTTTTCTTTAGCTTTCATCGGCATCTATACCACTATATTTAATCTAACAAGCACCAGTACAAAATATTTTAAGCTACATAAATTGCGTCATAAACAGCGTGATTTTTAAAACTCACAAAAATTCCATGGGCCCTTCTACTCGTCCTGAAAAAAATTGCCGCACCACAGCGTCATGACTATGACGAAAATCGTCGGGAATTCCTGTCAGGGCCACTTTCCCCTTATAGAGCATAATTATATTTTCTGCAGTCGCTAGAGCCGCCTTTAAATCGTGAGAAATAACGATGGAGGTCAGCTCAGGATTACCCGCATTTACCTCAGTAATCAGCTCATCAATCATTTCGGAAACAAGGGGATCCATTCCTGTGGTTGGTTCATCGTAGAGCATGATTTTGGGCGCCATGGCAAGAGCCCGAGCAAGCCCTACCCTTTTTTTCTCACCGATAGATAGCTGGTTGGGGAATTTTTGTTTTATCTCAGGAAGACCTACCATTTCTAGGACTTCATCCACCCTTTCGTGCATTTCTACTAAAGGCATAGTGCCATGCTCTTTAAGCGGAAAAATCACATTTTCACAAACACTTAAACTATCAAATAGGGCTGCATGCTGAAAAAGCATACCAAATTTTTTTCGGTACGCCATCAAACCGTGTTGATCAAATAACGAAATATCTTCACCATCAACCATTATTTTGCCCGCAGTCGGTTTCATTAGACCCATTATGTGTTTTATGGTGACTGACTTTCCTTCACCTGATTTGCCTAGGATAAAAGTAATTTTTCCTTTGGGGATATGCAGGCTCAGATCATCTAAGACCGTTTTTTTGCCAAAAGTCTTGGTAACATGCTCAAAATAGATCACGTTTACCACCTAACCTGCAAATAGGTTACCAAAAAATCTGACGCCAGCACCATAAGTAGCATTGTAACCACGGCATTGGTCGTTGCTATGCCAACTCCTTTAGCCCCGCCTGTCGCATGCAGACCGGAGTGACAGGCGATAAAAGCAACGATCACCGAAAAGATAACCGATTTTATTAGGCCGTCTCTAATATCCTTAGGCTCAACTAACCACACAATTTTGTCGAGAAAAAGACCGACATCTACGTCAAATAGACTGACTGCTATAACGTAGGAACCGATAACACCAATGAAAATAAATATTATAGTGAGGAGTGGAAAAACAATGACTGAGGCGACAAGACGCGGGACGGCTAAATAACTGAGAGGCTCAACCGCCATGGCTTCCATTGCGTCAACCTGTTCCGTGACATTCATAGTAGAAATTTCAGCAGTCATGGCTGAACCGGAACGACCTGCCGTAAGAAAGGCGACCATAAGAGGTGCGAGCTCCCGCGTTAAAGCTTTGCCCGTAGCACCACCCAGCATCGCTTCGGAGCTAAAAATTTTAAAGATTCCCCCTAACTGCAAACCAAAAACCGCTCCTGTAAAAAATCCGGTCATAATCACAATATTTAAGGACTGGGCGCCAATAAATTCAATTTGCTGCGCAATAAGTTCAAAACGGTAAGGACGACGAAATACGTGTTTAACCGTTTCCCAGCAAAAGAGAAGAAACGCGCCGAACCGCGAAACCCCCTTAATTATGCGCAGCCCAAGGACTGAGAAAAGAAGAGTAGATTTGTTTCTTATATAAGAGCTCATAACACCTGTTTAATAAGTATTAACGGAAATATTTTATTTTTCCTGGGGTTTAGGCCTTAAATCTCACTCTAATTCTAGCGATACATGTTTTAAAAATGAATCAGGAATAGTGAAGACAGGCGCTAAACCATCATCCTACATTTTAACTTTTATGCAAGAATTTTCATATGATAGGAAGTTTTTGGCAGGCTTATCCTGAGACCAGCAATTTATGAATTTTAAAAATTGGCGTTATTTTATTGCTATTTCCCTAACCTTAAGTTTAGCGATTCGCCAGCAAGGCATTTAAAAATCAATTTTTTTTAATCGGGAAGGCTATCTATAGAGTTGCGCTGGGATAATAGCAAAAATTTGCTTTTTTTGACCAAAATTAATTCTTTAAAATAATGCTAAGGAGAGTTTACCATTTCAAGAAATAATGCTTTTTTGATTCGAGACACTCGGCTGCCGGACATTTCGGCTATCCATACAAATTCGCCGTCTTCAGCTATAGCTGTGGGAGCTATGAGATTTTCAAATCGGTAGCCATTGTCAGATCCCGGTTTTGCGGTGCTCAACGTATAGTCAGATTGCCCGACGACACTTATCGCATTATCGTTAGTAATTAAAGAGGTCCAGTCAAAATTTAATAGCCGGTTATTTCCAGAATCGGGCAAATAGAGAACACTATCCATTACCATAACCCCCGTTACCTGTATGCTACCGCCAAAAGTATTTTGCGATATCGTGGCCCCATTAGCGGTGACAAAATCAGGTTGCCCTAGGACTATGTCGGCGCTCGCGCCATCCGCTGTTGGGATAGTATTAAATACCATCACTCTATTGTTGGCATATTCTACTGTTATTAGTTTTGAATCGGCTACAGTAACACCCATAATGTTATTTAATTTATCTGCAGCCAGCCCCGTAGTAAAAGTTGTTTCATCTGGTTGCCCTATCACTACAGTGGCAAGGGGCCTATTTTGACCTATCGGGAGATCATAAACTAAAATACGATTATTTCCCTTATCTGCAATGAATAACTGCGTCGCCGTCACCTCAATCCCTTCCGGATTGCTAATTTTTCCGTAGCCATCAGTGCCTGTATTCGCTGTGCTCGTGGTAAAATCATCCTGGCCAATAACATAGTCCGCAGCTTGGCCATCCGCGGTAGGAATAGCATTGTAAACCAGAACGCGGTTCCTATAACGGTCAGAAATATAAATTTTCCCGTCGCTACCTAATGCGCAGCCTTCCACAGTTGAAAGATTGTTATTCGCGGCACTCGGGCAACTCGCGTAGCTTGTGCTACAGCCTGATGTGAAATCGTTCTTACCAATGACATAAATGGGGCCACTTTCCATGCTCGTTTTATCATAGACTAAAACACGACCATTAAAGCGGTCACCAATGATGAGATGGGTGCTATTCACATCCATACAACCGACACTATTAAAACCATCAGCGCTGGGACCACTTCCGTTGCCGTCGCTACCTGAAAAATCAGTTTGCCCATAAACGGCGCTTGCGGTTTCGGTTCCGACAGCAGTTGGCGGGGTGGTGATTTTTAAAATTCTATTATTGCTAGCATCAGTCACATAAAAATTGGTGTCTATGATTGCCATACTCGTCGGAGCAGACAATGAGTTATTTGCTGGAGTACTGCCGCGATTACTCGCAACACTGGTAAAATTCGTCTGACCAAAAACGCCATCGGCAGCTCCCACAGAGCCACTGGCTGGCAGTGCCGAAAAATACAGAATTCTATGATAACTTGTATCGGTGACATAAAATGCGCTGCCATCAATGAGTGGTTGATAGGGATAACTGCAACCAGATTGTGTCGGTGATGCGGCAGCTGAAGTAAAATCAGATTGACATGCCACAGTATCAGCATTGACATCGAGTGATGTTGGTACAGTATTCCAAAATAGGACTCTATTATTGGCCCCATCTGCAATCGCTAGAACCGTTCCATTTGTTGAAATAAAATTTGGTTCCGATAAAGTATTAGCCCCCGGACTACCACCTCGATTGCTATCACCACTGATTAAATCTCCTTGCCCTATGACGAGGTCGGCCACCTCACCATCAGTTGTGGGAATAGAGTTCCATATTAAGACGCGATGATTGCCATGATCAGAAACAAGGAGCTTACTGCCAATAATGGCAATGCCTGTTGGCTGGTACAAGGTATCACCCGCTACAGCTTGTAACGAATTTGAGATAAAATCGGTTTGCCCTACTACCACATCAGCAGCGGCATAACTTGAGGTTGGGATTGAATTCCAAATAAGAACCCTATTATTAAGACTGTCTGCCACCGCAAGAATAGTCCCATTTGTCGCTAACTGCATAGGATAATAAAGAGTTTTTGCCGAAGGTGTCGCAAGACTTTCATTACTCATACCACTAGCAAAATCTTGTTGTCCCAATACAATAGAGGGAGGACTACCAAGTCCACTTTCATAAATAAGAATGCGATTATTTAGGGCATCACTAACAAAAATTTTGGCGCTATTTTCGAGTATATAATGAGGGCTATTAAAAACCTGGTTAGTCGGTAATACACCATTGGTATAGGTTTCTCGATAATTTCTCTGTCCTATCAATAAAAAATCAATAGTCTTATCCCAGGTCATGCTCGAATTACCGAAGCTGGTTTGTACATTTCCAGCTGTATCTGTCGCACGTGAACTTAGATTATAGGTGGTCCCATCCACAAATAAACTATCATTTATATCAATTGTCCAGCTTGTCGTTCCCGTCACGCTATGCCAAACAGGACAAGCTGTATCAAAAGCAGTTTGCCCAGCATTTAAGCAGTTTCCTGTTCCTTCCTGAATGGAAATACTTACGCTGGCAACTCCTGAAGTCGCATCACTCGCCGTTCCTATTAAGGTTGAGGTCAGACCTGTATCTGTTTCAGGCCCCAGTGTGCCAGAAGTCGTAATTGTAGAAGTGGGAAGGACATTGTCGTATATGATAGAGTCTGTCGCCGTACTGCTGACATTACCCACTGCGTCTTTTACCTGCATGCACACAGTTTGCGCACCCTGACTTGCGGTCAAGGTGAAGGCAATCGGATTTACGGTATAACCTGTCCACGAAGCACCGGAGCAGTCGGCACCATTATCGACGCGGTACGCTGCGATTTGCGTCACATCGCTAATGTTTAAATTCACTGATGTACTCACCGCATAAGGCGCTCCCGCATCGATAGTGAACGTCGGATCAGGAGGCGTCTCGTCCCAGGTGAAACTTCCTGTGCCTAGGCTCGTTTGCACGTTTCCCGCGGTATCGGTGGCCCGCGCGCTTATATTGTAGGTGACGGCATCACTAAATAAAGTATCCGCTAAACTCAGCGTCCAGCTCGTAGTCCCCGCAGCACTATGCCACTCTGGGCAAGCGGCATCAAATGCCGTTTTTAGAGCATTGAGGCAGCTTCCAGCACCGGCCTGCACAGAGACACTCATGCTGGCAACTAATGACGTCGCATCACTGGCGGTTCCTGTGATATCGGTATTTGCTCCTGCTGTGCTATCAATACCTAAAGTCCCGGAAGTGCTCACCACGGAAGCTGGGAGGACATTATCATATATGATAGAGTCTGTCGCCGTACTGCTGACATTACCCACTGCGTCTTTTACCTGCATACACACAGTTTGCGCACCCTGGCTTGCCGTCAAAGTGAAGGCAATCGGATTTACGGTATAACCTGTCCACGAAGCACCGGAGCAGTCGGCACCATTATCAACGCGGTACGCTGCGATTTGCGTCACATCGCTAATGTTTAAATTCACTGATGTACTCACCGCATAAGGCGCTCCCGCATCGATGGCGAAAGTCGGATCAGGAGGCGTCTCGTCCCAGGTGAAACTTCCTGTGCCTAGACTTGTTTGCACATTTCCTGCCGTATCCGTAGCACGCGAGCTTATATTGTAGGTGACGGCGTCACTAAATAAAGTATCCGCTAAACTCAGCGTCCAGCTTGTAGTCCCCGTAGCACTGTGCCACTCTGGGCAGGCGGCATCAAAAGCAGTTTTTAGCGCATTGAGGCAGGTTCCCGCACCAGCTTGCACCGATACGCTCATGCTTAAAACTCCCGCAGTCGCATCACTGGCGGTTCCTGTGAGATCGGTATTTGCTCCTGCTGTGCTATCAATACCTAAAGTCCCAGAAGTGCTCACCACGGAAGCGGGGAGGACATTATCATATATGATAGACTCTGTCGCCGTGCTGCTGACATTACCCACTGCGTCTTTTACCTGCAAACACACAGTTTGCGCGCCCTGGCTTGCCGTCAAAGTGAAGGCAATCGGATTTACGGTATAACCTGTCCACGAAGCACCGGAGCAGTCGGCAACATTATCTATACGGTACGCTGCGATTTGTGTGACATCGCTGATCATTAAATTTACTGATGTGCTTACCGCATATGTGGCATCGGCATTAATAAGGAAAGTCGGGTCTGGAGGTATTCCGTCCCAGGTGAAACTTCCTGTGCCAAAACTGGTTTGGACATTTCCTGCGTTATCGGTGGCCCGCGAGCTTATATTGTAGGTGACGGCGTCACTAAATAAAGTGTCCGCTAAACTCAGCGTCCAGCTCGTAGTCCCCGCAGCACTATGCCACTCTGGGCAGGTGGCATCAAAAGCGGTTTTTAGGGCATTGAGGCAGCTTCCGGCACCGGCCTGCACCGATACACTCATGCTTAAAACTCCCGCTGTCGCATCACTGGCGGTTCCCGATATATCGGTATTGGCGCCGCCGGTGCTATCAATACCTAAAGTCCCAGAAGTGCCCACCACCGAAGCGGGGAGGACGTTGTCGTATATGATTGAGTCTGTCGCCGTACTGCTGATATTACCCACCGCGTCTTTTACCTGCATACACACAGTTTGCGCACCCTGACTTGTGGTTAAGGTGAAGGCAATTGGATTTACGGTATAATCTGTCCACGAAACACCGGAGCAGTCGGCAACATTATCTATACGGTACGCTGCGATTTTTGTGACATCGCTGATCATTAAATTTACTGATGTGCTTACCGCATATGTGGCATCGGCATTAATAAGGAAAGTCGGGTCTGGAGGTATTCCGTCCCAGGTGAAACTTCCTGTGCCAAAACTGGTTTGGACATTTCCTGCGTTATCGGTGGCACGCGAGCTTATATTGTAGGTGACGGCGTCACTAAATAAAGTGTCCGCTAAACTCAGCGTCCAGCTCGTAGTCCCCGCAGCACTATGCCACTCTGGGCAGGCTGCATCAAAAGCCGTTTTGAGAGCATTGAGGCAGCTTCCAGCACCGGCTTGCACAGAGACACTCAGGCTAGCAACGCCTGTAGTCGTATCACTAGCTGTTCCTATAACATCAGTATTAGGTCCCCCAGTGCTATCAATACCTAAAGTTCCTGAAGTCGTGACGACTGAACTTGGTTTAGTTATATCGTAGGTTAAACTCATCTCACCAAAACTACTGTTTGCTGCGATATCAGTTGCGGTTAGCCGTAAAACATAAACTCCATCTGCCGAGGCTATTACCGTTGTATCTTCTGCGTTATCACTACCAAAGGTAATAGTTCCGGGCCCACTTTCCTGAGTCCACGCAAGGGTTTGTGTGTTTAAATCAGTCACCGTAGCCTCGATAAGATACTGCGCGTTAGCAATAATATCGGGGCCAACAGAGACAACAGGAATAACAGTATCCTTTATAAGAGAAAGCTCGTCGTATCCAACGTTTCCTGCAGCATCCGTGACTGAAAGGCGAATGATGTAGCTTCCATCCATTGATGTCGTGATATTTGTATCTTCCGAAGTTTCTCCCGAAAATGTCACGGCTCCGGGACCACTGATCTTTGACCATGCATAGGTCATGGCATGAACATCGCTGCTCACGGCATCAATGGATGGCACGGCGTTTGTACCAACATCTGCACCAACATTGACCACAGGTAAAGTTGTATCTTTAATGAGAGAAAGCGTCTGAGAAGAGTCATTATCTCCAAGATCTGTTTGCGTAATAGTCACCGAAATATCAGCATCATTTACAGAGGCAAAATCATAAACAAGGGAAAACGCGCCATTTGCACAACTTGCTGTGCTTTCAGCGGCACCACTAAAAAAAACATCGATGCCATTTTCACTACAAGTGCCACTAAGAGTAGTCGCATTCACAGATGCCGCATTGATATAGCTTGATGGCGCAGGAGCAGAAAACAAAAGCGTTGGCGCAACAGAATCCCAGGTAAAAGCATCGCTTGTTAAAGATGTTTGTTCATTTCCAGCAAAATCCAGACCCTTTATACTTAGGGTATAATTTGTTCCGTGAACTAAAATATTGTCGGGGACAACAAAAATCCAATCTAAAGTTCCGGCAGCCAATACCCAAGTGGGGCAAACTGCAGAAAATGCAGTCTTCTCAGAATTTAAGCAACTTGTCCCATCGGACAATGAAGCCCAAACCTGGGAAACGCCGGAAAATTCGTCCGCCGCAGTCCCCACAAGAGAAGTATTTAAACCGGGTGTCGAAAGCGGCCCGATAAAAGGAGCTGGCAAAAATAAAGCCGTCGGAGCTGTCAGATCAATATTAATTGGAGCGCCATTATTGGTTGCCGGAGCCAAGTTCCCTGCAAAATCTTTATAATTTAGGCAGAGGTAGTAAGTGCCATCCGGGAGTGCTTGATCAAGCTGATACTCCGTAACCTCAATATCAGAAGCGGAAAGGACTGGCTCACCCTCGCAAGTAGAAGTCATACTTATAACCAAGTCATAGAGATCTTCCTCAGAGCCTGTTTCCCAAGTGATGAGCGGTAAGGGATTATTGCCATGTGCATCGGAGTTTAAAATTGCCCCCGGAATAGGAGGAATAGTATCGACGGTAAATTTATAAGGATGATTATCCGGCCACTGCCCTTCAGCGTTACTTTTTACCGCCTGCACACATAGGTAATAAACGCCGTCGATAAGAGGTTCAAAAGTTAAGCTGTTATCATTATAATCGGGATGTGGCTGCAAAGGTATATTGCACTGCTGGGTAGGGCTTAAATAAACGTCATATCTTTTAACATTAGGGATACGAGTCCAACTGGCCTCTACCGCAGAGACATTAGTATAGAGAGCGGGATTTTCAATTTGAAAGGTAGGTGAAAAGGCAATTTCGGCACCACTGGCGGTAACAACAGAGTTTTCACTTTCAGGTTGATCTACTCCGACTGGAGTTGCCACTCTTTTAGGCGAAGCTGATTGGGCACTGCTGGCCTTATTTTTGGCCGCGTCCTCAGCCGAGCATCCCAGAGAGAGAGCCGTTAAAAAGAATAAAATTTTCAGTGCTACTATCATCATAAAATTTTAATATCCAAAGTCCTTTGCTTCCTCTTGATTTCGCCATGATCTCCTATTCGTACCAATAGCCGGTTTTCTTTAGGAAAATTATTACAAATTGAAAATAATTATATTTGTGCTGCTCAATGATATTGATATGCTAAGAAACAAAGAGGGTTAGAAACCTTATGGTTATGGTTAGTTATCAAGAAATAGAGAGCATTCCTTTAAGGAACACATACCTATGAACTTATATTTTCGTCTTTTACTCGTAGTTATACGCGCTTTTTTTCGCAGCAAAATAGATTTGCGAAAGGCGTCCTCTGTTTTTTTTCATGTTCTGCCTAGTGATTTAGATCTTAACGGCCACATGAATAATGGAAGATATTTAACTATTATGGATTTGGGACGCTTTGATCTAAGTATTCGCACTGGTTTTATGCAGATAATGCTTAAAAAAAATTGGCGCCCAGTGGTGGCCTCTGAAACTATTCGTTTTCGCCGTCCGCTATTTTTTTGGCAAAAGTATGAATTAAAATCCCGTTTTTTGGCTTGGGACCATGAGTGGTTATTTATTGAACAGGTTTTTATGGCAGGCGGAGAAATAGTTGCTGCGGCCTATGTCAAGGCAGTCGTTTTGCACAAAAAAAATAAAATACCTTTAAAAGAAATCGCGGAAGCATTAGGAGTTGAGAAGGATTTGACGTCAAACCCTTTACCTGATTTTTTAAAAGAATGGCAGCAAGCAGAATTTCATGCACGTGGCAGTTATTTAGAGCTTGCCGCAGAAAAGTCCTTGGAGAGGAATTATTAAAAAAAGCACTCTAGTACTACTACGTTAAATTGGAGATCACAAGGCGCGAGGATGGGGAAAAAGTGGCGTTTACATTATGGTAAATGAGCATTTTTCCTGGGCGTGCAACACAGTTATCGCCTATTTAACGCAGTAGTACTAGAATATTTCAGATAAAGGTAAAGCTTATGAATGCGACAAAGGCAATTTTAAGGTGAAGGTTGTACCCTTTCCTAGTTGGCTCTCCACATCAACAGAACCATTGTGAGCGAGTGCAACATGTTTAACAATCGCTAATCCAAGCCCTGAACCACCGCCATCGCGACCGCGCCCTTCGTCAACGCGGTAAAAACGCTCAAAAATTCTAAATAGATGCTTTTTAGGAATTCCGGGACCATAATCCGCAATCTTTATTACGCAGTAATTAGCTTCGGTAGAGATCGTTATAATAATCTCCCCACCAGAATCACTATATTTAATGGCATTATCTAGGAGATTATAAATTGCTTGATGTACCAAGGTAGGGTGCATAGGGAAAGGAGGAACCTCTGTATAGTTTGGCGTAATCTTAAGCGATTTTTTGTGCGTAAACACCTCCATATCGCTGAGTGCCTCATCGATAGGATTTTTTATATTTTCCAGGACAAAATGCTGAGAGGCATTTTCTTCAAAATTCTCGAGACGAGATAACTCACTCATGCTTGATACGATCACTTCTAAACGGCCAGATTGCTCCATAGCACGCGACAAAAACTTTTCTAAATCAGGGTTCGTTTTTATAGGTTCGGCATCCTCAATAATTTCCAGATAGCCTTTAATTGCCGTAAGGGGTGTTTTCAACTCATGCGAAACATTTGCCACAAACTCTTTTCGCTGCTGCTCTAATAGCGACACTTGGGAAATATCCTTAACCAGAAGGAGATACTGATTATGAGGACTAGCTTCTTTTTTGATAACCTTTCCTTTTATGCTAAATACGCGCGGCGGTGTCCCCGCAATCGTCAGATTTTTTTGAATATCTTGATTTTTTTCTCGAAGTAACGCTGCAAATTCATTGAGGTCATGAACACGTACCCCCTCTTCAAGACCTTTGCCGAACTGCGATTCAGACGAATCCATACCGAATAATGTGCGAAAAGCCGTGTTGATATGGATGATTTTTAACTCATGGCTCAAAATAGCGATCCCCTCATCCATATTTGATAAAAATGTTTTTTGCTCTTGGCTAAGCCCGGCAAGGATGCCATCTCTTTGTTGCAGGCGAAAACCCAAACGTCGTACTGAGTTTTCTAAGCGTGAAATTTCTACCGCTATAAAAGAATTGGACGAAAATCCCGATAAATAATGAGACGCGGAATAATCCTTAATGACTTCTCTAATTTTGAACAGAGCCGCGCTTAACTTACCATTAAACCAAAATACGCCACCGCTTATTCCAAGGATCAAAAGCAAATAGTAGAGACTAAAACTCCAAAGTCCCAGCCAAAACTGATCACTGGCGCGAACATCGGGATAACTTAAATGAATGATAAAATTTGTCTTGCGGTGCTGAGTTTGAATACCAATATTTTTGACCTCAATGGCGTTACCATCAGCCAAACTAATTTTTTCGGGAATAATACTTAAGCGAAATGACTTGGCCGCAATAACCTCAGGGTAATCAGCTACCTTTTGTCCTGAGGAGAAATAAGGTGCATTCGTAACGATGACCTGACCGTCTAAACTCACGAGCGTTACCCAGTACTCCGTAAAATTAAACTCACTCTTTCCACTGTAACTCAAAAGTTCGAGGATAGCAGACGGATCAAGTTCCGCTTCTGTTTGTCTATCAATTTGCGCTAGGGAGCTTAACGCGTGGCGATATATCCCGCCATTTTCAACTTCGTCTATCAATAATTTTTGATCATAAATAATCTTGATAAATATAACGAGCAACAGCACGCAGATTGGTAGGACTGCTCTTAAAAAAATGTAGCGGTTGAGAGTGGAACGCTTAGGGAGCATCGGCAGTTTTCCTATGGTTTAGGCAATTAAATTAACCATTTCTTTTATTATCGTAGCCAAATTGTGTCATTAAGAGAACCAAAAAAAGGACTGCGGTCCCATCAACGCCATAGACTCAACGTGTCACTTCCATGACCCTAGTGAGTTATTTTACTATCTCAGAACCCCTTACACGGAAACCATGCCACATTAGGTTTTCGTATTTTTTTAGACAGGGAGGGAGCCTCGAAAGGGTAAACTCCTTGTTTTTTTAAACTCAGAAAAATTGCGGTACCTTAATCTTACCCCACCGCAGATCTATCCGACCCACGCTAGTTTATTATAAGGCATTATTTTTTCATACCACAAGAATAGGGTAATTCCTCGGATCTGCGTCACCTCCAAAAATATTTTGTCGATCACGGTTTAAGCGAAAAAAAATATTTAATAATATGCTTGCCCAAACAATATATATCATATATAGGGATTACCATCATCAGGTATGGATGGCTTGATTTGCTAAGAAACCAAGCTAGTACACGTCATAGTTATCTTGATGAGGCCGGATCAGACAAGAAAAAACTGAAGCGGCATCAAAATTTTTATGCGTTTGGTCTGGGCAGTCCCCTAAAGTTAGGATCATCCGCTGATCTTGTTAAAGATAGAATTTTATTTGGGATTTTTTTTATAGCATAGGTGATAAATTTTACACCTTGTTAGCCACAGCGTAGCCATACTTTCCTCCCCATTTTTGGCTAGACGCTGTGGCTTTTTTTTGTCTTTTTTTCCGCTTATATTTTCTACGGGACCCCATGCATTTTAAAATCTGTTGTAAGTGAACACATCGCAGCAAACAAGCTTTTCTCTTTTAACTCCTGATACTTAAAAATATTCTATGACTATAATGAGACAGATTTAACTCTTAAGGGCTCTATTCTGCCCCAAATAATTTGTTCTAAAAAATAAAATAACTAACGAAATCTATGATTTTTTGCTGAGGAAAACCTAGCTTTAGGATAAGCTTACCGGAACAACATTTATCGGCTCAAAAATCGTGTTTTATTTATTTTTCCCCTCACTTTATAGGTATCGTGTGCAACAATATTTAAACTTACTCAGTAACATAAAAAAATTAGGCCTCGAAAAAAAAGATCGCACCGGCGTCGGCACCTTAAGCCTTTTTGGGCATCAAATGCGTTTTGATCTCAACCAAGGTTTTCCCCTAGTGACGACCAAAAAACTGCATATTAAATCCATTGTCCATGAGCTGCTTTGGTTTTTATCCGGAAACACTAACATAAAATATTTAAACGATCATGGCGTTCGCATATGGGATCCCTGGGCAGATGCCGACGGCAATCTCGGCCCCGTATATGGCAAACAATGGCGCTCATGGCAAGGAGCAGATGGTTCTTCCTACGATCAGCTGAGTAGTCTGATTCAGGAAATAAAAACCAACCCAAGCTCCCGCCGTCTTATTGTTAGCGCCTGGAATGTTGGCGAACTCAGTAAAATGGCTCTACCGCCATGCCATGCTTTTTTTCAGTTTTACGTGCAAGAGAATAAACTCAGTTGCTTGCTTATGCAAAGGTCGGTTGATGCCTTTTTGGGCCTTCCCTTTAATATCGCAAGCTATGCCCTTTTAACCCATATGATTGCGGAACAAACAGATTTGAAAGCGCACGAGTTCATATGGACAGGAGGTGATTGTCATCTTTATCTCAATCACCTCGATCAAGTTGACGAGCAACTGAGTAGGTCTCCTTACCCACTGCCAACCCTTGAAATAAAACGCCGCCCAAAGGATCTCTTTTCCTATCAATTTGACGACTTTGAAATCGTGAATTATGTGGCCCATCCTCATATCAAAGGATCTATCGCGGTTTAATAAGGACTCACCGTCTATGATAATTGAGACAAATGATATGCTGCCAGAAATTGTCGTTGCAACAACCCCAAGCGGTGTTATTGGCCTAAATGGCACTATGCCTTGGCATTTACCAGAGGATCTCAAGAAATTTAAAGATGTCACCATGGGAGGTGCCATCATCATGGGACGAAAGACATTTGAATCCATTGGAAGAATCCTTCCTGGGCGCCTAAATATCGTCCTCACACGTAGTTCCAGTTTTGTACAGCCAGGTATTTTACTGGCCCCTTCGCTCAAAGAAGCCTTAATACTTGCCGCCCAAAATCATTATACGAAAACTTTTGTCATTGGGGGTTCCCTGGCATTTGAAGAAGCCCTGGAATTTGCTAAAAAAGCTCATATTACCCTTATTGAGACTGAGGTAGAAGGTGATACTTTTTTTCCCCTAAAAAAACTAAAGGAAAAATTTCATTTGTATGACCGCTCAGAAGTCCTTATAAGTAAATCAGGACTAAGATATAGTTTTGAAATTTGGGAAAGAAACTAAAATATTGCCCCACAACTTGGTTTTAAAACCAATTTATTGCCAAAAAAAACCTTTAGCCTACGGGATCTCATGACAGATAATTTTTTTAACCAAAGTCGTACCCAACATTCTGAGTTTTTTGACATTGCGGCAAAGCTAAAAGCCGCGTGGACTCAAGCCCTTTACCGGGAATATGAACAAATTTGTTATCACTATCACATCAAATTAGGGGCTCCGCTTATCACGGTCGAAGACCTATCTTCAAAATGGGGTTCCTGGGATCCCCATAAACGACAAATTTCTATAAGTTCTGAGCTCATCAAAAACCATACATGGGACAAAGTCATAATGATTTTGAAACATGAAATGGCACACCAAATTGTCGATGAGCATTTTAAGGTAAGGGAGCATCATGGGCCTTGGTTTAAAAAAGCCGCGCAGATGCTGGGCATTGATAGTTTTGCCCGCATAAGCGACCTTGACTTAAGCTCCTATAGCCTAGAAAAGATCGAACAAGCCTTAAGTGATGAGGATATGCGACTACTTCGGCGCGTAGAAAAATTATTAAGTCTCGCAAATTCAGCCAATGAGCATGAAGCTCTTTTAGCCATGAAAAAGGTTCGCGAACTTTATCAAAACTATGATTTTGATTATTTTGGTCTCCTCGCAGAAAAAAATCATATATGCAAAACGATCATAACGGGAAAAAAACGCCTACCGCGACACTATAGTTTGCTTGCTGTTTTATTAAATGAACACTTTCAGGTTCGGGTTATTTTTAGTCACCTCTATGATGCTAAAAAACTAGATACGTTTCAGACACTCCAGATCCTCGGCGCTTCGCACCATGTCAGTATCGCAGATTATGTCTTTAGTTTTTTACTCAGTCGTTTAGAAAGTGAATGGCGCCAGCATGGTTTGAATTACCAGCAAAGTAGCCGCCGGACGCAAGCAGATTTTTATTTTGGCATCATTCAGGGCTTCAAACAAAAATTGGCGAGCTTAGATCAAACCCCGTCCGCGGACAAAGATTCAAAAGTACTATCCCAAAAAAATGCTCTCATGATCCAAATTGACCATGATGCTGATCAGTATGTTAAATTTAAATTTCCAAGGCTACGAAAGACCACCTTTAGCACGAGTACAACAGATCAAACTGCCGTACAAGAAGGCATGCGTAGGGGGCGCTCCATCAATCTTAGCAAGGCAATTTCACAAAGTGACTTAAGCGGCTCCCCTAAATACTTATCCTGATCGCTCTTATTTGTTTTCTGCAACAGATAGTACTGCAACAGACAGTTCAGTCGCGGAAGTAAAACTTATTTGTCCGCAACATTAACGAAATCCCCTTTATCTCAGCCATCTACCAGGCGTTAAAGGGAGAGGGAAATACTTTTTCAAACTTAGAGAATTTAATCGTATGAGTTTCCTCTGGAGGAACAGCATCAAATTTATCCCAAAGCGTCAAAGCTATATCAGCTTTTGGTAACTCATTGATAGAGGCGACATCAGCAAAAAAACCTCTACAACCGAGACATCTTGGCTGATCAATTTTATTTAAAACATAGCTTGCCGCAAAACCCAGATTTATGAGGACACTTTCGCCATCATTAGACAAATAACCGAAAGCCTTGAGCCCATTGTAGCCTTCTTCCGTTTGGCCCGCGTAAGTAACTGAATTATTAAATAATTTGTCAAAATTAAAGGTATTGATTTCGCTATGTGCCCCTTTGATAGCCAAATCATTAAATAACGTCAAAACGATCTTTGCGGAATCAATAAATTCCATATCTGTCACGTCAGCAAATTGTCCAAGGCAGTCTGGGCAGCGAGCACCGCTAATTTTATCAAGGATGTAGGTGCTACCATCAACGGATAAGAGAGCCTTGTTTTTGTCCAAAGATGCAAAAACATTTAAGGAAACATCATCACCTGTGCTTGTGGTAAAAATAGCAGGCATAATGAGAAAGGGATTGTAATCAAATTTTTCAAAATCGATTGTGTTATCCCCGTTACCACTCCAAAACGAAAACCTAATGGTTTGTTTGTTAATATCAAATGAATCGGCAAATATGCCCAGACAACCGCCACAGCGGTAATCACCGACATGGGGGAACGTTAGTTCAACACCGTTTATTGTAATGGCAGCAGCATTACCACCATCTTTAAGTACGCCCGTAACATCAAAATCTTGAGGCGAACCATCGATCTCCATGGTGAAAGTATTGGAGAAAATTTGTTCAGCTCTGGCTAGGGATGCCAGGGAAGTCATTGCCACTGCCGGTAACAACATGAGAGAATAAAGTGTACTTTTCATGCGCTATTCCTTTTTTTTAAAGATTAAACAAGCCAACTCCTTGCGCGGAAACGCTACCACAACATGTTTAAATGAACAAGATAAATCAGGCAATCTCTGGGCTTTAGCGGCTGAATATCTTATCTATTCGCAATGATAGATTTAAGAATATTTAGGCGCGCTACAGGGGAGTGCCTGATTTTTGGGAGAAATTATTGAAAATCATCATCAAAAATGATACGGGTTCAGAGATGACGCTTACGCTAATGCCTGCTATAGCTCTGATTGATCTTACTTAAGGCGCGACCTAGAGATTAAATTCTACGATTGGCTTGGGACTGAGGGAAGTTGAACTTTTATCTAACCCCGCGGCCTGTACGATTAGGTTAAATGGGTAACGGAGTCTAAGGCGGAGAGAAAAGCTGAGTTTTTATTTTGACAAAGCCCCTAAGACTGAAGCTTAGGACACATTGGCTTGGCTTTCGTGATAGCCACTTGTGACATAAATATTTGATTGCTAGGGACCCTTATGAAGACCCGAATCTGGTTACCTCATTACTTTTTTTTGCCTCTAATCGGAGCCCTTTTATATTGTTTGGGGTGTTCGTCAAATAAAACCCAAAAAGAAAACCCCAACGCCCCCTGCACAATATCAGCACCGCAAAATGCTACTGCTCCCGGTGGTTGTCCCGAATCACCTAAAAGTGTGACTGAAGAAGTACTACAGATCACCAACGAGACAAATAAACCGCAGGGAGTGCCTTCGGCACCTCTAAACGGATCAAACTCAGATAAAGATACCACCAGTATAGGATATGGGGTTACTGATAAAAATGCAGAAATCGCGATTATAGGCCGTCCCTCTGTTGAAATATTGGGAGACCATCTCAAACTTTGGCCGCTGAAAATAGATGATTTTAGTTTTCGTCTTGATGAGACCGGCGGCACACCAAATGGTTTAGAACAGGTTATCCAGGACTTTGGGGACTGCGGTTTTTCTTATAGTGGTCCAAGCTGCTACGAAGGCCAGGAAATCTCGATTTTGCGTCAAGATCTTATCGCAATGGGGAGCAAACAATATGTATATACGGTTTTTAGCTATTCTTCGTCCTACAACGGAATCTACGCACTTTATTTAGAGCTTAGTGATAAGAAAACAAATGCCGAAAAAAACCTTCAAGCTTTTCTCTATACCATTCTTGATCCTAACAGTAGTTTTTCACCTCAAAATATCGCTGCGGAAATTGATGCGGTGTGTATTTCAAAAATTAACTACGGATACATCAATGCCGATAATATTGATGTTTTTGAGAAAAACGCAACCAATATTAGACAGACCCTATCACTCTTAGAAGCCAAACTATTTTTTCCGCAAAATATCAAATCAGAAGCAGTACTAAAGCAGATAAAAAATCGTTTACAAGAAACGCTTCCTCAAGTAGAGGAAAGCCTAAAACAAACCAACGATCCGAACATTGCTTTTTTATGGTTAGACCTACAAAAATGGCTGTTTACTGAGCCAGGGTATCAAGAGTTTTTACTAAAGCAACTACAAAGTCCCCGGTCTAGCATAGCTACAGAATCTGCACTGAAACTGGTGGGCCTAAATATCATCAATGAACTCATCGATAAAAAATATGCTGCCGCTATTTCAGCGGAACACTTAGGCGAGCAATATAGGGCTTTTACATTAGCACGTGAAAATCTTGGCATATCGCCACGCGTACTTCTAGGACTGATCAATACCTTAAGCTATCCCAATATAAATAGTGCGGAAACGGCGTTTAAAATACTTGATGCTCGTGTTCTCGGTGATAATTATGTTGAAAAACTCGCACGGCTTACCTCACGCATTGGTCAGAACGGCAATACCTATGTTTATGCAATTGATTTACTGGCAAAGATAAAAACAGTGAACGCCCAGAATGCCCTTATTGCTGAGCTATCAAATAAAACAAGTGATATTCGCCAAAAAATAATTGCGACTCTTAGGAATCTTGATTTTACACCAGCTTCCATCCAAGCGGCCTCAGAGCATATGGAAAGCCCAAAGGAAGATTCTCGCGAAGCTGCCGCACGCATACTCGATAATATTGATACGCCAGAAGCTACGCTCGTTTTAATAAAGTACATGGATCAGGATTCCTATAATATGCGGCGGTTTATAAATGATACGCTCCTTAGGAACCCACTAAAATCTTTTACCGACCTCCATTTAGAAGAACTTATAAAAAAGTTAGATTCACCGTATCCCGAACAAGTTCTTTCTCCTGCTATAGATTGTTTATTTCGACTCGGATCACCAGAGGCCGTTCTATCACTGCTGAAATTTTATATTAAAAGAAATAACAAACTGCTTCCTGAAGTTGCTCCCCTGAGAAAAACTATGGTTGAGCGTTTTAGTGCTGTGACTTTTACAGAAATTCATGCCCAAGAGCTTGGTACTGCCGCGGTGGAAGGCAATAAAGACTATCGTCATCAATTCCTTTTTCATTTGATCAGTGTTAAGCATTACGTTGCCACCGAAGTCATATTAAAACTTCTAATATCCAATAGATCACAAATTGTCGCTTTTTTAAATGAAGTTAAACAGGAGCTACTTCTGAGAAAACAGACTGATATGTCTTTATTTGATGGTGATTGCGGGTATTTAACCGGGGATTTATATATAAATGGAGAGGCTAACATTAGTACTATTGATAAGATTAGAGTACGGCCAGTGTCAAATGATGAAATTGCAGCAAAGAAATATTATCAGGAACTGGGTCCTTTTTCTTTCGATCTCCTATTGTCCATCAAAACGGCATCCGCTTTAAAGGCAAAAATTATACTCATGGGAATACAAGATGCGGAAAAACGACTGAAAATTATCGCTGATATAGAAAATTTTACTGAAGAAATTCCCACTGATTATTATTGGTATATTGGACGTCACATAAAAAATGTTAAAGAATCTAGTGGTTGTTACACTAACTGCGGGCCTTCGCTATCTTCTGCACAGGAGATGTTTGTCACTATTCCAAGCCCCTTTGACGAAACGCGAGATATGTCTATAAAGTTGCTGAAGCGAATTTACTTTAACCCAAAGTCCTTTAACCCTGAAAAGCCGCATTGGTCTGATAGAGAAGGCATTTTGTTGCTTTTTCGCGGCAATTTCTATTTATCTCTAAATATCGGGTGGAGCGATCCCGTAATTTCAGAGGAATTATTTCCAGATATATCTGAAAAAAGCATTAATTTCTTTAAGAACGTTTTAAGTGCTGCGCCCGAACTTTTTCCTGAAGCTGTCGCTTCGCCAACCCTAACGATGATTGCCCCATCAGGTAGTCTATGCCCTAGTGATAAAATGAAAGAGCAGGAGGTTCTGGATAAAATACGGCTCCTAGAAATCTGGCCCTATTTGCCCAATCCCGCCTCAATAATGGATCATATGTATAGTTTTTTTAACCGTTGTCCGCAAGCGTACCACAAGTACCCACTCCTTGAAGATGCGGTAATTCATACCCTGAGTAAAATGGAACCAGAAGTTTTTAAACAAGAAATCAGTCTTGCGAAAGATCAGGACGAGAAGAATAATATTATTTTAGCTTATTTAGCTTGGACAGCACCACTAACCCCTGACCCAGGTGATCGCTGCCAATATTTGGCAGAAAATGCCTATATAGATCCCCTACGCACAACTATTTTAGGGGGCATAGCGGATCTTGAAAAACAACTTGGGTCCTCGCAGGCTCAAGACTGGTTTCTTGAAGTTATAAATGATTGTCCTAACTTAACCACAACCAATCCAGAACTAAGTAGGTTTCTTTCCCTCTTAATACCTTCAGTACCCCAATAAAAAAATCCTATCCTTGTGAATCAATATTTTGGGAGACAAAAAAAAGATGGGGAGATCTTGACTTATTTTTTTCACATCTTACCTTATTCAGCGTGTCTCATTGCTGGGTAATAAATATTATTAGTTGTTATTCTGATAATTTCGCGTTATCTTCTTTGCGGCATTAGAGGTTCGATATAAAAAAGTCGATAATTGTAGCATTTTTTATGGATTAAAAAGGAGAAGTTATGAGTATTTTTGGTCGTTTAGCATTTGGGTTTGCTGTTATGGGTATGATTTCAGCCCAAGTCCAAGCACAAGATCGTGGTATCATTTCACAAAAACGCGCTTATAAAGGGTATGAAAAGCGTCAACGCATTATGCCTGGTATGAGCAATATCAATGTCTCTCCCTCACAGTTGCACGAGGTTTATGGTTTAGAAGTGGGTGGGGCGGCTAATTACGGTCAGTCAGATAATACTGTAGAGGGAGAAAAAAACACAACGAGAGCACCTGGTGCCTTACTTAGTGGTGTTTATGGTGGAGACGTTATGGTTTTAGGTTTGGATGTAGCCTATAATACTATGAATACAACATCTGACAACAGCGCTTTAGCAGAATTCACTGAAGATGCTTATATGGCAAAACCTTCCATATCTTTGTCATTTACTGACAATATCACTTTTGGCCTAACCAGCGCCCTTATTCAAAACAAAACAACTGTAAAAGAAGACTTTTTTGCCGATGACACTGCGACATTTAACTATGCGGTCACCACTGCTGGTATCTCCTATCATACAAGTAAATGGGAAGCCGGAGTTGCCTATTCAGCTTCTGCGAAGGACTCAGATACATTTGAGCAAAGTAACGAAAAAGCTTATGTGTATCTTCCTAGCCAAACGGCAATGTTTGTTCGTGGCAATATGACAGATACTTTAAGCTTGATGGGAACAGCTCGTTATGTTGATTATGAGCGCAGCACTGATGGTTCTAATCCAGCATTCAAAAAATACCATAACGAAGATCATTTAGGAACATCCATGACTTTAACCTACTGGACTCCAGCCCGTTCAAGCTTGAGCTTAACAGGTCGCTACACACCAGCAGCACAGGCATCTACAATTATGCCAGAATCATTAATCGTTGCTGACCAAACAGCTAATCTTTATGGCGCAAGTATTGATTATGTTCGTTCATTTAACAAGAATCAGTATGTTGGTTTAACTGCTGGTTTTGATCGCGGCGAGCGTGACGAGACTCTTAATGGCCAACGTTTTTCTGCTCAAAAAGAGCGTCTTACTTTCGGGGCTACATTGAACGCTAAAATCTAAGGTCTTTTTGGTTTTTAGAAACTAAATACTTATAGTGATTTTTATGAAACCCAGTTTTTTATAGACTGGGTTTTTTTACGCCCTGTTGGTCGCTCATTTGGCCAAGACAATAGAAATCTAGGGAAATTTCACGGCGCAGTTATTTAATGCGCCCGCTCCCTAGCCTCAGAACACCAGAAGCCCGCTTTGCTCATCAAAACTAAGTCTGGCAAATGACATATCGAGGAAATTCCAATTTTATGGGCGCTAGGTTTTGTTTCCTAATACTCTGACCACATTTGATCCTTAAGGACCGGGAGACGGTGGTGCATCGGACTTTAGCTCGATCGCATAATCCAGTTCGGTAGTAGAAAAATCAATACCGGTTCCTGCTGGCTCATTTGGCAGTGTGATAGATGCCAATCCTTCAGCTAGAGGGATGAGATCAACCCTGCCTGCATAAGCCTCATCCTCTGCACCGCAATTTTCTGCCACTGCCCAGGTCAGCTTGCTACTGACGTTAGTCCATACACCACTATCGTTTAATGAAAAACATTGCTGCTGTACGTAGGCAAATAAACTTGCAAACTGGTTATCATTCAAATCACCACCGTAACTCTGTCCTCCTGTGATGGACTGATTTTTTAAACAATGTTTGCCTTTAATGGAAAACGAATCAACCGAATTATTATTTTCGTCCACCAGTGATGTTGTATGACCGTGCAAACCACAGCCTGATAAAACGCCACTATCAGTATCTTTAGATACGGAAATAACAAAAGCGTGTGCGACTTCATCACTAAAAAGGGCGGGGGAAGAAGCATAAGCCACGCTTCCGGTGCCATCCTCAGTACTTAGATCATAGATGGCCTGAGACGGGCCGCGTGCACTGTTATTATCTAAAGCTAGGATTTTGGCATAGTCTACAAGACCAGTTTCTGTATCAATCATATTGACGATTTCCTCATCAAAATTTAAACCAGTTTCGCGAACTTTGATTTTTAACCGACTGCTTTCTTTGGCGTAGACAGTCGAAATAATTGTCGGTGTTGTAACGCCATCAACCCTTCTTTGGTCGTAAACTAAAAAGCGTCCGCTGTAGTTTTCCTTGTTGGTAGCATCAGGAATATTTAGGGTGTCAATAACTATTTTTGTTTGGTCATTTTGAGCATTGGTTCTAATCGCAGAAAAGATAGTCCGGTACTTGGGTGCTGCTGTCGTTCCAGTATTAGAAATTTCCGCTTTTTTTATGTCTAAGGTACTTGAGCCCCAGGCACCACTTGCTAGCGTTAAAAGATCAAAGCTAGCCCCAGCCTCGGGAAGTCCTGTTACAGACTCGTCATTGTTGGCCACACAGAGGAGACTCGTGACGATGTCCTGCGCCATGTTAATTGACGAAGCTGTTCGGTCTACATAATACTCACCTACCGTTTTAGAGCAGCTTTGATCACCTTCAGTGGCAGAAATGATTCCCGTAGTATCATCGAGTACCCTTTGGGCCATGGGATCACTTTGCTCAGAGCCTAACCGACCTTCCTGAATATTGTCAGGGAAAATAATAAATTCCGAAACCACTGATTTTGATGTCGGCGTCGCCGATGCGGTTTTATTAGCACAATCTGGTTTTGCTTTTGGGGTAAAATCTAAATTTAAGGTACATTTTGTAGGATCATCGGCAATAAGCTTAGTAAGGCGTTTCTTCATGGTGGCCATATAGCTGTCTGAGTCTTCATCCGTTAATGTAGCCGAAACATTCAAACTTCCGGAGTTAAGAATTTCGCCCGTGGACTGCGTAGGAGATATGACTTGGAGCTCAAAAGGAGTCGATTTGGCTAAGGGGTTCTTTTCGGTAACATATACAGCGAGTGAGGAAGAATTGATTTCTTCAGCAACTGTTTCTTCGACCGCAGCATCTGTTTCGGTGACTTTGGTCTTGGCGGTCTCATTGCAAAAAGAACATAAATTTCCAATCAGAATTGGGATCAGTAGTTTTTTGTACATAGGTCACTCCAAAAAAATTAGCGCAATAATTTCGAAGTTCCATCGGACCATATGGTAATTTGTTGAGGGTAATTTAATTAAAAAAGTATAAGCCCCTAAAAATTGGGGAAACAATAACAAAAGGTACCCTAATAAAATCTTACACCAATATCACATTACTTACTTAACAACCATCGACTAAAGGGGTATGTCCCATTTAATGTTGAAATTCATTTAACAACTCCCCGCCAAATTATGCAACTTTCTTTTCTTCTTTCCTAACGACAGAATCTTTGTTTCTCAACGCATCAACCAATATAGGCATATGT
>JAUILP010000047.1 GCA_030432875.1 Oligoflexia bacterium | reverse complement strand
CTAAACTGGGAATGTTAAGCTTGTCCAAAGTGTACGCGGAAGTAAAATGTTAAATGGAACCGCCGGATACCACAGAGTATGTCCGGTGGTGTGAGAGGTCCCGGCCGCGAGGCCGGTCCTACTCGATGTCAGGATTGTTGTCGGACCTAAAATTATGATATCAAGAGGAGCCTTTTGGTTCCCTGTGTCATAAAATAATAACTGGTGACTAAGGAGAAGGAAATTTTATGAATATTGAAGATAATGAAATAAGTGAACATACCTATAGTGGAATTAATTTTACTAAACACATATTTAATCCCGAAGAAATTTATAATTGTCAATTTAAGGGTTGTAATTTTCAGGGGATGGAACTTAAGGGAAAAAAATTTCTTGAATGTGAGTTTAATGGTTGCAATTTAAGTGTGGCCACTGTTTTTAATGCGACTTTTCGGGAGTGTCATTTTATAGATTCTAAACTTATGGGAATTAATTGGGCATCTGCAGCTCGAATTGAAAATTGTCAATTTACCCGATGTAATTTATTGTCTTCGGTAATGATGAATTGCGATTTGCGAAATTCTATTTTTGATGAGGTGCTTTTGAATGATGTTGATTTTTCAGAAGCCGACTTGCGTAAAAGCCAATTTTTAAATTGTGATTTATTGGGAGCGATATTTCATTCTACAAATCTAATTGAAGCGGACTTCTCAACCGCAAAAAATTACGAAATTGATCTCAGGTATAATTCAATAAAAAATGCAAAATTTAGTTTACCTGAAGCCGTTTCCTTGTTAAATGGTTTGGGCATAATATTAGTTTAAGTAGATAAAGTGTATTAAATATAGCTTTAGCTGAAGACTTTGGCTCATTGGGTAAAACAGTCACAGATCGCACTAGATCCCAAGAAGCGATCGTTTTGGGGCTTAACCTTCCCCTGCCCCTTAACCCCAAATAAAAGGGTTCTATTGCATCTGTTATGGTTGATTAAGCGTTAAGAAACAATAATTTAATTCCTGTAAACAACGCTCTAAACATCATAATTTTTTGTATAGAATGTTTTGAGGCTTTCTCTCTCGCAAACCACGAGCAATTTATCGCCTGCGAGAAGCTTGAATTCCGGTCTGGGATTAAGAAATCGTTTACCTTCCCTTTCAACACCAACAATGAGACCTTTAAGATTTGCGTTGAACTCACTATCTTTAATAGCGCGGTCTGTGAATGGCGTGTGAGGCGTGAGTAAAATAGATTCTTGCACAAAAATATGTTCTTTCGCTGCAGGTGTCTCTATGGTTTCTAAGTTGTTTCGTGCCATTTTTAACGAATGCTCAGCGCCCAGAACAAAAAGCCGATCTCCTGGAAACAAAGGTTCTCGCCCAGATGGCGCTATGATCGGTCTATTTCCTCGTTCAATCACCACGACGTTAATGTCATAATTTTCCCGCAAACGGGCATCTATCAAGCTTTTGCCGACATACTCCGAGGTTGGGCTCAGTATGATTTCAGCTAACTCCGCCTGCCAGGGGCTAAGGGGTGAATATTTTTTCTCGGCTACAACATTTTTTTCACTTTCTGCTATAAACTCAAGGTTTTTGTTAAAGCGCTGCTCTAACCAGTGATAAAAAGTTTGTGAGTATTTGATGCTGAACATTTTGATACCCACAATTATCAAAATAACAAACCAGGAAAGAGATTTTAAATTGAGATACGTAGAAATCATGATGAAAAAGAGAATGATGACTATGGCAATGCGCGCAAAGAGCAGTGAATATATCAGTGCTGAAATTTTTTTATCAAAGGGTTTCTTAGGGGGGCGCGGTTTTGACAAAACCATACTACCAAAAAATGGTGCGGTTAGCAAAATAGCGGCACCTGTCGCAATATAGCTTCGGTACGGCGCAAGAAACTGGATGTGTTTTAGTTGCGCCAGTCCAAAGCGAAAAATGATGATATTGATGGCGAG
This sequence comes from Oligoflexia bacterium, assembly GCA_030432875.1. Lineage (GTDB taxonomy): Bacteria > Bdellovibrionota_B > Oligoflexia > Oligoflexales > JAGOVF01 > JAUILP01. Next base: position 27,705 of record JAUILP010000047.1, on the reverse strand, counting down.
TGCAAGGATAAAGTTGAGAAAAAACTTGCCGTTAAAAACAGAGCGGAAGTAACTCCACCAAAGCCAAGGTGTCGTGGTTGCAAATATACGGTGGTGATTATCAATAAGGCGAAGGATCATGTTAGGGGTTAGCTGTTCAATTTTGCCAGAGATATCATCCGCATATTTTATGAGGTAGGGCGTAGTAATGGTGGTAACGGCAGAGACGGCGATGGCGAGAGAATAAATATCACTATTGATCACTTTTAGGTTGATACCAACACCGGCAATAATGAAGGAGAATTCACCGATTTGGGCCAGGCTTATGCCCACCTTTAACGAGTCTTTGAGCTTTTCTCCCGCAATCACACCACCAATAGTATTGGCAATCATATTGCCGCCAATCAAAATAACGCAAAGCAAAATAATTAAGGGCCATTTGCTGATTAGGATGCTGGGATTAAAGATCATTCCAACGGAAACAAAAAATATAGCAACAAATATGTGCTTTAAGGGGGTGATAAGGTGTTCAATTTTCTTTTTTTCGGGCATATCGGCCAAAAGCGAGCCCATGACGAAAGCTCCTAATACGGGAGAAAAACCGGAATAGTAGGAGATAATCACCATCACAAGGCACAGGGCAAAAGAAACAAGAAGTAAGGATTCTTCATTAAGGACTTTACGCATTGTTTTAAATATCGCAGGCAGCGCAAAAATTCCGATGGTAAACCATAAAATTAGGAAAAAACCAAGTTTGAGAAGGGAATAGGTAAGAGCAAGTCCGGATCCTGCTTTTGCCACGGCTGCTGTTGATAAGAAGACAATGAGTACCACGGCCAAAATATCTTCCATAATCAGAATGCCAAGAATATTGTCGACAAATTTTCGCCCTTTTAGTCCAAGGTCGTCGACGGTTCGCAGGATTATCGTAGTGGAAGAAATTGTGAGAACGCCACCTAGAAAAACGCTGCTAATAAAACTCCACCCAAGAGCCTGACCAACAATAAAGCCAAGGGACAGCATGGATAACATTTCAAAAATAGCGGCAATAACGGCTGATTTACCGAGTGCAGCTAATTTTCTTAAACTAAACTCCAATCCCAAGCCAAATAGCAAAACGATCACTCCGAGGTCGGCCCAGGTTTTAATCCCTGAACTATCAATTACGCTTGGGAATACCTTGACATAAGGGCCGACGAGAACACCCGTTACTAAGTAACCAAGCACAGCAGGCTGCTTTATTGCTTTAAAAAGCATGGAGACAACCGAGGCCGTGAGGGTGATAAGTCCCAAATCTATGATGAAATCGGGTAAATGAAATAAAGATGTACTGTCCATATATTGAATCCACGAGAGTTAAGTTAATCAATTGTCTAGTATATATGCGCAGGGTCCTAACAACAAAAAAAAATTTCTATTTACGCTATTCCTGTTTTTAAGCTGGCGTTACATGAAAAAAAGGCTTTATGGCATAGGCCTAATTTCCTTGGATGCTTAGTTGCCGCGGTGTTTAGGAAAAATAGATGGTTGGCGTCTTAAAACGTGATATTAGAAGTATAGCATTGTTAAGCAAATAGGCTGATAAAGTTAATTTCTAAGGTCGAAGCTGACGAAATCACTTACGGTCGTATTTTCGTCAGCTTGGGGGGGGCAATTCCTTCCAGTAGTCGCTTACCAGCATCGATTTGATTTTTCGTTTGCAAATGTGATCTTTTTTTCTGACATCTAATACTCCTCCGTATTCCATAGCAATGCCTCTTGCTATCGGAAAAAAATCTTTGTAGGCCTTTGACTCAACGCAATACACAGAGCAGCGCCGTACTAATCTAATTCACTCAAAAATTTGCTGAGAGCTCTGATTAAGGCAGCTCTGGGAAAAGGGTTGCGGCCATGTGAAGACTCAATCGCCTGCTGCAACGCTATTGACCAATGAGAAATACCCAAAACACCTAAAGAGGCGGTCTCATAAGGAAGTTGAGAAGGATTGAGTGTTCTATGAAAGCTTGGGTAAAAAACCGTGCGAGAGAGTGTCATTTGGCTGTCATTTAGCATAACGCCACTGGAGTCTAACAAATCGTAGTAGCTTTTTCTTAAAAAGGGGTAGTCGATAGAGTTTTTATTCACCGCCAAGGGATTGTCGTTTAGAGGCCAATAGGAATCTGCCGACAAAGTGGGATCACCCATGGTCGCAGAGGTAGAGAAATACTTTAGATGGGCGGGCAACTGGTTGTTCTTCCACCAGCGAAGGCGTTCAGCTGTTGTGAGCGACCGCGTGCCCTCATATATCTTATTGATGACTATTTTGAAACGCGCCACGTTGCCATTGTAATCGGTAATGAATTTCTGCATTTTAAAATTGTCTAGAAGCGCATCAGTGGCAATATCCCAAACGAAGCCAAATTCTGGCAAAACCAGCGTGTTCAAATTTTCCCATTTCAACGCTTCCTGCGGCGTCGTTTGATGGGTTGCCGAGAGAAGTTCACGGAGCTTAGTCGCTATTTCAGTTGCATTGGCTAGGGCTGTGTGGGCTTTTTCTCTAGGACTCCCTTCTGCTGGCGTTAATGAATCAGCGAGATTTTTCAAACTGGCGACCATCATGCCCGTTGGTTTATCGGTGTTAAAGGCATCATCGGCTAAATGGCTTCCCCATAATGAACCGACTAAGGAGACGACGCCTTTTACCTGAGAAGCCCACAGCGCCTCCTGCGGTGGACTATCTAACTTGGAGGCCATTTCTAAGGCAACATTAGCTCCGCGGGAATACCCAAGAAAATAAATGGGGCTTTTTTGCCAAGGCAAAAGAGAAAACACTTTATTCAGGCGCTGAAAATAAACGGAACTGTTTTCTTCAACCGTTCCAAGCGTTTCAAGCGAGAGTAGCGGTGGCTTTAGAAATAAAAGCTTCGCCACCACTTTTGCCTCTACATCTACGCTGGCCCCAAGCACAAGGTCTGAAAGGGGATAGGGGACTTTTTTCATTTCCTTTAAGCTATAGACCTCGTCATAATTATTTTGTGCTAAACGCTGCCATTCAGCGGCAAACTGAGACTCTGACGGAGAAAAAATTTCGTCAAAAGGAAAATGATGCACAAACTCACCCATGATCCCGGGAAAAATAATGATAATGGGCACGTTGGAACTTTTTTGATCGCTGTATTTAGTGAGCACGGGAGTAGACTGTGAGTTTCGCCACAAATCCGAGGCTTTAAAGGTTGAGACTGCTCTGTCAGCTCGCATCAGGAAATCTGGCTCCGTTCCCGTTACTGTAGATAAATTTTCTAGTCGATCAAAGACCATCTCTGGGTAAGAGAAAAAGAGCCCCTTTTGTTCATCATTTAGTACCCCGTCATAGCCAGCCTCATGATAAAAATAACTCCGTAATTTTTCGTATTGGTTCTGATGGGGGGGCGAGCTATTTAAGCTATGTTTAGAGCCGATGGGCAGGGCAGAAGTACACTGCATAGTGAGTAACATAAAAAAAATGAAAGGAAGTTTCACCCTTGGTTCCTCTATCTGGCTGATTTTTAGATGAGTGTTGTCGTCAGAGACAGAATTTCTAATCTGTTGTGGCAAAAAATTTGCAAGCTTGTGTCTAGAGCAAACTAAACACAAGCAAACCGTGTCTTTCAAAATATCCTATTATCGGAGGCTAATTTTTTTCCTGAAAAAATTTTTTTAACCAGCCCCAAAATTTATCTTGTTCTTCTGCCTCCATAAGCAGCTGCCATTCACCTTTGTCAAAATAAATGCCCTCACAGCTCAGACATTGATCGATAATAACTCCGAGGATATTTTTTTCTTTCATATCGTCGCCGCATTTCGGACATTTTAGCCAGTGATCCTTTTTTAGCTCACCCTCCATGACTTTTTTCTTTTCTTGGTCGAGCATGAGTCGGTGTTTTTCAATAAGTTCTTTATTGACCTTAAAGAAAAATTCATTTTCTTTGTCATACCCATGCTGAGAAAGTTCGTTTTTCATAAAAATCTCCTTGATCTTTGCTGGGCTTGGCTTAAGGGATGAAACGGGCTAAGGCTTCATCCAAAAAAATGCTACTTTGGCATTTCTTTCTCCAAATCCGGGTGGTATTTTCCATAACGAGCCGCACTATTGAGGCGACAACGATGAGCAAAAACTTCCTGCGCAAATTTAACCTGAGATTCCTTACCTTGCCAAGCGGCCAAGGTGCTTTGCTGTAACGCGCGGCCATAAGAAAAGCTGAGTTCCCAAGGACGAAGTGCAGCAGGGAGAAGGTTCATTTCATTTAAATTTGCGGTAGCTTGGTTTTCTGACTGGCCTCCAGATAAAAAGACAAGGCCAGGGACGGCGCTGGGGACCGTGCGGTTGTAACAAGCTAAAGATCGTTCTGCAATCTCTTTGGTCGGAGCCTGTTTTTTGCAGTTAAGAGCCGAAATAACCATGTTGGGCTTAAGGAGCATGCCATCAAGCTGAACGCGCTGGTTATAGAGCTCATTAAATACAATGTGAAGCGTTCGCAGTGTAACACTCTCACAAACATCGATGCTGTGATCACCGTCCATGAGGACTTCAGGTTCCACAATAGGTACGATACCAACATCTTGGCAGAGTGCGGCGTAGCGGGCCAAAGCATGAGCATTGGTTTTTAAGCAATAATCTGAGGGCGACTCATTGCCTTTAATGGTGATGACGGCACGCCATTTTGCGAATTGAGCCCCAAGTTTTTTGTATTCTTCCAGACGGGTGTGCAGCCCATCCAAGCCTTCGGTTATTTTTTCGTCAGCCGATCCCGGAAGGGCTATCGTTCCTTTGTCCACCTTAATGCCTGGTATTACGCCTTGAGACTTCAGTATTTCGGTGAATGCCTTACCGTTTAGGCCGTTTTGCCGAATTGTTTCATCATAAAGTATGACACCACTGATATATTCGCCCATATGGGGCGCTGTAAAGAGCAAATTACGGTATGCTTGGCGGTTAGTCTCTGTTGATTCAACATTGATGCTCTTTAAGCGCTTGGTTATTGTTCCTGTACTTTCATCGGCTGCTAAAATTCCTTTTCCAGGGGCCACCAGCGCTTTTGCAATTTGATTGAGTGATTGAGTCATAGAATTCCTCTCATTAATTCAAAAATTGATACAATTCCTAGAACCCTTTTTTGCTGAGCAGGTCTTAATAATCAAAGCCTACCCTACCGGTATTTTGAGGTTTAAGCCCTTAAAATACACGGTGCTCAGAGGCTGATATCACTCAAAAATGTAGCGGGAATTACTGTTTTTGTCGAACTATTTTTTGGTTCATTGACTTGAGGCGATAGGTCAAGAAAGCGCGTTTATTTTTTTTCTATGATTTCTCCCGAAACTTCACTGACAAAAGCGCGGTACAGGGTCACGAAATCACTATTAAGTTTGCGCAAGCGCTTCATCATGGTTTGGGCTATGCGTTTAATGATAGGGAGAGCATATTGGGGGAACATCTTACTAAATTCTTCAAATTCTTGCTTACCGAGTACCAGACACTCGCACCGCGTTTGGGATACTATTGATGCGCCGCGAGAATCCTCATCGAGCATCGCCCCTTCACCAAAAAAAGGATATTGATGTGAATTGAGGATAGCCACGACATAATGTTCGCCGCTAGGTGTTTTTTTGCTTACCCGGACCTCGCCGCTTGTGAGAAAAAACATGCGCGGGTCATTACTGCCTTCTTGGATGATGGTTTCATCTTGGGAAAAGGTTATTTCTTTGAGAAAACGAACAAAACTCGACATCGCTTCCTTATCGTCTTTAATGTCTTTCATTAAAGAAAATTTTTCCATGTGCAAAAGCCAGTCTTGCCGTTCATTTTCTTTGCTGTACATAACAGGCTTATGCATAGTGTTAAAACTCCTCCTGGTGACTGCTACTGGTGTTTTTTATAACAATCGCACTGGACCCAGCTTTAATAATGTAGTTTGGATCAGGATTAAAGATCGGTTGATTAAACCTAATTTCTTTAATGGACTGCAAATTTTTAACCAGACTACGAATATCAGCTGTCTTTTGTGCTTCTTTAAGTGCCATGTCTTTGAGTTTTTTGGGATTGCCCGAATTCTCTAATATACCAATAAGCATCAATTGCTGGTATTTCGCACGGAAACCAGCACTAAAATCGGCAAATCTCTGATTGTGGTCACTTTCACTAATTTCTTGAGTCGTTATCGTGGCTCCTGTACCCGCATCGAGAAGGTCATGAATGATGTTCGGAACACCGGTGCCTTGCGCGGCATTGCCTAGAATGAGTCGGCTATATTCGCGCGAATAGATGATTTCATTGACACCCGCTAGCTTCAAATGCTGATCTAAGCGCCTGTCTAAAAGCTCTGCTGTGATTTGTGGGTTTTTAGTTAGTGAGGCTAAGGTGATGGCGATCATGATGGTATGAGCGTCAACTTCACTTTCACTCGGTATTCTTCCGCTCAAATCCGGAGTGTTGTCAGCAAGAATCATGATTTTGCTGGCAGCATCGGGGTTAGTTTTACGCAGTATGACTTCGTGATGAGGGTCACCAATAATGACATTTATTTCTTTAAATCTATCATTGAGTTTGAGTTCAGCCACCTTTTCTTTGCTTACTCTTGCCACAATCGTAATCTGTGATGCATCCATTTTTATATTATGGTCAAGAATATGGTCGAGCAGCTGATCGATATCTTCTTTCCAGCCACAAATAACAAAGTGGTTTTTCAGCATATGAGGATCCTTTTCTTTTTTATTGAGTAGGAGGACTTCTTTCAAAAAAACTGAAGACAGTTTTGCTGTAATGATGCCTATCGTTGCAACCCCACCGAACATAAGTAACGTTGCACATAAGCGCCCCAAAAAAGTTACCGGATATAAATCGCCATAACCAATGGTCAGAAATGTTACTAGCCCCCACCAAAGGGCATCTTCCAGAGAAACGATATTGGCCTCAGGCATATCATGCTCGATGTATAAAACCGCTAAGGAAACCCCTAGCCAAACACCATGAGCTATTATGGCGACAAATAAAAAACGGTATTTCTTAAAGAAAAGGCCAACTCTTTCTGTATTCATAGAGTGCCGCCCTTTAAGTTTTTTCCCAAATTAGCTACGTCCATATTCTTTAATACCTAATTTTTGCTTTGCTTCCTCAACGGATAAGCGGTCGCCTCCTTTGCTTGCCTTTATAACTTCATGTGCAGCCTCTTTAGGTGTAGCCGCACCTACGAAGCGGTCTTTATCGTCCTTGAAAAGGATATTAAAACTCGTCAAAGTGCCGTAGCACTTGGTGATATAGCCTTCTAACGTAATTTTTTCTTCTTGTTCTAAATTAGGGTGATTGTTTATTTTTTGCTCTAATACCCTGAGATTTTCTCTGATCATTATGATTTTTTTAAAAAACACGTCCAAGGGAATTTCTTTACTTTGCCCGTCAATACCAGGTTTTAAAATAAGCTGCCCCCCCTTCCATTTTGCCCCCAAGGGAAGGGGATTTGGGCAAAATTCTTCTTGAATAAGTTCGCGCATAAAATCTTTGAGTTCTTCTGTTTCCATAATTGATAGGTTCCTATCTTTTTGAGGAGGATAAATTATAATTTTTCTTTTAACAGTTCGATCATAGCTTTATATATTTTGTCATCTAGCGATTTGAGGAGATTGTCTCTGATGAAGTTCAAGGCTTCAAATTTGCTCCGGCTTGTTTGGTAAGGGCGATTAGTGGTTAATGCGTCAAATAGATCCGCAAAGGAAGCAATCCGAACTTCTTCAATCTGCTCTATTTTTGAAAGGCCATGAGGATAACCTTTGCCATCCAACCTTTCATGGTGATGTACGATGATCTCGCGGGAAGCAAAAGCGAGTTGAGATTCGAGGGTGATTTCTTGACCAAATTCCGGATGTTTTCTTATAATTTGCCACTCATCTGTATTTAACTTGTCGGGTTTATTGATAATTTTGATATCAATTTTGCTTTTGCCAATATCATGAAGTAAGCAACCTAAGGTCAAATCTAAAAGTTGCTGGCGCTCGCTTAATGTCATTTTTAAAGCGAGAGCAAGGGCGTAAGCAGCAACCCTAGCACTATGGTAATAAGTATACTCATCGTGAAGAGCAAGTTTTTGCATGGCCGCGATACAGCTTATATCCTCAAGAACGCAGTCCACCATGGCTTCTGCAATTTGGCGGCCTCTATCGAGTAAAGCGCTATTTAAGGGATACTCGTAAAGGACTTTGGTCATTTCAGCAGCGCTATCTGTTAGGGTAACAATTCGCTTTTTGGGCTCTGAAGCCATTTCAAGGGGGGCAAATTCTTTGATGGCTGCCAGTGATTTTAGCTTGCTTTCGTCATTTTTGTGGTAAAATAGATTGCTATGACCAAGTTTAATCAGGCGATTCACTTCTTCCTCTTGCCATTGATAAGGATCTTGGGCGTAGAGAACAAATTTATCTCCGGATTTGACGTATAAATTGAAAAAAGAAATATTGCCGCCGGAAAAAAAATTAATATCGACTTCGATCAAGTCGTCCTTATCAACATTTAGTAGCTGATCATTTTGGATAGGTGTCATATAAATCAATACCGTATAAAAAAAGTGGACTGCTTTATGTATTTTAGAGCTTATTTCATTTTATTAAAAGGTTTTGTTGCAGGGTTGATCCTATGCGGCTGGCAAATTTCGTCTGCCTTTGCTTTCGATTTGGGGCTTGGTATTGCGGCAGTTGAGCAAGGTGATGACAGTCAGCGACCTGCAGTCGTCATCAATGCGGGAACTAATTTTTATGCAGTTCGGGCTTATGCTTATGGAAGGGATTATGGCCCCGTATCGGAGCGCACTTATAGCCTCAGCTTATTAAGGCGATTTGGCATTCTTGCTTCCAAAGATATCGAAGCCACGTTAGGGATGGTGATCATGAATGAGCAAATCAGTTTAAACTACACATCAGATCAGGAAGCTGTTGCGGAGGCTGCTCAGAAAAAAGCAATTTCGAGTACGGAAAATAATTATAACATCGGGGCTGCCATGGGCATTTATTACCGAATTTTAAGAACGCCCCTCGATGTCTCCTTAGGGTGGGAAGCGCATTTATTTCCCGCAGGGGTTCAGGGTGGCATCTTGTTGTCAACGGGACGAAAACAATATTTATCGCTCAGTAGTGGCTATACGTGGTGAAATATGCATAAAATTTTATTTGTTTTGTGTCTTATGTGTTGTGGCATCCTGACCCCATCCAAAGCATGGGCAAAAAAACTTTATTTTAGAGTTGGCCCGCCCGCCCTAGGCAATGGTGGTCCTAACCCAATTTCTATTCCGCCAACAAATGTTGCCGAATGGGAAGTGAGCTATGTCAACGATGCCCATAGGGAGTATGTTTATAGTATTTCACCGGGTTTTTTTTATGGGTTTTTAACCGAATTTTCAGGTGGCCTTTATGTGGGTTTAGGTCCAGGTATAGTCATTAACGCTAATGGTGTCGGATTGGGGGGATATTCAAGCGTGGGATATGAATTCGGTTGTGGCTTTTTGTGCTTTTCTTTGGAATATAAACAAGCAGTGGGGATCGCAGGGGCAGGCGTTATTAGCCCTTATGCCTTGCGCCTTGGTTTCGGTTTTGAAATGTAAGGAGAATAACATGCGTTTTATCCCAAAGTGGGTTATAGCGGTATATTTATGCTTTTCTGTTACCCCAATTGCTTTTAGTTTTGTTTTACTGGATGGTTTGCAAAAGCCTGTTTTACCTGTTTCTGAGGATAACCCGGTTATCACTTTTCACTGGGATGGCAAAGCACCAGGGCTTAAGGATAAAGATAAAGTGCTCGAAGGAAATTATGCCTTTGCTTCGGATGCGGAGCTTATGGGCGCTCTCATTGACAATGCCCTAGCGACCTGGTCAAATGTTTCGGGTTCTTATCTGCGTTTAGAAAGCGAGCTCGACATCAATGCCGATGTCGAAAAGGAAGACCGCTTATTTAGCCTGGTGGTGAAGTCTGAATCAAATATTTCGACCGCAGCGGGAGCAATTCCTACGATTGAAGAAGGTGTTATCGTTGATTGTGATATAAAAATAGCCAGTAGAAGCACTGGAGCGAAGGAATTAGCCTACACTCTCATCCATGAACTGGGACACTGTTTGGGTCTCGGACATGCTCATTCTAATTATAATGCCATCATGGGATATTCGCGTAGCCGGAGGGATTTGTCTTTAGGAAATGATGATAAGGCGGGTTTGATTTTTTTGTACCCGGATTCTTATTATGACAGTGAAGTGAAAGAGCTTGTCAGTTGTGGTGTCATAAAACATGATTCGGCGAAAGTTCCACCGCCTAATCAGTTTTTTGCAGGATTTCTGTTATTAGGGTTATTGTTTCCCGCTGTATTTTACATAAAAAACCCTAAGGCAAAAAATTGCTCTCGTGCGATTCCTTAAAAAGCAATGACTATGAGCAGGTTCCGGTGCTAAATCCAGCGGGATCTAAAACCACTTGAGGGCCGAGGGCTTTGGGTATTTCCTTATGCACTATACTTATTTGGCATACTTTTACCCGGGAGCCAACTTCCTTATCGTCTTTGAGTTTTGCATACCGTTTCCATCCGCCGCTCCAAGTGCTATAAACGAGAAGAAAATGGCGGTCAGGGGAATTCAGTAACCAGGTTTTTACTATGCTATCACCGGTGACAGAACCAGTTCCAAGAAAATCACGAGCGTTATCTTCATAGGAGGGATCAATTAATATCGCCCACTCGCCATTGTTTCGCAGTCCGAGACGCCGCAACAACGCAATGCGCCCAGAGCTATAGGCCGCAAGATTTTTTTGTGTGTCAGCGCCAATCAAATAAGTATTGCCCCAAGGAATACCGTTTTTTGCCGGAATTTCAATTTCCGGATGACTCATCCACGGCAGCTCACAGCCCTTTTCTTCGCAGGCTTTATCACCGGGATAAAGGATATGGCTAGGCGCGGGCAGGACTCCAGGGTCCTTTGGGTTTTTATCAACCGAGGCGACTCCCCCACAAGAAAGAAATTCTGTCGCTGTCCAGCCTGACCTGGCTCCAAAATCAACCTTTGCCCAACAGCGCGTGCCGTCATGTTGGGACTCATTTAAATAATTTACCGTAGAATTTTGGGGTATCGAGAGAATAATATTATTGGCGATTATTGGCGCGCTACGAAGGTTTAAGTTATAAATAACAGTGCATTGGGTGTTGTCTACTAGGTTTGGGCATGCAGAACCTAGAGGTTGATACTCCTCAGAGGGAGAAAAACCGCAGGTACTCATAAATAAAAAGCTCAGGATAAGAAATATATTTTTCATGGACAATCTTTCCTTAATAAACGCAGCGCTGCTCACATGAGACTTATAAAATTCGCGGCCAAATTTCAAGGTTAAAAAAATCTATTTTCACTATGAGGGCATGAGTTTTAAGTGTTGCTAGGGCATATAAGAACAAAGGCACGAGTGTTTTGTGCGCTTTATACGCACTCTGTGATTGAATAGCCGCAAAGCTTTTTAGAAAAATTTATTCTAAATTATAGGTGGGACTGTAGGAAATATATGTTGGAAATCCCGCAACTTTATCATTGAGCTGGGCAGCTACCCGGTAAGTATAGCCCTCCGAATCAGCAACAAGAGCAGCTGGTAGAGTAATCAGGCGTTTTGTGCCAAGGGAGGGATCAGAAGAATAAATTTTTTGACCGTCTGCATCAGAAACGATAACACTCCACATAAATTTTTGACTTGTGCCAAAAGGATTCCCAACGAGATTTATCGACCTTGTGTTGGCATCATATTGAGCTGTGATTTGCTCAGGTGTAATACTTGGAAATGTATATGGAAAATCCATTGACCAGGCGGTGTCTCCCGCACCATAGACGAGCTGAATAAATACGACTTGATTGGGCTTAGGTGCTTTACCTGGATTTAAGGCAACCTTTCTAGCCCACACGCCGTCATTAGCGCCGCCGTCTTCGTTATTGCCATCATCAAGCAAAGTCATATCCCAGTCATCTACGGTTTCTTTCCCGCTCTCGCTAATCGTGGTCACTTTAGACTTATAAAATAGCGACTTTGAGCTGGCAATGGTCACAGATGTGGGAAGGCTCTCCGGGCGTACTTTTACGGTAAAATAAAGTGTGACTTTACTGGTTTCATCGTCAATAGGTTCTAGTTCATTTTGTACACTTAGCCATTCGATGCCTTCATTAAAATAGGCATCGGTTTTAGCTTGGTCAGTATCAGGAACGCCGTCGCCGTTAGCATCGCTATCGAGTACATCAAGGACAGCGTCTCCGTCGTCATCTGGATCGAACCAATTTAGGACGCCGTCTCCATCTATGTCTGGATCATAGTCATTAAGAATGCCATCTTTATCGACATCGGGAGATCCCTTATTGATGGTGGGTGAAAGAAGAAAAAAACCCCCGTCAAGGCGATCTAAGGTTAGGCCCTTTGTTCCGTCAGGTTTTCCATCGCCATCGACATCACTGGCCAAGTCATTGGTAACAGAGACAAGCGTCGGGTCCCGAAAATTGATAATTTTGACTTTATCGATGATTGGGGGAAGGGTATCGGAGGTAAAATTAAAAAATTGTTTTACCGTTTTATCTATGGTGCTGGGTATTGTGAGTACAGAGCTCAAAACATAGTCGGGGGTAAGTAGTGCTAGCGTTTGCGTTCGACTTGAAAAGACTTTTTTAAAGGTATATTGGCCGGATCTCGTGACTTGGCCTATGCGTGCAATCCCCGTATCTTTCTCAATCGCAGTCATAATCCAGCCGGACATTCGGGACTGACCACCAAATTGGCTCGTTATCGAACCCGTCACATCAACACGCGCGCCGAGGTAACCTTCTTCGCTATCTGCGGAGCCGGTATTACCGCATCCACTATGGCACGCTAAGGCGGTACTCATAAGGATGGCTTTAACTTTTCTTTTTTGATATGTCATGTTAAGGCTTTGGTGCTCGCTGCTAAACATAAAGACTTAGAACCCTCTATAGTCAATAAGGTCATCGGGTAGAGAAAAATAATTCTTTATGAGTCCCCCAGAACATAGCTAGGAATTAAAAATAAATATGGTGATTAATAATGCAAAATCAGCATCATAGCAAATTCACAGTGCGCAATGAGTCCTTTGTTTGCTGCCACTGCGCTCTGCCTGTTCAGCCACTTCGTAAAGGATGCCGCAATCATTGCCCAAAATGTTTTCATTCTCTTCATGTGGATGTATTTCCTGGGGATAGGTTAAACCAGTGTCAGGGACTTCTTCAGCCGATACGTTATGAATATTTGGGGAGAAACGGTGTCGATATCGTATTTAAATGCCAAAAATGTCACCAGGAATCTAAAAATAAAGCAGCCCTTGATGATCCATGTCAGCCGGATGACTTTGATGAACTGCTTGGCCTCAATAAAAATGGGTGACCACAATCATTGTTGTCGCCCAAAACTTAGGGGGCATTTATTATTCTCTTGATTCCGCATAAAGCGAGCCCTTGATGATCCAGGTCAGCCGGATGACTTTGATGAACTGCTTGGCCTAAATAAAAAGCGGTCCCCATTATCGTTATATTCACCTCAAAATTCTAAGGGGGGAGTCATTTTGCTTTTTATTTGACACGAAGCCTAATACTGCCTAGGCTAACCAGTGATTTTTAGCAAAAGTTAAGTGGGGAAAACTGGGTTATCGCGCGTCAAAGCGAGGAAAGTCCGGACTTCAGAGGGTAGGATGCTGGTTAACGACCAGGCGGGGTAACCCGACGGAAAGTGCAACAGAAAATAAACCTCCAGATCTTTATGATTTGGTAAGGGTGAAACGGTGAGGTAAGAGCTCACCAGCAGTTTGGTGACAGACTGGCTTGGCAAACCCCATCCGAAGCAAGACCAAATAGAAGAAAGTGCTTTACTGTTAGTTAGAGGATTTTATCCGACAACATAACGGTGGAGCGAGTGCCGGCCCGGCGCTTTTTCTTGGGTAGGTCGCTCGAGGTGTCTGGTAACAAGCATCCTAGATAAATGATAACCTCGATTTTGGCAACAAAATTAGGACAAAATCCGGCTTATAGGTTTTCCCTACTTAACCTTTTGCCCCCTTTAAATTTATTTCTCTAGGATTTCAAAAACTCCCCATGCCTATTCGACATCCTCATCGCTTTGGTAAAAACCTAGAAAATTTGGATCCGGAAGTAAACCCTTATGTGGCTAAAATAAAAGAAAATTTAGATAAACTTCCCATTTACCTTGGCGACAAATTGCACGGTCGCCCGGGCACCTGGCAAAAAGAAATAAGCACATTAGCCCAGAACCCTTTGGAGAACCTTTACTTAGAAATTGGCTCCTACAAAGGAAAAACCATAGTGGACTATAGTATCCAAAAGCCCACGGATGCCTTTATTGGCATGGATATTACTCTCAAGCGCATTTACCTATCTGCCGACAAAGCTAACAAGCTAGGCTGCGCCAACTGTGCTTGGATCCTCGCAAATGGGCAGATCCTCAATCAGCTCTTTGCTCCTGCTGAGCTATCTGGTGTTTTTTTGTTTTTTCCTGATCCGTGGCAAAAAAAGGCTCGTCAGAAAAAAAATCGGATAATTTCACCAGAATTTTGTAGTTTGCTTACCCAGGTATTGAGACCTCAAGGCTTTTTTTGGTTTAAAACAGACTGCAAAGAGTATTTTTTAGAAGGCACGAGTTTCTTGAACGCTGCAGGACTTATTCCTCAGCTTGAACAAGAGCCTCATTTGTTTAAATTACAATCAGAAACCGTATTTGAGGGGCTATTTAAAAGACAGGGACTCGCAATTTATTCAGGAGTTTGGTATAATAACAAAGATACCGTCTGTCCATAAAACTGAAATATTTCAGATTTTTGCCGCGGCATGGTCTAGAAAACAATATAAATATAGTGAGTTGAAAATCTAAATTCATTCCTAGACAGAAGGATGCATTTTAACCGCGACAAAAAAACTATACTTGTTTAATATCTAGATAACAATTGGCTATTATGCTTGACTCGTATATAGTTCTTTACGCAATTTATTTTAGTGATGCCTGAAGTTTACAGGTAAAAAACTTGAGGAATACCATTTGGAAAAAGAGATGCCAAAAACAAAAATATTAAGGCAAAAATCTGGCAAAGACTCGGCTAAAGAATCGCAAGAAAATTTTAAGACTTATCTTTATTCTCTAATGCAGGAGCCAGATAAAAGCAGAACGCCGTCTTTAAGTAAGGGCGAGGCGCAAATTAGCTCGCTTGAGGAAATGGTTCTGAAAGACTGCGAAAAGAATATAAAAATTCGATCATCTGAAATTAAGGAAGAGGCATCACCACAAATTGATGCCGAAAATGATCATAGTAAAGTCTTCCCGTTTCAATCCAATCCCCATATAAGGTGAATTTGACTTGGATGATGGTCTTATTGTAAATACAACGAGTAATCTCAAATTATATTTATTACATGATCAGAAATCCCACCGTTTGTGTCGTACTGTTTTATCAATGTTGCACCAGAAAAACTGCGTGTTGAATGTGGCTCTTTTGTCTCAGGAAATGATGCGCAACCTTAACCAAAAATTTAGGCAAAAAAATACTGCCACTGATGTTCTATCTTTTGGTCAAATTAAGTGGCAAAAGCTCCCATCATTAAGATCAAAGGGACAAATGATTCAATCGGAAAAGCCCTTTTTCGATAACTTAAAGCCATTAAATGATTATTCTTCTAAAACTGTAAGGAAAAAGAAATCACCTGACTCATTGCCTCGTTTGCGTGAATCGAGAAACGGTTTATATACCAGAAAAATACTTGGCGATCTTGCTATATGCCCTCATGTTGCGGTAAGGAATGCCAGGCATTTGGGACATGGGTTAGATCGTGAATTTGGTTTTTTGCTTGTGCACGGCATCCTGCATTTGTGCGGTTATGACCATGTGCGGCAAAGGGATGAGGAAAAGATGCTAGAGGTACAGCGAAAGATCATGGATGAAATTTCCATATTGCCCCAGCCACTGTGGCGCGGCTGTCTCAGGAGAGTGAGTAAATAACCTATGGACCCCCTAACTATTGACGTTAATACGGTAGAAATATTTATTTTATTTTTGTGCCTTATTTTTTCTGCTTTTTTTTCAGCATCAGAAACTGCTGTTACGACGGTTGGCACTTTAAAAGCTTCGCATCTTCTGGAGAGTGGCGATAAGCGGGCGATTCATCTAAAGTTGTGGATAAAAGACCCCAGTGCCGTATTAAGCACAATCCTTATATTTAATAATACGGCAAATATTACGGCATCAGCTATCGCTACCGACCTTGCCAGCCGATATTTTGAAAGTAAAGCTATTGGAATCGCCACGGGGATTATGACGTTTATCGTGGTAATATTTTGTGAAGTCTTACCAAAAGCTTATGCAAAAACTCATGCAGTTTCCGTCGCTCCCAAGGCTATGCGCATTATCACTCTATTATATATGACGACTTATCCTCTAATCCGTGCGGTCTCTATCCTGGCCGAAAAAACGGTAAAGGCTTTTTCCAACAAAGATTTACCTGAACGACCACCGATAACGGAAGACGAAATTGAATATATGGTAAAAATTGGGGAAAAAACTGGGGTCATTGAAACTGTCAAGCATAGCATGCTTTCGGGGGTTTTTGAATTTGACGATACCAAAGTTAGAGAAATCATGACCCCTAGGACGGATATGGTCGCGATTGAAGTCACCACAAGCTTTACCGATGCATTAAAAGTCGCCATTGAAACAGGCTATTCGCGTATTCCTGTTTACAAGGAAAGTACGGACCATATAGTCGGCATTCTTTTGACGAAAGATTTATTAAATTTTGCAGAGGCCAGCCAAAAAAATCAGGATTCCTTTTCCTTAAAAGCGATAGCCCGTCGCGCTTTATTTTTTCCGGAGTCAAGAACGGTCAGTGAAGCATTTAAGAGTCTCAAAAAATTTAAACAGCATGTTGCCATTGTAGTTGATGAATATGGTGGTACTGCGGGACTTGTGACCCTTGAGGATATTGTCGAAGTTATTGTAGGCGAAATTCAGGATGAAACTGATGAAGAGCTTGAAAAAATCATAGAACTTGGCAATAACACCTATGATATTTCGGGAACCATAAATATTGATGAGTTTTTAGATTATTTTGATCTCAACAAAGATGTGATTGAAGAACTCGAAGACGGAGATATTGATACTTTAAGCGGACTCCTGACCAAAAAAACGCAGTCTATGCCAAAAATTGGTCAAGTCATCTCTTTTGACTTCCTCAAGGTTGAGGTGACTCAGGTACATAGGCACCGAGTGGAACGAGTAAAAATTACGCTGACCCCTGAAGAGAGTCTTGAACAAGATGGGGTAAGTAAAGTGGTTAATGTTACCTCTTGATTCTCATATATAATACGTTGATAGCTCTATAAAAAAGACCTAAAGCAAAGCGAACTTTTTTTACACTTATAGTGATTTTGTTTTTAGAGTAGCTGAGATTAAGAGTTTATCGTTTTAACCCTTGTCTAACAGCGATAACCTTGCGGGCAGCCTCATCCAGTCGCACGGCAAAAGCGTGGCTTTTTTGGGATTCTTTATTAAGATATTCGATGGCGCGCTGCATCATAGGCAACTTTTTACTAATAATGAGCAAGTCTATTCCCGCGACTATCCCTTGACAGAGAGCCTCACACCAGGCCTTATCATCATTGTGACTCACTGCCCCCATTACCATATCGTCGCTTATGATGAGGCCCTGATAACCCAGTTCAACTTTTAATAAATCCTCAACAATGACTCTTGATCGTGTCGCTTCGACAGTATCTAAATCAGAGTAAATACAATGGGCAATCATTACTGATTTTGCTTCTTTGAGAAGCCGCTTATATGGTATGAGCTCTCTGGTATGAAGTTCTTGCCGCGTTACCTTAATCAGAGCAGTTCCCAAATGGGTGTCGACACTAGCCTCTCCTTGCCCAGGAAAATGCTTTAGACATCCAAGTATTCCCGAGCTTTGCATACCTTGCAAAAATGCTTCAGCTCTCTGGGTCACCTCTTCGGGGGTTTGACCAAAAGCGCGATCACCGATGCAGGTGTTATCATTATTGGTCAAAATATCGACCACAGGTGCAAAATTAATATTAAACCCTAGGTTTTTTAGAAAATTACCTAAGCCCCGTCCGTAAGCTCTGAGAGGTCCTTCCACCGTGCTGGAGATTTTTTCCTCGGTCTTAAAAATATTGAGGGCAGGGCCCAAATTCGGGCAGGGTGCTCCTAAACGACTCACTCTGCCGCCTTCCTGGTCTATACCCAGAAGAAGGGGTCCATACGCCTCAGTTTGGCCATATTTTTCCTGCAGGGAGCTTAAAAACTGGGGGAGCGTGTGCTCAAAATTGTCAGAAATATTGCGTTTAAAAAAAATAAAACCACCCAGAGGGGTGTTTGAAAAAAAAAGATTTTCTTCGGGAGTTGGAGCTGAGCCTTCAAAGGCTCCCATAATAACCAGACTAGCGGCGTGAGAAACACTCATGAGGCATACCTTGCAAAAAACCTAAACCCACGTACCACGCTTTATTAAAAAGCAGCAACAATCGACCTTGAGTTTATCACCAATAATGGTTCAAACGGGATTTCTTAAAAATTTTATCTTTTTATTCATCAATTATTTGGAGAATATATCTTTTGGACAGCTTGGCTGCTGCGCAATTGAGGATAGTACGAATGGCATCGGCAGTACGACCCTGACGCCCAATGACTTTGCCAATATCTTCTTTAGCGACTTTGAGCTCGATGATATTAGTCTGATTACCCGCGATTTCACTAATTTCAATCCGGTTTTCTTCATCGACCAGTGCTTTTGCGATAAACTCAACTAAATTTTTCATAGATACTTCGCTCTCAGTGATCATAACCGCTCAGCCTCAAATGCAAAAAATTACCGTTAAACAATACTTGAGTCATTTATAAAGTATATCAAGTTTATTTTATATGATATCAAAAAATATGGAAAGGAGGCCACACACATGGCTAAAATTGAAACACAACACACGTTTAAGGGGAGTCTCCAAAAGGTTTTTTCCGGAATCAGCCAGTATGACAAATACAGTCAGTATTTACAGGAAGTTAAAAAGGTTGAAGTGCTCGATCCCGAAGTTAAAAATTCCGTTTGCAGCGTCTCTTATCATGTGCGGTTAGTAAAAGAATGTTTTTATAAGCTTCATATGTTCCATGAGGAACCTAATAAAATTACCTGGGAATTAGGGGAATCCGACCTTTTTAAAAAAAATGTTGGTACCTGGGAGTTTACGGCCCAAGGCAAGACAAAAACCCAGGCCCGCTATACCTTAGAGGTCGGTTTTAAGCTTTTCATTCCCGTTCCAGATGCGATGATAACCTCGCTGACCAAAGCGACCTTACCCGGTATGCTGGAAGGGCTGCAAAACCTCATCAACGACTATGGTCGAGATTAGAGTAAGATGGTTATTGATGGCCTAGGCTATAGCATCCGCAAAGCTATCCCCAAGGTCACTGATTTCCTCGGGGCTCAGTCCTCCCAAATATCAATTGATAATTTCATTTAAGGTGCTGCTGGGGCGCATCGCCTTAGTGACCTTTACGCTGTCGGGATGATAATAACCGCCAATATCGGTAGCATGACCCTGAGCCGCCAAGAGTTCTGCCACGATTTTACGTTCATTTTTTTCTAACTGTCCGGCAAGGTGAGTAAACCGATCTTTCATTTCTTTATCATCAGTTTGAGTTGCAAGCGCTTGTGCCCAGTACAGAGCTAAATAGAAATGGCTACCCCTGTTATCAATCTCACCAACTTTGCGTGCAGGTGATTTGTTGTTGGTCAATATCTTGGTCGTCGCTTTGGTCAAAGTATCCGCAAGAAGTAGTGCTTTTTTATTTTGATGTTTTTGCCCTAAATCCTCCAAAGATACTGCCAATGCCAGAAATTCGCCAAGTGAATCCCAGCGCAGGCAGCCTTCGGATACCAGCTGCTGCACATGCTTGGGGGCAGAACCGCCCGCTCCTGTTTCAAAGAGACCGCCACCGGCTAGTAGCGGAACAATGGAGAGCATTTTTGCACTTGTGCCGAGCTCGAGTATCGGAAACAAATCAGTCAAATAATCCCTTAGGACATTGCCTGTGACGGATATCGTATCAAGGCCTGATGTGCACCTTTCCATTGAGTAGCGAATCGCTTTGCGAGGAGACATGATTTTAATATCTAAGTCTTTAGTATCACGCATCTGCAGGTAGGCATTGACTTTTGCTATGATCGCTTTGTCGTGTGCTCGGTTTTCATCCAACCAGAAAATTGCTGGGGTTTTTGTGGCGCGTGCCCTCGTTACCGCAAGTTTAATCCAATCTTTTATAGGGGCATCTTTAGTTTGACACATGCGCCATATATCACCTTCACTCACGGAGTGTTCTAGTAAGATTTTACCCTTGCTATCAATAACACGAACCGAACCATCACCGGGCACTTGGAATGTTTTATCATGAGAGCCGTATTCTTCAGCTTTTTGAGCCATAAGACCAACATTGGCAACACTTCCCATGGTGCGTGGGTCAAAAGCGCCAAATTCTTTGCAGTAGCTTATGGTCTCCTGGTAGATCCCCGCATAGCAGCGATCAGGAATTATGGCTTTTGTGTCTTGAAGTTTTCCCTGCGAATCCCACATTTTTCCGGACGAGCGGATAGCGGCAGGCATCGATGCGTCAATAATCACATCACTTGGAACATGCAAATTTGTAATGCCTTTATCCGAATCCACCATGGCCAGAGCAGATCCTGATGCATATGCCTCTTTGATATCAGCCTCAATTTCGAGACGTACAGCTTCGGGGAGGGTCTTTATTTTCACAAGAAGATCGCCCAAGCCGTTATTGGGGTTGACGCCCAAATTGTCAAAGCTGCTACGATGCTTTTCAAAAACATTTTTAAAAAAGACGGCAACTGCTTGACCAAATATAATCGGATCTGAAACTTTCATCATGGTTGCTTTTAAGTGCAAGGATAACAAGACATCTTTGTCTTTGGCATCGCGCATTTCTTGCTCAAAAAATTGCCGAAATTCTTTGAGGTTCATGACACTTGCATCAATGATTTCGCCTTTTTCTAAGGAGAGGGACTCCTTTAAGGTCTTCGTTTCTCCTTGAGAGCTGCCAAAAACAATTTTGACTTGGGTTGGTTCCTCCAACACGGCTGAAATTTCACTACCATAAAAATCGCCTTTGCTCATATGGGCAACATGTGTTTTTGAGTCTTTTGACCAGGCTCCCATTGAATGGGGGTTGTTTTTTGCATATTCTTTTACCGGTAGGGCGACGCGACGATCTGAATTACCTTCCCTTAAAACTGGATTCACAGCACTCCCGAGAACTTTCGCATACCGCTGTTTAATTTCTTTTTCAGCTTCTGTCGTTGGGTTTTGGGGATAGTCTGGTATCTTATAGCCTTGGTTTTGAAGTTCTTTAATGGCAGCACTTAGCTGGGGAATAGAAGCACTAATGTTTGGGAGTTTAATGATATTGGCTTCAGGTTTTTGCGCAAGTTCTCCAAGCTCAGCCAGGGCATCAGTTTTTTTTTGATCGCTGGTAAGGTTTTCAGGGAAGTTTGCGAGGATTCTTGCTGCAAGTGAAATATCCTTAGTCTCTACCTCGATATTCGCAGCATCAGTAAAGGTTTTGATAATCGGGAGCAAAGACTCAGTTGCTAGAGCAGGTGCTTCATCAGTTATCGTATAATAAATTTTGGCTTGAGAGTCTGGCATAGTGATTCCTCTTAAAAACGTGGGTTTTAGGAAATTCGGTCATTGCAAATCTTAAAAGATGGGAAAAGTCTACGCCGAAAAACTCAGTTTGTCCATAAGGAGCAACCACCCAAATCTAAAAGGTTTTTTGTTTTGTTCTGTTATCTCGTGGCCGTCCCTGAGGAAGGAGCATTCTTTAGGGTGTTTTTATGAACTTTGGACCAAGGCCTTTAGATTGTCTAATGCCTCACTAATACCTGTTTTCTTTAAACTGGAAACCAAATGCACACTTTTAGGCACCAGACCTTCGCGCTCGAGGTGTTGCTGCGCACTGTTCAGGAACCTCTGTTTTTCATTTTGTTTTAGTTTATCTATTTTGGTTAGGATGATAATGATGGGGGCTTTTTCTAGGAGCATTTTGATAAGACCAATATCTGTGGTATCAAATTCTCTTCGCACGTCGCGTAGGAAGAAAAAACCCTTGATAACAGATCTTTGAAGATAAGCAGTGACGAGCTCTTGCCACTGAGCACTCATTGCCACAGGTAGCTGCCTATAGCCATATCCGGGGAGATCTACGAGAGTAAAATCACTATCCACCGAAAAAAAATTTACCATTTGAGTGACACCCGGCTTTTGTCCAGTGAATGCTAGTTGCTTTCTATTGACTAAAGCATTGAGAAAACTTGATTTTCCAACATTCGAGCGACCAATAAATGCAATTTCTGGCTTTTCTTCAGGCGGTAATTGCTGAGGCAAATAAGCACTCATGATATAGCTAGCTTCCATAATGTGTTTTCTTTATAAAAGTATTTTGATATACGAGCCCTGTAATAGGCGATTTTCCCACCAACTCCGCTCTCTAAAGCCAAGATTTAGATATTATGCACGGTGGCGAGGGAAAAAAAGGTACCGAATGTTTAATAGCGAAATCGCCGGGATTAAGCAAACCCTTAATGGTATGATTTTTTACTTTTTATTTTGGAAGTAAGAAGTTTATGGTTTATCTGGAAATCGGCAGAGTAGCGTGGTGATCCTAAGCGACTTAGCGAAATGAGGCTAAAAAATTGACTATACCAAGCAAGAATCGTTGGAGTTTTAAGAATCCCTGTTTCCGCTATGGGGTTGCCGGTATTTTGATAACTATCTTTTTTATTATGGGAAATAGCGCTATGGCACAGCAAATAAGGGACTATTTAGAGTTTGTACTGGATGAAAAAGGAGTTCCGAAAAAAAAAATTATTGAAACGTTGTTTGTTGACCTCAGTGAAAATCAAGACGGAAAGCAAGCATCGCCTTTAACACAAATTCTCACGTTATCGGAACGGCATATTTCAACTATCGAGTGTGTTAATCCAAACAAGAGCTTTCACTTCAGCTACGATATCTTGGTTTATAGACGTGAAATTCGCGATAGCTCAAACACTATTCTCGAACTTTCAAGCATTCAAGATTCATTTTTTGTGCGCCCAGTTCCTCGCCTCAATTCAGGTATAGACACTTTTGAAGCGGTACTTGAAGGCCGCATTTATATACCCACGATATATCTGGGCATGGCGATCAAGTATGATGAAACCCTTGATGAAATGAAGTTTTCTTTTTCAGGAGCTGTCGAAGATAAATTAGTAAATCCTCAGACGCTTCAGGAAGAATATACGATGCTTCTTTTTCATGAAAACCAGATAACCGATGGCATTCTCATTGATATAAGCACCAATAAAGTGGTAACCCTAATAGACTGTCAATTATCGCCTAAGATTTAGTGGTGATTGTTATTTTATGGCATTCAAACTAACCATTTGCCGCTCTATTGTCTGTCTGCCTAACAAATCTATTTAAAGTAGGGTAAATAAGATTATTAAAGAGCTTCCTTTGATGCATAATTCATTGACTGGTTTATCCATTTCAGAAAACTAATATAAATAAAAACAAAAAATTAGCATCAAAAGAAACACTAGCCTTGTTGCGTATTGAATTTAGGGGGCGGTTCCCATGGTGTGGACTAATGCTCTAAAAAAATTGAGTTTTTTAAAATTTTAGCGATCAATGAATATCGGCTCACTTTTTTGGGCGGTAATTGCTGCGGCAAATAAGCACCCATGATATAAGTAGTCTTTGGTGGGGTGGTGCCAAAGACCTTCTCTGAGAGGGTTTAAGCCCAGATGGATCATCGCCTTGCTTTACATTTTCCAGGAGGTAAACCACATATGCCACAAATTCAAATATTGCCCCAAGATCTCATCAATAAAATCGCCGCTGGGGAAGTCGTGGAAAGACCTGCGAGCATTATTAAGGAATTGGTAGAAAATGCGATTGATGCTGAAGCACAAAATATCATCATAGAAACACGGTCAGGTGGTATCGATTATATTAGCGTGCGTGATGATGGAAAAGGGATGGTGCGGGAAGATGCCCTGCTTTCTACAAAAGCCCACAGTACAAGCAAACTAAAAAAACTAGAAGATCTATTTAATATCCATAGCCTTGGCTTTCGCGGTGAGGCGCTTGCTTCTGTTGCTGCGGTGAGTCGCATGACTCTTACCACTGTGCCGCGCGCCTCTGAGGAAGGGACACGTATTGTCGAATGTCGTGAAGATAACACGGCAAATTGGAGTGTATTCTACGGTCAGCCAGGAACGGCCATTGTTGTCGAGGATCTATTTAGTAAAGTCCCGGCGCGGAAAAAATTTTTAAAATCGCCTCCCGCCGAAGCAGCAGAATGCATGAATACTCTCAAGAATCTTGCTCTTATTCATCTCGCTATTAGTTTTAAATATGTTCACAATGATAAAGAAATACTCAACCTTCCCAGTGTATATCCCGCTTCTCCAGCCTCAAGCTTAGAAATAAATCTGGAAAAGGCATTAAGACGTAGAGCTTCGGCGGTTCTTGGGGTGGAGGCTGAGAATCTAATATATATCGAAGATAAACAGCCAATAGGCCACCTTAAAGCTTTAATTTCTCCCCCTGGCATGGAAAAAGCTACGGCAAAAGACATTTACTTTTTTGTCAATAGCAGGCCGGTCAAAGATGGTGGGTTGCGTTCCGCAATTTTTAGGGGCTATCATAGTCATCTTCTCAAAGGAAAATATCCGCTTTGTTTAATTTATGTAGATATTGATCCAGCCTTAATTGATGTCAATGTCCACCCGGCTAAAGTCGAAGTAAAGTTTCAATATGCTAAAGAGACCTTTGATCTAGTGGCTAAAAATATTCAAAGAAATTTGCGCCAAGGAGCCTGGGCAGAAGCTCCCAGTGAAGAAAACGCAGAGGTGGAGAGAAAAGACATCTTCTCCCGCACTTTGGATAAAAATGGATTCAAGCATCCTTATCCAGAGCGTGCGCCGTCAAATTTTTCTTTGTCTGAGGCCAGACAGCAAGCTCACTTCAGCTTGCCTGCGATTTCAGGCCATGTTAAAGAAATGAAGCTTAGCTCTGAATCACTCCCAGGACAAAGAAATGATCATACACTTTCTCCCTCAGTTTTTAAATCCAGTCCTGGGTTCACGTCTAAACCATCGCCTGCGTCTCGGCTTAATTTTCCTGAAATTATCCAACATGACGGCCCATTTAAATATGAAAATACCGGGGGAAAACTGCCATTTGAACAGATGAATTATATCGGTTCATTGAGCCAGTGCTATTTGCTGTTTGATTTTCATGGCGATCTTATTGTGATAGATCAGCATGCCTTCCATGAAAGAATTCAGTATGAAAATCTTATCTCAAATCCTGCTTTACTTAGGTCAAAAGAAAAACTTCTTATTCCTGAGGCATTAGAATTTGATGCCGAGCATACTCTTGCCCTAAAAGAGAATTTTCATGAGTTAGAAAAAATGGGTTTTACCCTAAAATTTATTGGCGATACTGTAGAAATTCATGCCATTCCGAGTCTCGTAAAAGGGCGTCCCCTAAACGAACTCATTTTGGATCTTGCCGGAAAGCTTATTGATCTGGATAGACCTAGTTCCAGCCTACTCACTGAGCTAAGTCACAAGTTACTAGCTACCATAGCCTGCCATAGTTCTGTGCGCTCCGGGGAGGACCTTTCGTTACAAACCTTACATTGGCTTATTGCTGAGGGGAGTAAGGTCGATTTTTATCTTAACTGCCCCCACGGTAGACGGGTGTTTAAGGTTATAAAAAAACGCGAAGTATACTCTTGGTTTGATCGCGTCTAAAATTAAGAAATGTGATGAACACAAGCAATTATCAAAATATCGTTATTGTCGGACCAACAGGTTCGGGGAAAAGTCGCTTAGCTTTGGCCTTAGCGGAAAGAATCAGCGGAGAAATCATTTCCTGCGATTCTGTACAAGTTTATCGTTATTTTGATATTGGTTCTGCGAAGCCGTCCTTAGAGGAAAGAACGCGAATTCGGCATCACCTCATCGATATCGTGGAACCAAATGATCCTTTTGATGCTGTTTGCTACGCTAAGGAAGCGCGACAAGCGATAATTGACTGCAACAGTAGAGGAAACCCGGCCATAATTGTGGGGGGCACAGGTTTATATTTGTTTTCCTTGATGCACGATCCTTTTAGCAATCATCTTCGCACGGATACCCTGTTGCGAGAATCCTTAAATCAACTGAGTAACGATGAACTCTTAGAGCGTTTAAAGGCTAAGGACCCTGAACGAGCTACTAAAATTCACCCCAATGATAAATTTCGTTTAGTCAGGGCTCTCGAAATAATAACGCTTACCGGGGAAAAAATTCAGCCACTTGAACAGAAAGTCAATGAAAGCGTGAGCGATGATTATTTTGTCATAAAAATATTTCCGCTGCGGCATGTTCTTCATGAAAACATCGCAAAGCGGAGCGGTGAAATGATATCAGATGGGTTGCTTGCTGAGGTTGAGGCTTTAATGGCTAAGGGCTTTACTGCGTCTAAACCGATGCAAAGCATTGGCTATAAACAGGTGGGAGATCATTTGCAAGGATTGATAACCAGAGAAGAAATACCGGAAAAAATCATATATGCGACAAGGCAATACGCAAAAAGACAGTACACTTGGTTTAAAAAACTCCCCCACCATGTGATGCTGGAAACGCCCGAGCTTACTGGTAATGTTTTACAAGGGATTTTAAAAAATTTCTCTAAGTGAGAGTCGGGCTTATCTGTTTCTAGAGAAAAAAAATTTGACTTATCGTCAAAGACTACGGAGAGAGATGCTTACATTGATACCTTTTAAAGAAAAAGGTTCTACACTATAAACTACTTACGCGGGGACATCACGACTACCATGGATAACTATGATAAGATGATTTTAACCAGCATTAAGACAAAATGCCTAAATCATGGCTTCACAATTTGTGGAGCTGAAAGCATCACGGGAGGCGGTATTTCATATGCTCTATCAAGTATTGCTGACGCAAGCCGGTTCTTTCATGGCTCGGTAATTACCTATAGTGTTAAAGCTAAAGAAAATATCCTTAAGATCGACCCAGTTTTTTTTGAACTCCACAGCGTTTATTCTCAGGAAACCGCGTTGGCTATGGCAATTGGCGCTCAGAAAATATTTGGGAGTACCCTGTCTTTTGGTATTACAGGGCTTGCTGGGCCAGGCCGTGATGGAAGTGACCTTCCTATTGGCTCGGTATTTATTGCTGCCGTCATGAATAATAAACAAAGCAAAATTCCCCCGCTAGAGATCAGCAAAGGGATGGTTTTTTCAGGCGATCGCGCAGAGATTCGCCACGGTGCAGTGGTTGAAACATTGAAACTCCTAGAAAAAATGCTGTCTAACGCAACGTGTTTCGATGCGATGCTAACCTAATTTATCCATACATTTAAGTTGGTTAATATATTTCTAATTTTTTTCTAAATTTCCGCTTCCCCAGTGCCGATACGTTTCCCGAATGGGAGAATTTATAATGAGGGCGCCAAGCAAAGCGCATAACTGCCAGCTGGTGAAAATCCAGCGCACGCAACGGTTAGCCACCAGCGTGGAACTGAATTCCGCACTTAGAGGATGGTAACACGCTAAATGAAGCCGGAGG
>JAUILP010000046.1 GCA_030432875.1 Oligoflexia bacterium | reverse complement strand
TCATGGTTACAAAAAAATTCAATGGCGGCCTGACGATCCTCTTTAATCGCTTTAGGGTTTTTTATATGTTTAAAGCTCTTTTCAATTTGTCCCGCTTTTCTGTCTGTCAAAAATTGTTTGATTTTTTGTAGCATCATCCCGCCTTTTTGTAAAAATAACAGAGCCTTCTTGCCCAAATTATAAACCTTCAGCTTCTAACGCGCAAAGTCTTTTTGGATAAACTGCTCTGTATTCAAATTTGTACAGTTTTTGCGCGAAATTTTTTTGATTTTACTTTTCAGCCAAGAGTCTCATAACAAGAAAAAGGCTTGGTTTTTGCCTCTATAAAAAAATGCCGTTGCGGTTATTGCGATTTGGCTGCTTGATTGACTATCCATGCAGCGTCCCCCAATAGGACTAGGTAAAGAATGCGATTTTGGACGGATATTTTGGTGGAAATGGTCGGGGCGACAGGACTCGAACCTGCGACTTCATGCTCCCAAAGCACGCGCGCTACCAACTGCGCTACGCCCCGAATGGGACCTAAAATTGAATCTCAAATATTATGACGAGTCCTATCTTATTGCAAGATATTTATTGTATATTTATATTTTATTTGGATGGTTTATGCCAGCTGATGTGAGAAAAACAGGCGATGGAAGTTTAACGCTCTTTTCCGAGAGATATCAGGAAACATATCATTCTGATATGGGGGCTGCCCGAGAAGCTCGGGAATTATATCTTGTAAAAAGTGGTTTGCTTACGAGTCTGGAATTAGCCGCACCTCCTTTTAGCGGATGCATACTCGATGTAGGGCTGGGACTCGGGTATAATGCCATGAGCGCTATAGAGGCTTTTTTTACTTTTGCTCCCGCTGAGTCAAAACTTCGTCTCATAAGCCTTGAGATGGAGGGGCATCTCGTTGAGCTGATGTTCAGCGGCAAAGCCCCGTGGCAGCAGTCCTGGCCCCAGGCTTGGTTGAATTTTTTGCAGGCAGGGCGTCGGGAGTGTGAATCCCCCAACTGTCTGCGCCTATCTTTGGTTCATTTAGGGAAAAAAGTTGACTGGGATATCCTCATTGGAGATGCCACGCAAACGTTGGGCCATCATTTCCAAAAACCTAAATGTTCTCCCATTAATTACATATTTCAGGACGCCTTCTCCCCGAAAAAAAATCCCGAACTCTGGACTTCGTCTTGGTTTGGTTCATTATATCAGTATGTTGACAAAAAAAGCGTCCTAGTAACTTACAGCGTAGCGCGCTCTGTGAAGGATGCGTTAACGCAGGCAGGTTGGGTCTGGGCTACTATTCCGGGGGTCGGGCAAAAAAAACAATGGCTGATTGCTCACCCTGCTCAGGAAAAAAATGCAACTTTGTCTGAGTTAGGCTAAAATAACGTTAATTCCAAATTTTAATCATGGCAAAAGTTCTAAAGAAAATTTCTAATTGAATGTGGTTTTTCCTAAGGTTAAACCTCCATGAAAACTATAAAGAAAATGAGATGGGGAGTTTTAAAAAAATGCATCAAACAAATTACTTTATAAAATTCATGCTGCTGATTTTGGTCCTAGTGCCGAGCTGTAAACCTCTAAAAGGCAAAATCAACGGAACAGGTCAAGACGGTTCCGGTGAGGCAGAACAAATTCCAGTGAATGAGGGCTTAAAGGTTTCACGGTATTCAACTATCGAACATTTAGACGGTGTGCTTAGCATTACAGCCCCCGCGCAGCTACCCATATATAATGAGACTAATCTTAAAAATCGCATGCGGACAATATTTCTAGGAGAAGAGAGCCATGACGGTGCTGAAAGCGCATATTTGAAAGAACAAAAATGTATCAATGAAATTATCGCAAAGACGCCAGCAAAGGCGGAAAAAGAACATGAAATTCATTATAATGCTCATATTGACTTAAAATCTTGCCTTAGCAAATCGGTTGCCGGGACGTTTTATCTCGATATTAATTTTTGGTTTTTTTGTGATAAAGGCAACTTGATCACGACGGCCCTAAACCTAGATAGCATCGGTTCAGCGGCGGTAGCACGATTGTGTGAACCTGGTCTCATCTCGGTGCTAGTAGAACGTGCATTTGAACGAGATTTAGTCGCAAGTAACGGCGATGGGAAAGATTCTGTTTTCAAAACTAGCTACAAAGATGTTCTGTCTCATCAAGATGGCAGTCCCTGTTTAGGGCAGCTTCTTAGTGATAACTTGATTCTTTTTGCAGATGGTTGTCAAAAAACTATTATTCAAACTGGGGGAGAAGAAAGCAGCTATTCCAAGCAAGTATTTAAAGGCATCCTGGGGACCTTTTGGGAGCCATTTTATCAGAGTGGCTCACTGACTCTAAGGGTAAATGACTGGGATGGTACCGTGATTTTTGGGCAAGAGAACAATAGCCAAGTCCTCACCTATGACCTGACTAATGGGGTAACAAGCATTCAAGACTCTTTGAAAAAAATGCCGGTTTTGAATTTTGTGCCAAATCAAAAAAACACGCTTAGTCAATTCGTCATAGGATTTTTGCCATAGCTTTTGGGCGTAAGGCGCTCAGAAATGCCGCTTTTTTTGCTTGCTTTCATGTAACATTCAGATATGTTCATTAGGTGGTGCAGATGTCCTTTAATAATGCGGCATTTGCTGGAGACGCGGCGGTAGCTCAGTTGGTAGAGTGGTAGCTTCCCAAGCTACAGGTCGCGGGTTCGAACCCCGTTCGCCGCTCCATTTATCTCGTTAGGATACGGTCATTTTTTTATTTGGCAAAAGCTTATTAAAGGTTACTGGTAAATTGTCTAAAATAGAGCGTCTTCGTTTTATTTTTTCCACCAAGTTTTTAAGAGAGTTTAAGTAACGAATGAGTTTTGGAGAATAGTTCCGGTGCGAAGAAAATTTTTACACAAAATGCTGGCGATTTTTTTTTTCCTAAACAACGGCCTTATGGCCCAAAGTCTCCAGGCTCCGTCTTCCGCAATATCCCAGCAACCTAAAAATGAAAAACATTCACCCTCAAATGCGACCCACGCAGGGGTTGGACATAAGCCAGTATTTGATGGACTACTTAAGCAAAGTGGTAACAACAAAAATAATTTATCAAAGGATCTCGGCATACTCCCAGGAGATACCATCACAAAAATAGACGGGGTAGCTTATAAAGACCAATTATCGGCAATAAAAGCTATAAATAAGGCAAAAAAAAGCACAAAACCGGTAACCATCACGGTCAAACGCCAGGGCAAAGAAAAAAATATCATTTGGCATGCCCAGTAGCAAAGGTCATGTATCTATTTAGGACTACTCCGTTAAATTGGGGAGAACAAGGCACGAGGATGGGGGAAAAGCGGAGTTTATATTAGGGTAAATGAGCATTTTTCCTGGGCGAGCAACACAGTTATCGCCAATTTAACGGAGTAGAATTAGTCTCTGGCGCAAAATTAAAAATTCAGGAGCTGCGCCCAATTAACCATTTGAAAGAGCCCATGCGTACATCTAAAAATAACCCAAAACCGAAACCCGTTTTTGTGAAGCCACCCCTTAGGTTACAAACCACAACGCTGTGGGATTTTCCTTCGCAACACTACGGCACGGGCATGCAGGGGGATAAGAATTATGCCGGTGCTACGCCTTCGTATCTCATCTGGAATCTCCTTAAACGTTATACCAAAGAAAATGATCTTGTCCTTGATCCCATGTGTGGTAGCGGAACCACACTTGATGTATGCCGAGATTTAAAGCGTCAAGGTTTGGGCTTTGATTTGGCTCCTTACCGGGATGATATTCAGTTTGCCAATGCGCGGCACTTGCCCCTAAAAAATGAATCGGTTGATTTTATATTTGTTGACCCCCCTTATTCAACCCATATTAGATACTCAGGAGATCCTCGCTGCCTAGGCGAGCTATCCGCCAATGATACCGAGTATTATGAAGAAATGTCTCTCGTCATCACCGAAATGCACCGGGTATTAAAGACAGGGGGATTTCTTGGGCTCTATATTAGTGATTCTTTTGTCAAGGATCAGCCCTTTATGCCTATTGGTTTTGAGATTTTTTCGCGGCTGAAGCTTTTTTTTCAGCCTGTTGATATTGTCAGTGTTGTCCGCCATAACCAAAAACTGGAAAAAGGCAATTTTCATATGGCTGCCGAGAAGCATAATTTTTTTCTTAGGGGTTTCAACTACTTGTTTATTATGAAAAAATCAGAACATTTGACTGAGGCCATTCTTGGAGAAAAAGAACGGGCAAAATCTAAGAACAAGCGCAAGAAAAAGGTGTCACTTTGATAGTTTTTTTTAGGCATATTATCCCCTTTTTTAACGGGTGTTTAGCTAGATTTTCAGCAAAATTTCCCCACCAAAAATAATTTTAATCACACATGTTCAGCTTTTTGGGGTAGCCAAATGCAGGCGAAGCTGATAACTTTTTATGTCTTTAACCTTACTCAATCTGCTGAAACCCACGCATAAGGAAACTCATTATGGCCGACGATACGTTAATTGCAATCAAGCCGAACTTTGCCACAGAGTCTTGGTGTGATGCTGAAAAATATCAAAGAATGTATCACCAATCAGTGACTCACCCCGATGAATTTTGGGCAGAACAGGCACGCCGTATCGATTGGATAAAGCCCTTTACCAAGGTGAAAGAGGTCTCATTTGATAAACCGGTTAAAATTTCTTGGTTCACGGATGGCGTGCTTAACGTTTCTTATAACTGCTTAGATAGGCATCTTGAAAAAAATGCAGCGCGAACTGCGGTCATTTGGGAATCAGATGACCCCACAATTGAGGCCCGTAAATTAACCTATCAAGAGCTTTATGATGATGTTTGTCGCTTGGCAAATTCGCTAAAAAAAATGGGTGTGGAGAAAGGCCACCGCGTCACCATCTATCTTCCGCACATACCAGAAGCTATTGTTAGCATCTTAGCGTGCAGCCGTATTGGTGCTGTGCACTCGGTTGTATTTGGCGGGTTTTCGGCTGAAGCGCTTGCTGGACGCATTATCGACTGCAATAGCAAAATAATTATCACCGCTGACGAGGGGCGTAGAGCGGGAAAAGCTATTCACCTTAAAGCCCGTATTGATGAGGCAATTGGTAAATGTCCCTTTGTGGAAAAAGTCATTGTGGTAAAGAATACCGGAGCTGATATCTCCATGACCGCAGGCCGAGACGTCTTTTATGACGAAGTGACTGCCAATGAAGCTTCTTTGTGCCCTCCCGCAGAAATGAATGCCGAGGATCCCTTATTTATACTGTATACTTCGGGCTCGACAGGGCAACCTAAAGGAATTATGCATACCACGGGGGGGTATCTTGTTTATACCGCAATGACCTTTAAATATGTTTTTGACTATAAACCAGACGATGTTTTCTGGTGCACCGCTGACGTAGGCTGGATTACGGGGCACTCTTATGTCTCATACGGACCACTGGCGAATTGTGCCACCATCCTCATTCATGAGGGCGTTCCCAATTACCCTAACCCTGGCAGACACTGGGAGCTTGTGGATAAGCATGGGGTGAGCATTTATTATACTGCGCCGACAGCAATTAGATCGCTGATGAAGGAAGGGGTCACCTGGCCAGAAAAATGGTCGCGCAAATCCCTACGGTTACTGGGTAGTGTCGGTGAACCCATCAATCCCGAAGCTTGGCTTTGGTATTACCGCCATGTTGGCGATGAAAGATGCCCCATTGTAGATACCTGGTGGCAAACGGAAACAGGGGGAATTCTCATTTCGCCGCTTCCTGGAGCGACTGCGCTTAAGCCAGGATCAGCGACAAAGCCATTTTTTGGGGTTGTGCCGCAGCTTCTTGATGGCGAGGGAAAACTCATTAGTGGTGCTGGAAGCGGAAATCTCTGCCTTAGCGAATCATGGCCGGGCCAGGCGCGCACTATATATGGCGATCACGACCGTTTTGAGGACACCTATTTCAATCATTTTCCGGGTAAATACTTCACCGGTGATGGTTGCCGCCGCGACGAAGACGGCTATTTTTGGATTACGGGAAGAGTAGATGATGTGCTAAATGTATCAGGCCATAGGATAGGAACCGCGGAACTTGAGAGTGCTTTAGTTGCGCATCACGCTGTTTCCGAAGCTGCGGTGGTTGGCTTTCCTCACGACGTAAAAGGGCAAGGGATATATGCCTTTGTTACTTTGAAAAATGGTGTTGGGGGAAACGAGGATTTAAAAAATGAACTTAAAAAATGGATTCGCCATGAGATAAGTGCAATGTGTGTTCCTGACTTTATCCAGTGGGCACCGGGTTTGCCAAAGACCAGGTCAGGCAAAATCATGCGCAGAATTCTTAGAAAGATAGCCTGCAATGAATTTGAAAATTTGGGCGACATTTCAACCCTTGCTGATCCGCATGTTGTAGAAGATCTGATCGCACGGCGCGAAAATTAAGATAGCGGATTATTTTTTTTTAAAGTAGCCAAATTGTTAGGGTAGACTGCGCCATACTTTGGCCATATCCTGGGGGACGGGGGCAAAAAATCTCAAGGTTCTTTTTGTCCCCGGATCAATAAAATTGAGTCTAATAGCGTGCAAACAATGTCTAGGAAATCCGGTTTTAAGCACGACGTTGTCTGTCGTTCCTTTTTCAAAATATTCTAAAAAAACATTTTCGTCGGGATGATATAATTTGTCCCCCAAAATAGGCAGTCCCGCAAAACCCAAATGAATGCGAATTTGATTAGTGCGCCCCGTTTTAGGAAAAGCCAGAACGAGCGCATGGTCTTTTTTTTGTGCGACGAGGCGAAAATCAGTATGAGCAGGAAGTCCTCCATCGACTACCCATTTTTTAATGCGTATTTTACTGTCTTTTAGGTCGCCAATCGCCCCACTCTCTTGCCACCGGGATGATGGGGCTTGCCCCTTCACAATAGCTAAATAGGTTTTATTGATTTTTTTGTCGGCGAACAGCTTGGTAATCTGAGCTCTCGTCGCATAATCATGGCTACAGAGCACCAAGCCACTCGTTTCTCGGTCAAGCCTATGTAGCGGAGCAGGCTTTTGCGGGTATACCTTGTTCAAAATGGCGCACAAGGTGTTTTCTCTATAAGGCCCCCCTTCGTGCATGGGCAGAGGTGCCGGTTTATTGATAACGAGAAGCCGATCATCGCGCCAGATTTCTTTTAAGGTCGCATTAACTTCCGGTTCTAGGGCAAAGGGAAAGAAATAACGCACTTGGTCACCCGCACGCGGGGTATAGGTCGCTTTAATAGTTTGGTGATTTACGGTGACGTCACCTTTTTTAATGCGCAGCTGCCATTCGGCTCGGGAAAAAAAAGGAAAACGCATCGCTAGATATTTATCAATGCGGACGGCGATATCCTCATATAGGGGTGGCCCTAGGACTCTAAAATGATTGGTTGCATTCTCTTCCATAGTCCCTGTGGTTACCAAATCTTTCTGGGGAGGTCTACACAAAAAAAGGATGATATTAGTTAAAATTTGTTATATTAGGGAACTTTCCTTATTTCAAAGGTAGAAAATGGAGCACCTTACGATTATTTTGATATGTTTAGTCTTCGGATACCTGTTTAAGGCTTTTCGTTTAGTTCCCCCCAATAGTTTTTTGATATTAAATAAAATTGTCACCCACCTGTGCTTGCCAGCATTAGTAATCACCAAAATTGGCATACTCAATATTTCTGTCCAAAGTAATTTTTTTGCTACGTTTTTGTGGCCTATCCTCATGCCGTGGCTTTTTTTCTTTGTGGCAATAGCTTTAGCTTTAATCTTTCAAAAATTTTTCAAATTTTCTCATCCGGTGCTAGGGGTCATCATACTGCTTGGAGGTCTTGGCAATACGGCTTTTGTCGGGTTTCCCTTGGTCGAAGCATTTTATGGCAAAGAGGGTCTAAAAACGGGTGTTCTTGTCGATCAGCTGGGTTCCTTTTTTGTTCTCGCTATTCTAGGAACCCTATTTGCTAGTTATTTCTCCGGTAAACAAGTAAAAATCGCCGCTGTGGTCAGGAGGATTTTATTTTTCCCACCTTTTTTTACCTTGATGTTTTTAATGCTTTTAAGGCTGTATTTTTCGGTGCCATCTTTTGTCATAAATACCCTAAATCCCATTTCTGACATGCTGGCTCCCATAGCTCTACTCTCAATTGGAATGCAGCTGAACTTAAATTTTAAGCATCATCAGCACCAAGCCGCAGCTGTCGCTGCTTGTCTCGCCATTAAACTTGTGATCGGCCCTTTGATCATTTTCATCATATCTTTGCTATTATTTGATAAACTTCTTCTACCCGCAAAAATTGTTGTATTCGAGTCTGCTATGGCTCCTATGATAAGTGCGGGCATAATTGCGACTGATTTTGGTTTGCCAGAAGCCGAAACCAGCCAAATTATCACGGTTGGAACTATCTTATCATTTGTTACGATTCCGATTTGGTATGCTGTGCTGCAGTATTTTTAAGGCGGCGCGCTTTGCGCAGGCTTTGCCTAGCTTGATATAACATAAAAAATGTTTCATAGTTTATGCGTGCCTGAATGGTTTCATAATTAGCGGCTATAAACTGGTCGATTAGCTCTTGGTATTTTTTTTCGACTAGAGCCGCACGCAGAGCGTGGCTAGCAGAAAGGCGCGTGGCCTGTTTTTTTTTAAGCTCTAAAAGCTGTGAAGGAAGTAAATCATGAAAACGGCGGACCACCTGACGCCCTTCAAAGGCTTTGGTGCCAAAATGTTTGATCGCATGAGTTAAATCATGTTCAGATATATCGGTGCGAAACACACTTCGTTCTTTTTCTGTCACAATTAACGTTCCTGTTAAATTTTATCTGACAATTTGTCTGAGGTAGTCAGATAAAAAACTTTTGTTTTCTTCCCAGCCTTCTGATTTTTGGGTTTCTTCAATTATTTCTTCTCTATACATTTTATCAACCTGATATCCATAATGCGTTTCAATGTCCTGCGAACTGATGATTTCATTGCCGTAGGAATTGTCCCCTGTCGTGCGCTTATGACTCTGCCGCCCTTGCCCCATGCGACTGCGTTCTCTTTGGGCGGCATTTTGCGCTTGGATCAGCAAACGCCCTGCCATATCAGCGTGAGATTCAGACGATACATAGTCGCCCTCGGAGCCTTTTTCATTAGTCAACTTCATCTCTGACGTGGCTGCTTTTAGGCGGGCCGTCGCTGCCGGTGAAAAAGAGCGTAAATCAGTTTCAAGTTTTTTTGTGTTTTTTATATTGGCATTTTGATCCATGCGGATATCAGGCCACAACGAATCAAGCTTGCTTTTATCCTTGGTTTTTGCCTGATCGAGAGCGAGTGATATACGGGCTTGAAGTTTGCGAATATTTTCAATTTCATTCTGAGCGGAAACCAATGCTTGCTCTTTGGCTTGTTCCATCTCAGCGCGGTGCAAGTCTTCTTGCCGCTCTAAGGCTTCTATCCAAGCACGGTAATCGTTGACTGATTGGGATAGCTTGCCCATCGCAGCTTCATTGTTTGTAGATGAGTCTTCTTTTTCTTTTAGGTGTTTGATTTCATCCATGCTTTGAGAAAAAGGATCGTTTTTTATTTTATCACTCCACAGCGCCGGAATCATTTTTTGGGGTAACCTGGCTAGACGCTCCTGCCAACGTGAGTGACGATCTTTAAGGAATTTTTTCATCATTGTTGTGATTTCGCCTATCGAAGTGTTACGCCTATTTTCAGGGACTTCCATGGCTCTGGCTAGGCCTCGCGCCGCCACAAAAAAATCTCGGTCGCGCTCCCTGTCATCGAGAGACTCATGCTCGACGAGAAATGAATTGAGATCATTAGATATGGTATATAACTGTTCCATACTAGGTCTATCAAATTGTTTTTCAAGGGCTGTCTTGAGTTCATTAAGTCGCAGGCGATCGAAATTGTCAAAAAATGGTGAATCTTCTGCGTCTTCTAACGATTTGTTCATGCTTTCCATCGCCTGAGCTTCAAGCATGGGTTTGTGCGAGGCTATATTTTGGTCGAGAGATGATTTGACCTCACGAAGTGTTTGCAGGGTATTGCGGTACCGCCCGTAGGCACTGGCTACGTTAAGGACAATGCTATTAGAGTATCCTGTTAATGGGGCAGGAATGGCTTGGTCGGTGGCGGTGGCAATGATTTCGATGTTTTCAATATCGTTAATGACATAGGGCTCCAAAATCAGTTCATATTCGGAGTTAAAAACGCGCATATCATTAATTAAGATATCAGAGACTAGCTCTTTATTTTGTTTCTTTCCCGCCTTAATAAGAAGCTCCACTTTTCTTAGCGGATAAAATGCTTCGACCGCGATTTTGAGTTTTAAGGGGATATGATCAGGCCAAGGGTCTTTGCGCGGCGAGGCCAGTTCAATGGATAGCTTGGGCAGAGGTAATATCTTAAGCGTAAATATGGCCAGAGGACTGTTACCATATAATTCAGGAATATAAAGCACGGTATTGCTGCCAACCGAAAACATTAGACTTGCTTTTTGATTCGGTTTTTCTGCTGTGTTCAAAGAATTATTTTCATTGAGAGCCAACTGAAAGCTCTGGTAAAGTCCAAGCTGGTTCCTTTTCAAATTAAAAGTCGTCGCGTTTTTGTCGTAAGATAAGGGGAGCTCTCTTAGTTCTATGGTAGCGTTCTTGTCTGGGCGGTATTCGCCGCTACTAAGGGCAATTTCTACGAGATTGGTTTTTTCTAGTTCAAATTTTGGGTGGGAGCTTTTGTCAAAAGATATTTTTGGCGGCGTCTCACTGGTGAAACCCTTTAAAATCGTTAAACTGTCCTCAGATTTTAGCAAGGGAAACCACAGTCTAAAGTCAAAGTTTAGTTTTAGCCTGGACAGACTAGGCGAATACATTTGGGATAAAGCTATTATCATGCCTAGGCTAAAAATAACAAATGCTATGTTACGAAAAGATTTTAGTTGTTCCTTAAACCAGGGTTTAAGGAGTTTATGGAGATGGGGAGCGGCTTGATTCCAATGGTCAGGTTTTCCTAAATCATAAGGGGAAACAGGCAAGTCAGGATTACTGACATCTAGGAGAAAAGGCCATTTTACATGGTGCGGAGATTTTTTGGGCCAAAACCACCATAAAAAAACACCACCGGCGGTCAAAGCTAGAAATAAAGCAGAATTTTTGTTTTCAGGTTCTAAGGTAAGCGCTAACCATAAGATCCATACTGCTATTAATAGGCTAAGAAAACTGCATAGAACAATCTTCAGGACATATTGAATCCGCTGCAATTTAAGAACATAATCTTTAAACTCTGCAAAAGATTTATTTCGGTAAAAAGGGAGCCTGGGCATAGAGTGACTTTAGTTGAATAAATAAATGAACCTGGCAAGATGCTCATATCTTTAAAAACCATTTTAACAAAGGCTTCAAGGAAAAGCTATGCTCATAACGAATAAGCCTACGCGTCTTAACCAAGCAGTTTTAATGCGATTTGTGGCTGACTATTGGCGTTTGCTAGCACGCTTGTTCCCGCTTGTTGCAGGATATTTGCCTGGGTCAAACGAGCCGTCTCTCCAGCAAAATCAGTATCACGAATACGGCTATTGGCCTCAGTGAGATTTTCGACCTGCACGCTGAGGTTTGACATAGTGGCCCCAAGGCGATTTTGAATGGCACCAAGATAGGAACGGTATTCGTTAATTTTGGTAATGGCGGTATCTACCGTGGCGATACTTTGTTGTGCCGCATTTTTGTCGTTAACGCGGGCACCTTCTGTTGCTCTTCCCAGTTCTAACGAACCGTCACCTGTGGTAAAGGCATTGAGATTATTCAAATCAATGC
The DNA here is from genome assembly GCA_030432875.1 of Oligoflexia bacterium. GTDB lineage: Bacteria > Bdellovibrionota_B > Oligoflexia > Oligoflexales > JAGOVF01 > JAUILP01. The sequence continues at coordinate 18,114 of JAUILP010000046.1, read as the reverse complement.
GGATGATGTTAATGGGGTTATCCTGATCAAGGGCATCAAGGCCGCCAAAATAATCTTTATTGACCTGAATCTCTAGGGGAAAGGGATTATCTCCGCTGCGCAGCTCATCGGAGAGATCGGTGGCTCCCGTGAGTAAACGCGTTCCATTAAATTCGGTTGAAACGGCGATACGATCAATTTCGTCTTTTAGTTGCAAGAACTCTTTATCGAGAAACTCGCGCTCTGTGTTGCCAATGGTATCACTCGCGGACTGTATGGCGAGCTCCCTAAGGCGAATCAGCATATTAGAGGTTTCTTCGAGGCCGCCCTCTGCGGTTTGTACTAAGGAAACGCCGTCTGCTGTATTGCGTTTGGCTTGACCGAGGGAGCGAATGTCGGCTTTCATATTTTCAGAAATCGCCAAACCTGCCGCGTCATCAGCAGCTTTATTAATGCGCTGACCAGAAGCTAGTTTAGAAGAAGAGTCTTGAAGCATTTCTGTTGCCGCACCGAGTCTCCTCTGAGCATTGACGCTTGATACGTTAGTTCTAATCCTCAGTCCCATTGCTGGTTACCTCCTCATAATTGATAAAACACTTCTTTGGTGAAGTATTTTTCTCCTCGGAGTAGGCGGCAAAAAGTTTACTGTGGTGCTGGGCAAAGACTGCCGACATTGGTTTAACTAGATGAATATAAAGAGTTATTGTGGATGGCGTGGTTTTTGGGAGAAAATGTAAGAAGTTGATTAATGGGGGGCGGATTAGGGGGTTATGGGTTTACGTGGTGTCGCTTGCTGAGAAATTTTTAAGGGTATTTGAACAAATTGCCTAATGAAGTCATGTAACTATACTTATCCCAGTTGGGGCGGCTGTCACGTCTTTGGTTCTTTTGCACCTACAGCTAGTTACTCGCTTATTTGCATTTTACCATACGCGATGCTTCCACGGTCTCTGCATCGCAAGATATTATACGGCATTGCCAATCGACTATCATTGCGCATCTGTAGTTTGAATTGATCTTTTGGCAAGCTTCCTCGCCAGTGGGTATCCCGTTTTGATGCCAAATATTTTCTGCGTTAACAGATCGAGTTGACTCATAGCTTTTGATACCGAAAGAGATCTGAGGGAATAGATTATGGTGAGCTTTTTTTGAGTGGGTTCTCGACCTTGAAGAACGAATAGCTGTCGGTGTCACTATGTATTCAGCAAATCGGTATGCTTATTCTTCTTGAGATAACTGATGTTTCGATTCATATTGAGGAGATTGATTTAGTAAGAAAAATGATAGAGGACTAATTTTTTTTTTCGCCCACCAATTTTAAACGAAGATCTTTAAATAAATTAGCTTCACGGCGCATTTTAAGTCCCTCTTTTTCGGCCAAATAATCATAAGTGCCGCGACAGCAAAATTTAACTATGAAGCAGCGCGAAGCCCAAAAGACATTTTGTCACTGAACGGAGCGTAATAAAAGGTGCGCAAATAATCCATAAGACACTCTGAGTTTAGTCCGTGCTCATCTATGATTCTTTCTAAATAAGTCATGAATTCGTAAGCCACCTGAGACGCTTTATAGTAGAGTTCATCATCACTGTGATAAATTTCAGTTTTGTTAAAAAGTGCATTTTTTAACACAGGAAGATGATTCTGATTAACCTGCTCTTTGAGGACGCAAGCAGCGAGAATAATTTTATCAATCTCAGCTTGACACTCTAACTCCAGCCTCCCTATAGGCCTGTTTGCTGTCATGCGGTTGAGAAATAGGTGGAAATGACTCACTTCTTCGATAACCGTCCAAAAGGAGTTGAGGTTTACGTGGCTCAATTTTGCTATGGGGTTTTGTTCGCATAGGTTTAAAAAAATCGTATCGCTAAAATGAATGCCTAAAAACATGGACGGGCTACTTTTGCCTTTGTTATCCTCCCTAATTTCGTCTCTGACAACCCAAAGAGCCCCATGCGCAAAATAATTTTCGTTTTCTTTTGCGCCGTCCCCTAGGTAGAGAATAAGTTCTTCACGACCTAAAATATGAGCATTAACAGCGGCTATAGGTTCAAAGGCATAAAGCTTCGCGAGTGCCTGCTCTATCGACGTAGCCAAATCAAGTAATGGTTTTTTAATTTGATTATCCATGCGGCAAACCAAAATTCACTGTGCATTTTTAATAGAAACAGGAATCGGGGAAATGCCATTGTCTTCGAGTTTTTTTCTCAGTCGTTCTGAGTGAGTTCGGGTCCAGCGATCGTAAAGAGCGAGGATATCAATATCCTTGACACTACCTTGATCGACTTCACTGACAAGAGAAACCGTCTCCACAAGGGTGTAAAAATTTTCTGCCAGAAGCTGAAACATTCTGATAACGTGATCCTCGCTGTGCCGCGTTTTCATCTGCTCTGCTAGGCTTAAATAAGCTGTTTGGCCTAAGCTAATAAAATAATCAACGCTAAAAGCCTTGCGATTAAAATAGTCCCCAAAATAGCCTGAGACATAAAGACTGGTATCACCAAGGCGTTTTAAGAGTTTGGTTCGTTCATTTAGGGGTGCTTCAAGGGCAGCTTTATAAACCAAAGCTAATGGCGTTTCAAAAATAGACTGCTCATTTTCATCAACAAGGTGAAAGGCTTTCTTAGGATCGATAAACTCACAGAGTAAATTAACAATATAATGCTCCAAGCTTTCATCAATAGAAACTTTTTGCTTTATCATCGCCTCTGCCACGCGATCTTTGAAAAAAGCTTGGGGAGAGATCAAAAGTGTGGTCGGTTCCAAATCAGTACCCTCCTAGAGTCATTTTAGTAAATATTTCATCTACCTACACTCTATTATAACGAATCACAAGACTGGCTGGCCAGTCAAAAACCTAATCCCAGTCGACCTTTTCCTTTCTTTTATCGGAAAAAACATTAAAAAATTGAGCAATTGAAGTAACATAAATGAAGGTTTTGCGAGCGAATGACGCTTTTTTTTAGTAACCATCTGTCTTGATTGTTGTTTTTAAGATCGATCCGGCAGAGATTTTTTTGTGTAAAAGCCCCATGAATGATCAAAATACCAAAGAAAAAAACCCGTCAACTGTCAAACCATCTGATGGAAGTGTTTCGCCTGACCGCTTAGGTTTAGAAGAAATTGTGCATCTTGCTAACAAAGCGGGATTAGAATACGCGGCGGCCAAAAAAGAGCTTGATTACTGCGAACTCATGAAATCAACCATTCGTGCGCAAATCATGATGCGTTTGGATGATGGCGCGATGACAGAAACGAAACTCAAGCGGCTTACGGAAACCGATGCCGAATACATTAGTTTTTTGGAGCGAACGATTGAAGCAAGAAACCGCGCTGATAAAACGCGGATTAGGTATGAGTCTTATAAAAATCTGTTTGAGGCTAAGCGAAGTCTTCTGAGTTTTCAGAAAGCGGAAATGAAAATTCTTTAAGGTTTGCTTGTTTAGAATATCTTTTCAGCTTGATAAAAGCGCCGGTATCGCTCCTCCCCCATCTCTTATTAAAGTCGCTTTATTCTTAGGGCACTAGCATCTCTCGTGCCTCGTTATCCCATTTGTAGTTTTTCATACTATTGTTGTTCCAGTAGGTCACGCCTTCGTTTTCATAGAAAAGCGCAAACTCCATTTTAAAATTTCTTGAAGCCCCTGTTTGAAATTCAACTTTCCAAATTTCCTCACCATGATCATTTAGGCTTCCTGGTACATACCGACCTTGCGCGACATACCAGGGTGCTAAATCTAAAGGCAAAGGGTTGCCATCACGACCTAATATTCGGTAAGAGATCCCGACTTTTTTAGAATAAGAAATATTCTTAACCTTAATTTCAGCGGTAAAATAGCCACACATACCCAAACAACTCCCACCAACACCACCAGTAACTTGTTTTAGCGAAATAATATGATCATTGTTTGTTTGGCTAAAGCCTGTTTGTGCCGAGAGTGTAAAAACCAAGAAAAGAATGCTTAAAGAAAATTTCATTTTTTTATTCCTCTATATTGTAATTTTGCGATTAATGCAGCGCATGTAAAATTATAAAAAATGCTGATGCGGTTCCCGTGGTACTTAAACCCCATTTTCCCTTGCCCCTTTGGCTAGTGTAGCTTTTTGGTGCCTAACACCCAACAGGCTAAACACTGTCATCTTCCTATAACACCAGCCAAAAAAAATAAAGGCTAAATTGCTTGCGCCCTCGGAAAAAATGGAAATTTGGCATTGCCTATTTTATGAGAATACCTTGAAGTCTTAAGGAAGTGGTTTGAACTATATCATGGCTGAATTTCTCTTGTATGATGATATCAAAGAATATTATGTGTTTAGATGGGGATTGCGCAGTATATCTATACGCGAATCACTATGCGGCAAAAAATCGATTATTTTTAATGATACCTCTAGGCACATAGTTTTCTTTTACAGAGGACCAGTTCTTGCAAATTTAAAAAATTCATTTTAATATTTCTCCCTACTCTTTAGCATAGGTTAGCAAAAAATGAAAAAAAATAAGATCTTGGGAATAATAATCACGCTGGGCATCCTAGCGGCAATTGTTATGGCGCTGCAAAAATTTGGGGAACCAAGCGCACTCTACTTACGCGGAAACGTAAAAATTGCCGAAAATGTCAAAGCCTTTGTGGGAGAACCCAAAGCTTTATTTATCACGGTCTTTGACGCTAATGCTCAGGGGGGGCGGCCTTTGGCGGTTTATCATCAACGCTTTTCAGGAGCCGTTACAAACGACCAGTTTTCCTTTGTTCTCACTCCTGAAACGCTGCAGATTATGGGTCAGCGTGCTATGGGAGAGGGCGGTCCAACGCTACCGGAGTTGCTTTTTGTGAAGGCACGCATAGATCAGGATGGTTTGGGAGGCCCAGATCAATCAGGTGATTTAGTCGGATTTCTCGAAAATGTTGCTCTAGGAAGTGACGGCGTGGAGCTCGTTGTCAACACAAGAATAAACTAGCCCCAGCGCGAAAAAAATCAATCTCATTCAGCAGATCAACCCTGATTGGCAAGATTTTTATCAAACGCTTGGCTGGTCGTGCTTGGGGGATCCTTCCTCACTTCGCTCGTCAGAACATGTATATGGCGCTTTTCGCAGCATGGACTAATTACTGTCATGCCCTCGCTTAGCTTTTTTTGCACCGGAACCGACTAAATTTTTCCCTCTTCTATGTCTTTTAGTGCGCAGCGTAGACGAAAACGCGATATTTCTCGCCCAAGCGTCACAATGCTCTCAATCAAGGGTGGAGAGTCTTTTCTCCCCGTCATAATAAGTCTTAAAGGCATAAAAAAATCTTTGGCTTTTATATTGTGTTCACTGCGGTGTTCGTCGAGAAGTTTATGAATGTGCTCAAAATCCCAGGTATAAAGCTCATCGAGTTTTGCGAGTAAGCTTTGCATGACAGACGTAAAAACTTCGCGGCCCACTTTTTCGGGAATTAGCGCAAGACCAGCATAATTTAAGCTCCCATTAAAGAAAAAGGCAAATTGATCGACAAACTGGTCAAATGTGGAGAGTCGTTCTAAGACCAGGGGCCTGATCGCCTGTAAGGTGTCCGGGGAAAAAAGTTCGGTCTGCAAGTAGTTTACGAAGCTTTCATCATCCATCTGTTTGATGTAATGGCTATTGAGCCAGGCGAGTTTTTCGAGGTCAAAAACGGGCCCACCTAAATGCACGCCTTTAAAATCAAACTTTTTCGTCATTTCCTCAAGGGTGAAAATTTCGACATCATTGCCAAAACTCCAGCCCATCAGGCCGAGGAAATTAACTAATGCGGGAGCTAAAATACCCTTGCGGCGATAAAATTCTAGAGAAATTGGACTTTTACGTTTGGAAATTTTTGAACGGTCGGTGTTACGCAGCAGAGGCATATGGGCGAATTGGGGAAGTTCCCAGCCAAAAGCATTATAGAGAGCGACATGTTTAGGTGTGGACGAAATCCATTCCTCTGCCCGAATAACATGCGAAATTTTCATAAGATGATCGTCGACAACATTTGCAAGATGGTAGGTGGGAAATCCATCAGATTTCATGAGTACCTGATCATCGATGAGGTGATTCTCAATACTAACATCGCCGCGTATCTCATCTCTAAAAGTTGTAAGACCATCTAGGGGCATCTTGAGACGAATGACATGGGGTTCACCACCGCTCAGTCTACGCTGGACTTCTTCAGCGCTTAAAGAACGGCAAAACCTATCATATCCAGTGGCGCGGCCTTCAGTCATTTGTTCACGCCTCAGTTCGGTAAGCCGCTCAGAAGTGCAGAAACAGTGGTAAGCGTGTCCAGAATTGATCAACATATCGGCATGCTTACGGTAAATTTCGGTGCGCTTGGATTGATGGTAAGGGCCATAATCCCCCCCCACGTCGGGACCTTCATCCCACTTGAGCCCTAGCCATTCGAGGCTTTTCATGATCAAGCCTTCACTGCTGGCACGCGCTCTTTGTTGATCAGTGTCTTCAATCCTCAAAATGAGATCGCCCTGGTGTTTCTTGGCAAAAACATAATTAAAAAGAGTGATATAGGCTGTGCCGACATGGGGATCGCCTGTTGGGGAGGGGGCGATGCGCACGCGAACTTTGTCAAAATAGCTCATGATGAGATCCTTCTAGATTAGGCTAAGACTTGCTGAAATGTGATAATTCGTTTACTCTCGTATCCTAAGTTGCTACAGCAAGTGCTGCGGCAAGGTGTAAACTTATATAATTGTTACTGTATTATGACTTTATCACACATGACTCAGCAAAAAGGTACCATTTTTTTAAAAGAGGTGTCTACCTTAGATTGTGCTGTATTTGATGGAAAGCAAGCCGTTAAGGGAATGACTTGGCTTGCTGATGTTTTTATTTCGGGCGCACTCGATAAAAACCATTTTGTGTGGGATTTTGGCAAAGCAAAAAAAAACATCAAAAATATTATTGATAAATATTTCGATCATGTTTTGATTTTGCCCGCCGACTCTCCGCACTGCACCCAAAAAACCGGCATAAACGGCACTAATATAAAAGTTATATTAGACATAGAGCCTGAGGTGACGGATCACGGCGATCAAAAGAATATAGCAATGGAATATGACGCGCCTGCGGCATCATATGCTTTTATTCCTGGAGCTTTGTTTTCAGTTGCGAACTTAGAAGAAGCCATTGCTTTAAAAATAAAAGAAAGCTTGCCCCCCGGGGTCCAAAGCCTAAAAGTCAAACTCAATGAAGAGATAGGCGATGCTCATGCCCTATTTTTCCACTATACCCATGGCCTAGCAGGGCATGATGGCGCTTGTCAACGCCTCTTCCATGGTCATCGTTCTAAAGTGGAAGTACGAATAGACGGGCAGCGCGATTTTGCCATAGAAAAATGGCTCGTAGGAGAAGTGTTAAAGGAAAGCATTCATATTGCGGTCACTTCTCAAATTCCTAGCTTTAGGGGCGGTGAAGATATTTTGCCTGTAGATGAGTCTCATAAAATACAAATGTCCTATGACGGATCCCAAGGTAGCTATAAGGCACAAATTCCCTCGTCAAAAGTGCTTATGATTGAGGAAGAAACGAGTGTAGAATGTCTGGCAGATTTTCTCTTTAATAAAGTCAAAGAGAGGGTGCCAGGAAAGCTTGTTTCTCTAATGGTTTTTGAAGGAGTCAATAAAGGGGCCATTCGTGAGGAAACTCGTTTATAGGGGTTTTGTTCAATAGCACTCGTGAGGAAGTGCTTGGTTTTTCTGAGATGACTAATTTGTTTAAAAGGATTGGTATTACATGTTTGATTCATTAAGCCAGAGTTTTAAAAGCGCCGGACTCAAGTTGCAGGGCAAAGCACTGCTTTCTGAGGACAATATAAAAGATGCCTTAGGGGAAATTCGCCGCGGTCTCCTCGACGCAGACGTTGAATATGGTGTCGTTAAGTCTTTTTTAGCCAAGGTAGAAGCCGAAGCCTTAGGGCGTATTGTTAAACTTTCTGCGGGTAAAGGCAGTGGGCAGATTAAAGTTAGCCCTCGCGAGCACTTTATCCAAATTTGTCAAAAAGAACTCGAAAGCCTTATGGGGCCAGTCGATACCAAGCTTAAGTTTCCGAGCAATCGTCCCGGTATCATTATGATGGTGGGCTTACAGGGAACAGGAAAAACGACAACAACGGCTAAGCTTGCCAAATATTTGCGTGAGCGTGAAGGCCGTAAACCCCTTCTTGTTGCGGCAGATATCTACCGTCCCGCCGCAATTGATCAACTTAAAACCTTAGGGACAAAAATCAATGTCCCTGTTTTTTCCCTTCCCGGAGAAAGTCCGGTAAAGATTTGTGAAGAGGCGGTTAAATTTTGTTTTAAAGAGGGACTTGATACCCTTCTAATCGATACCGCGGGTCGCCTAACGGTTGATACTGTACTCATGGATGAGCTCAAAAATATCAAAACCAAGGTGAGCCCCGATAATATCATTCTCGTCTGCGACGCTATGATGGGGCAGGATGCCGTTACCACCGCGCAAGCTTTTAATGCTGAGCTTGATCTTTCAGGCTTTGTTATGACCAAGCTTGACGGGGATGCGCGCGGAGGTGCTGCTCTCTCTATCAAAGAAGTTACCCATAAACCCATCAAATTTCTTGGTATGGGTGAAGGGATGGACCGCATTGAAGAGTTTCGTCCCGAAGGTCTCGCCAGTCGGATACTCGGCAAAGGCGATGTGGTTGGGCTTATGGATGATTTTGAAAAAGCCTCAGACCAAGACCAAGAAGAAAATGCTCTCAAGATGCTTCAAGGGCAGTTTTCTTTTGATGATTTTTATAAACAAATTTCCATGATACAAAAAATGGGATCACTTAAAGATCTTATAGCAAAAATGCCTATGCAAAATATGATCCCCAAAGATCTCAATCTCGACGATAACCAGCTCATTGGTATTAAAGCCATGATCGATTCGATGACTAAAGAAGAACGGATAAAACCAGAAGTCATCAATGATAGTCGCTCCAAACGCATTGCAAAAGGCAGTGGACGCAGTGCGGGAGAGCTTAAAGATTTGGTTAAAAGATTTCGGATGATGCGCTCGATGATGGGTTCTATGGGAAAAAACATGGGCCTTTTAGGAAAAATTCCCGGTATGGGAGCCCTGAAAAATATGCAGTCCATGCGCAGTGCCGCGGCGCAGTTAAGTCAAGGTGGAGGTTTAGGTGGTCTTGGTGGCGGTTTTCCAGGCTTTGGTGGCATGCCAGGAATGGGGGGCGGCAGTAGCCCGGCGCGCCCAGTAGATCGTGATAAACTAAAAAAGCTCCGCAAAGCGGCTAAAGCGGCGCGCAAAAAAAATCGAAAAAAGTGAAGACACCATGCCAAATTCTACCTTAAGTGATAATGAAAATAAGCAAACGCATCCCCCAAAAAAAATTCATGTTGAGACATGGGGATGCCAGATGAATAGCGCTGATAGTGAGCGCATCTATGCCCTTATGGCCCAAAAAGGTTATCAGCCGACACTGGCAACAGAGGATGCTGATCTTATTGTTCTCAATACATGCAATATTCGCGAAAAAGCCCGTCATAAAGTAGTGAGTCGACTCGGGCTTCTGCGTGACATGAAATCTTTAAAACCTGGACTTAAAATTGCTCTCGCTGGGTGCGTAGCACAAGCTGAAGGTAAAAGCTTGCTCAAAGAATTGCCTTATTTAGATGTTGTCGTCGGCCCAGGAACGATTGATGATTTGCCAAAGTTAATTACCGAGCACGGAGAAAAGTCCAATGTAAATTTCTCCCTCGGTTTTCAAAAAATGCGCCGAGATTTGCCGACACCAAATGTCAAAGAAATTAGAACTGTTTCTAGTGAAGAAGTCGCAACGGCATCATTGGCAGATAAAAATGAAGTTTCGCGTTACCTAAATATTAATCAAGGGTGCAATAATTTTTGCACTTTTTGTGTGGTTCCTTTCACGCGCGGACCCGAAATATCTAGGCACCCAGACGACATCGCCGCTGACGCCGAGGCGCTCATACGCCAAGGTGCTAAAGAGATTACGCTACTGGGACAAAATGTTAATAGTTATGGTTTAGATTTGATGCGTCCTGAGGAGACCATTGAAGGTGAACATACGCCCTTCATTGATTTGCTGTTAAAAATTGCGGCTCTTGATGGTTTAGAACGCTTGCGTTTTACTACGTCAAATCCTCATGATTTTACCTACCCATTGGCGCAAGTCTTTAAATTGGAGCCGAAACTTGGGCGCTATATCCATCTTCCGGTACAAAGTGGCAGTGATTCCATGCTCGAAGCAATGCACAGGAAAACCACTGTAGAAGAATATTTCCAGCGGCTATCGTGGTTAAGGGAAATACATCCAGATATGGCGATTTCTAGTGATCTTATTGTGGGTTTCCCCGGCGAATCCGATCAGGATTTTGATGACACCTTATCCCTATTAAAAAAAGCACGCTTTAGTTTTGTGTTTGCGTTTAAATATTCGCCACGAAAGGGTACTGCGGCATCACGATTTAAACAGCAAATTGATGAATCAATTAAAACTCAGCGTTTAGCTGAACTCAATAAAATCCAAGACCAAATCACCTTGGAACATAATCTTGGAGAAATTGGCGAAGAACGCGAGGTTCTAGTTCTTTATAAACATAAAAAAGAAGAAAACACTTATTATGGTCGCACGCTGCATAATCGGCTCGTAAAAATTCACGCGGAGAAAAATATTGTGGGGCGTTTGATGCCAGTCTGCATAAGGGAAGCGAGCAAAATTGCCCTGGTTGGCACACTTCTATAGAGGTTCTCAAAGACCTGATCTTTGGTTTTTTTTGACGGTTTCACATTGCCTGATTATTTGGGTTTATGCACCCGAATTAAGCCTTATATTTGTAATTACTGCACTAGCATAAACTTGCGGCGCTGCTAGCAGGAACATCTGATGCTTTATGCGATTTCTTCCGTGTTGGGTGTCTTTTCTGTGGCAAGGCAGACCCATAACAGCAGGTATTTCCATTTAAATTTTTTCCATTTTGCTTATTGATATAGGTAGGGCATTTTTTACCCACTTTGTCCCGCCCTGTTTCTGCCGAAGACATAAGAGGTGCGAATGCAAGCCGCTGATGAGCTTATTAATACATCTAAAGATATGAAAATTTATTCGCGAATAGGTTGTCTCATTAAAGAAATGTCGCGCACGATAGGCAAAATTTTTAGTTTGTACTGAGGCTGGTTCATGGAGAAACTACAATTTCTATTTGATGAATTTAGGCGTCTTGGGCGTTTTGATCTTCGCGCGGCAGATATCATGATGATCACCTTTTTTCACTGCAGCTTATTTTTGCTTGTGCCCCTGAAAAATATTTGGCGAAACGATAGCCCCACGTGGCTTATGTATTTGGCCATATTTATAGTTTATACATTTATCATTACGACAATACCTGGGACACTGCTAGGAACTTTCTTTTATCCGTCTCTCCATAGCTATGCATTTTTGTTGGGTGTTTGTGTCATTGTCGGATCTATTCGTTGGTATTCAGGAAGTGTCGCTAAAAATATCTCCGCTCGCTTTGAAAAGAAGTAAACTATGGCTAAAAAAATTCCCGATAATAAAAAAGAGTTTTATAGTAATCTGATTATCTATAAATCCAGAAGACGCGGCCTGTTTTTTATGCTCATGATTTTATATGCATTTTTTGCCGTATATCTCTTCAATCATTCCCTGAGAGATTTAGAATGGACATCTGCTATTGGTCCTTCATTAGTTATTCTCACTATCATTATGATTTTTCCTATGACTGAAGACTGGCAGTATCGCCCTTGGCAGAATAAACCCCAGCGTTACGAGCGTCATCATAGTGATTAAGGTTTAAATTTTTAACATTTGATGAGAAAGACTAGAGCCGCATTAAGTTAAAATTTATACCGCTAAAAAAGAAATCATTTGGTCAGCATAGCCAACCATTCAACTTTATCTGTTCCAGGGAACATATCAAATCCTTCGACCTGGCGAAGGCGCAACCCCATGAGCTTTAAAGATTCCAAATCTCTAGTTAGAGAGCTAATATCACAGGACATATAAACGAATTTTAGGTTCTGTGCGGGGGGGAGTTTTAGAAGAGAATCCAAATAAGTCAAAACATCTTGAGCGATGCCTTTTCTCGATGGGTTTACGCATATAACCTGCGGTTTTTCAAAGTCAACGGGGATCTGGCTGTATACGTGCTCGACTTTGCCGGAAAGAGCTGAGATTTTTGAAGCAAAACCATTTTTTTTGGCAGCAATTTTTAAATGCTCAATTGCCGTAGGGGATTCTTCAATAGAAAGAACCCTATAGCCAAGTTTTGCTAAAACAAAAGAAATGGCACCCACACCCGAATAAAGATCCCAAGCGATGACCTGATCGTGAACGCTTGGGCCAATAAGCTGATCAATCCTACTATAGATGTTTTGCGCTAAAGGAGGATTGATCTGGAAAAAATTACCGGGTCCTACTAAAAAATCAAATCCCAGCAGTCTTTCGCGTAAGGTGTCAGAACCGGTTATTTTATGATAAGACTGACTAAAAATTTCATTGCCCTGAGAGTTATTAAGATTCATAAAGGCGGAGCTGATATTGTGCCCTTTTTCTCTCAGCGCAGAAACGATTTGTCTTAAGTGATTTTTGTGCTTTAGGTCTGTTACCACAAAAACCATCATGATTTCGCTTGTTAAATGCGAGGCGCGCGCAGACAGGTAGCGAAGATCGCCGTTCTGAGTAGTTTCACTATAAGGCTCTAGAGGGCTTTCTTCTAAAAGAGCAGGCAAGTCTTTCAACAGCTTTTTTAAAGGGGCATAATGCAGAGGGCAGGAGGTGATATCAATGACCTTATGCGTACCCGGCTGGAATAAACCAATTTCAAAACGCCTTACTTTTATAGATTCATCCTCCGGTGCTGGTAGGTTACTTGCGGTAAATGGGCGGATGGCTAATTTGAAATAACAGCGGTATCCAAGCTGCTGCGGTGAAGCGTTGGCTGGGAAAAATTTCACGCCTTCGGCAAGATTTTTGCTTTTAAGTAAGGTGATGCCACGTTGAAATTTTTCTTCAAGGCTAGAATTATACTCTTTGTTAATATAGGCACATGAGCCACAGGCATAGGCTATGGTGCAGTTGTGGTGGCGCTTTGGCGTGAGTTTTTGCCTGCGATAGCTTAAGTCCCCGTGAGAGGAGGGCATAATATCAGAGCTACTTTCTTTCGTCGGCTCGTTCCCAGCATTATAATTTACCTGGTACTCATGGGAGGCCAGTTTCTCTTGCGGTCTCTTAGTTTGCTCATTACGCGAACCGCTACCATATGATGAATAGGGCTTAGCACCAAATCCTAGGCGATCCGAAGGTTCCGAACGTCCCGCAGGCTTTTTTCGTAGTGGTCTTTTGCGAATAGGCATAATGTAAACTTACTGAAGTGGCTGAAACGGATGAAATTCATAAAGACGTGTCTTTATAGACTTTTTTAGAACCACTTGCAAGCGAAATTATCCCGAGATGTGATCCAAGCGATCAAAGCTAACAGTGGCGGCACTGACAGGGGGCTCTGGTTAACGTAAATACGCATTATAATCTAATAAATCCAGTCATATAGGTTTCTAGGCGGGGCAATATTGTCAAGAGACTTGCGTCGAAAAATTTTTAAACCGAGTTTTTTTGTATATTTTTCCCAAGTTGACCATTCATCCTCGATATTTTTAATGGTATAGGGAGTGTTTGGCGATTTTGAACCTTTTGAAAATGTAAAATTATTAAATAAATAGGTTGTTGCATGCCGAATCCAATGAAAATCAACGGTACTACGCTTGGGGGCATCCTTTGTCTCAAAAAAAATAAGAACATCACCGTATTTCAAGCTGTCTTTAGTAGGATTAACTTCATAAAATCCATTTTGAAGAATATTCCAGAGCTCATCATAATTGATCATGGCTCTGTGGTAACCATCTTCCACCTTTATGTTTACCGTAGGCAGTCTTGGCATGATGCTATTTTGAAAAGCTAATGCGGCATGAAAACAATTTGGACCTTTATAAATGGTATATTTACCCGCCATTTTCATAGCAAAGTCAGGTAAAAAATCTTGATCGACAATGATGTTTTTTTGATGGGCATATTTTTCTTCAATGGTTTTAGTCCTCTCTTTGCCAATGTAAGAACTAGCTTGGTCTAGCATTTGATGTAACTTGTCTGCACTTAGCGCATCACTTTTGATGGTGACAAAAAGGTGCTTGTCTTTAAACGCATTTTGAATAGCAGTTAAATTTATGTATTTGAGCATCTTTGGTTCTAAGACAATTTTTTTAACTGATGACTTTGCAGAAATTGGTTTAGCATTTTTAAGCTTCTTTTTCAGGATGGCAAATAGCATATCCTCTTTGCCAGATACGGCGAACTTTTTGCTTTCTTCCTTAAGGGTGCCGATATCTTTATCATCGATAAGAAGTTCGACGCTTTCCACGGACTCTCTTTTACCGGACAAGATAATTCTCTTTTTAATTTGAAGTGGAGATATAGAAATGGTGTGCCATTCTGTGGAGACGGGGATATCGACGCTTGGCTTTAACAGATCTTTGCTTTCGATAAAACTTAGTTTTTTTGTATGACTCTGCTGGACAGCAAAAGCCTCGTTTGCTGAGACTATAAAGCTTAGTCCAAGTGTCAGAAGTAGCAAATTGAAAAATCTTATTGTGATACAGCTATCGCTCATAGCGTCTCCTCTCTATTTACTTACATCGGCCAATAACTTTGCACATTTACTCCTGCCTTAAAGATAAAAATAGGGAAAAGTGTAAAATAACCAATTTTATTTCGCATTATTAGCATCATCATAAAAGGCAATTGTTAATTTTTGAGGCGGCGATGGGTGAGATTTATAAAGTGTCTGATCTTATCTCAGAAAATCTATCTTACGTTAACAAAATGACTAAAATGCCATTTTTGCAAATTTCATCAAGAAAAAGAGATGCTGTTTTTTGTGTAATAACCATCTATTTCTCAAAAAAAACTATAATAAAATAGTGCGTTAAAAATATCTTCTCGCAGAGCTAGGGGGTTACTGCGGTGAAAGCTAGGATGAAAAAATGCCTAAAATAAAATGGTTTAGCGTGAAGCTTAGAGTTAATTAATGTTTTGCCGCGTCTTTAGGGCAACAATAAACTGGTTTTGTGATTTGGCGTTAATTAAAGAAAAAATTTTTGCAAATTTTAGGAGAGACATAGTATGGCAACGGCTTTAATTGCAGATTGCAGCAAATCTGGCGTCGTAATGACTTCAGAAATTGTCAAAGACAAGCTTACCGGAATTCGCGTAATTACGACCGGAACAGGTGCGGGATGTCTCGAAATTGCCAAAAAAGAAAAACCATCAATCATATTGGTCGATTTTGATTTGCCGGACGCGGATGGTCCTTCGTTAGTGCGCACCCTACGTTCTTTTTATCATGGCCCCATACTTATGACCGCTTTTCCTGACGACAATGTGAAAGCTCTGGCTGCACAGGAGCTTTGTTTTTTTGATGATGCCAACGAATGGCTGACTAAACCTATAAATGCCATAAAACTCGAGGCTCAGCTCGATAAGTTTTTAGTTCAACATCATAGAGTAATGAGGAGATTCTCGGTTGATTTCCCAGCAGTTATTTCCGCAAAAACGATTGGTGCCCGCAAATCACAAGAGGTCGCGGTTGCCTGTGTCAATATTAGCTTAAGCGGACTTCTTCTAAAAATAGAAGACATGGCAAATATTAAAAAAAATACGCAAATTACGATTTCTCTGCCGGATTCATTGAAAGAAGCGCCCAAAATTGTTAAGAAAAAAACTTCTAAAGCCGCAAAAAAAACAGCTACTGCAAAAAAAGAGAACAAGAAATCTTCAGGGCCAAGTGTTCACAAGGGAGCCGTAACCCTTGAGGCAAAAATAGCCTGGAAAAATGATGAATTAGCGGGGTTTACCTTTAAAAACGTCACCGCTACCCAGGCAGAAAAACTTGAAAACTTACTCAGAAATTTGGCTAACGGGTAACTCCTGTGATTTAAAAGGCACAAAACCTTAAGATTTGTTTGAAAAATCCGATACCCTCAGTCAGGGTATTGGATTTTTTAAATTCATTTTTAGGTTTTTATATGAAAAGTGCAAATTATTTTGGAAATGATGACCCTCTTTTAGGAATGGAACAAAAGTACGGTACTTTTGATATCATAGAATTTAATCTCTCACGCCAGCTAAAAGATGGGACTTATAAAATTGGCCGCTATGGCATCAATGTTTCAAAAGTGAGAGAAGTTGTTCGTCTACCTAAAATAAATCCCCTTTCCTCTAATATACCCGGTGTTGCCGGTGTGTTTGAACTACGCGGTGTTCCTATTCCGGCCATAAATCTAACGGTTGCTTTGGGAGATAAAGACGTCCCCATTAAAGCAGGGCAACAGGTGATAGTTGCGGAATTTAGTAACAAAAGAGCCGGTTTTATTGTTGATCAAACAGACCGTATTCAACGTGTCGCTTGGGAGAGTGTCCTTCCCGCCGCTGCTGATTCAAGCGCTTGTATCAGTGGGATGCTGCTTTTGGATAGTCAAGATTTTTTGTTCATTTTAGATTTGGAAAAAATTATTTACAATATTGAGTCTATTGATAAAAAGCATGCGATAAAGGCTTCTGGGGAGTTGCAATATGCTATACCAACCATGACGGCAGGTCGTGGGCAATCGGGAAGCACATCAACAGGAAAACTAGAAAGTTCTCTGCCACCCTTAGGTACCGTGATGGTGATTGATGATTCGCAGCTTGTCAGACAAAATATCGTCAATTTTTTAAAGCGCAATAACTTTAAGGTCATCGAGGCAGAAAATGGGCAAGACGCCAAAGAAATGCTTGAAAACCAATTACAATTTTCAGAGTTTCTTAGTATTGATTTGGTGGTGACCGATGTGGAGATGCCCAAAATGGATGGCATTTCTCTATGCCGCTGGATTAAGGGTATGCCACAGCTGGCCAAAATTCCGGTTCTTATTCATTCGTCGTTGTCGGCGCAAGTCGCACAAAAAACTGGGTTAGATGCTGGAGCTGATGGCTATGTAGTGAAAAATAATCTCGGTCTTCTCGGAGAGAAAATAACCGAGATATTTAATCAAAAAAATCTTAAAATCAGCTAGTCTTACGCCAGACTGGGTAAAATGAGCAAACCTTTATGTGCACAAGGTATGAGTATCAGAAAGTCCTTAAAGATAAATATTCCGCCGCTCTCATTTATAGCTTATGGAAAACTGCTGGCGCTTAGCTTCTCGGCATTTTTGGGGCTTTTTCTTCTTTTTACCTTAGTTTCTCATGTCTTTTCGGTGGAGCTTTGGGAGGCAGCAGCGGGTTTAAATAGTATAATTGCTCTAGTTATTATTTTTTTATCTCTCAAAAAATCACCGCAGTTTTTTTCTGGTGCGCCAGTCATTTCCTATTTGCCCGGCCTTCTCGTTTTTTTTGCCGCGTTATTGATGGGCTTACTTATGAGTCTGGGAAAATTTGAAATGGGAAAAATGAGTGAAATAGCGACAGTGCAAAGTTTATTTATCATTTGTGTCATTGTTCCTATAAGTGAAGAGTTTGTCTTTCGTATTGGTTTGACGTCTCTGACATCAAAAATAGGGGGACTATTTTGGGGATCTTTTTTCTCTGTTTTAGTTTTTACATCTCTGCATATGGTTTCTTCTTGGGAAGAATTATTTCAGGGCAATTTTGGTGGTAATCCCCTTGGCCCATTTTTACTCGGGGTTTTGGCAGAAATAATTTACCGAAAATGGAACAATATTTTTGCGGCAATTTTTTTTCATATGGCTTGCAATTTAACACCATATATTTTTTATGTAACTGAGCCTAGGTGGCTAAAGTGGCTATCGGCGCTTTATAATTAGGCTTTGGCGCTAAGGCGCCAAAGCCGTGTCCCGAACGAGCTTAGCTCGGAGGGATCTCCCACGAGTTAGAACTGTAATAGCTGTGCTGTAGTAGCTGTGCTGTAATGGGGCTATCGTCGGCGCTTTGGCGTATGCGCCTAATTACTCATCGCCTGCGCGGGATTTGCTCGCAAGCTTGCAAACCCGCTTCAGCGATGGATAATAAGGTCTCAATGGCATGAGCGGCCTATGGTATATGGGGTGTAGAAATAAAAAGATAT
>JAUILP010000045.1 GCA_030432875.1 Oligoflexia bacterium | reverse complement strand
TATTTATATCTTTTTATTTCTACACCCCATATACCATAGGCCGCTCATGCCATTGAGACCTTATTATCCATCGCTGAAGCGGGTTTGCAAGCTTGCGAGCAAATCCCGCGCAGGCGATGAGTAATTATAGTGCCTTGGATGCTGGACAGCTCACCCATCCAGGAGAGCTCGACGGCAACAATGACCCGCTTTATTCGTCAAACCCTGCAGACCCAAGCTATCCTGATTACCTCGCTTCCCAAAAAGGACTGGGGTGTAGTGTTTTTTGGGATGGTTCTTTTGAGTCAACGGTAAGGTATATAGCACCCGCGACAAACTATGGTGATAAACACCCGAAGTGGCGCAGGGTCTGTGCTTGTGATAGGTGAAAGTTTTTTTTAGCGACAAAAGAATAGACTCAGGTTCGTCAACATTGATAGGGGATTATGCTAAAAGCAGTTAACATTTTTTCTCGGGTAGTTATCAGCGTTTTGCTGGTCCTAGGCTCCGCATGTGAACCCAAAAAAATGTCCTCTGAGGATTCTAGCGGTGAGGCGGCAAGTGTCTCCGGTCAAAATACATTAGGTAAATTTTTCCCTGACTCCGTGTTGTTACCAGCTGCAGACACTGTAGCCGATGACACCAGCGGATCTAATAGCGGTGCCGATGAAGTTAGAGTGACCAAACTTGAAATATATCCAGCCCGCATCGAGCTTGTCACTGGCACGACGATCACCCTTAGGGCGACGGCGGTGTTTTCTGATGGGGCAAAAAAGACCGTAACCGCTGATGGCCTTTGGTCCAGTGCAGATAATGTTGTCGGACGATTTGACAAAGCCGTTTCAAAAAATACCCTGATCGCCGTGGATAAAGGGAGCTGCGATATTTCTTTTACCTATGAAGGTATCGAAATAAAAGCGCCTTTAACCGTTACCGCGAAAACTTTGCAAACGATTGAGATTGAGCCAAAAATCATGCTCCTGGGTGAAAACACCCATTTTAGTGCCGTAGCTATTTATACCGATGACTCTCTTCAGGAAATTACCTCTGATGTCAAATGGCAGTCACAAAATACAGATATTGCCACTGTAATTTTTGAAAACAACCAAACCATCGTCCGCGGTATAAAAGTAGGAAATTTCTCCATGACGGCAATGTACCAGGGATTTTCAGGTCAAAACCAGGTCAAAGTCTTGATGCCAGATATTGCCTCCATCGCCATTGAAACAGAAACAACCACCATAATGTATGGGACTCGTCCAAGTTTTAAAGCCATCGCGACGCTTAAATCAGGAAATATAATTGAAGTGACTTCGTCGGTAACTTGGGCCTGCGACAATGCGAGCATGTGTGATTTTAGTACTGCGTCACATGAAGCGGGGACGGCAACTATCAACAGTGCCGGAGCGACAACCGTAACGGCAACTTTTGGCAGTAGCGTAGGTTCGGTGGATATCACAGTGACAAACACTAATTTTGTCTCCTACAGCATAGAACCGGCAAATGCCGACATTCCCATCAATTTACCCATACAGTTTAAGGCTTTTGGCCATGCCAGTGACGGAAGTAAACAGGATATCAGTAAATTCGTTATTTGGTCAGTCTCTAATGGATTTTTAGCCAGCATCACCAACGACCTAGAAGATCCTGGAATGCTAACAGGGCTTGGAAAAGGCGATGTAGTGGTAGGGGCGAGATATGGTGATCAAAACTTCGTCTCAGAAATCGAGATCGTATCAGGCGCATTGGTAGAAATCACTGTATCATCAGCAAACCCCAGTGGCACCTGTGGCATACATGAACCTCAGTTTACCGCTAAAGGCACTTATTCTGACAACTCTGAGCAAGATATAACAGCACTAGTCACCTGGGCTAGCGCTGATCCCACTTTAGCAAGCGTCAGCAACGCCAGTGAAACAAAGGGCAAAGTCACTACATTCAAAAAAGGCTCGACTTTTATTAAGGCATCGCTTTTCGAGCCGCTAACCCAAAAAACAATAACCGGCCAAAACAACGTAACGGCGACTGATCCCGTTTTAACAGGTTACAGCATTAGCCCTAATAAAAATTCTGTGGCAATTGGTGAAAAAGTAAAACTTTATGCCAAGGATCAGTTTTCCTGTGAAATTGCGAGTCCAACCGATAGAACCGCTGTCGTACTTTGGGAAAGTGGTAATACCGACTACCTGGATTTTATCACCGCAACAAAAGGAGAAGCTTCAACTTATGGCGATATAGCCCAGCAAACCGTCGTGGAAGTCACGGCGAGCTTTAATGGCTTAAGCGGAAAATTTGACTATCCCATACGTCCTAAAGAGCTCGCCTCATTGGTTATTACCAGTGACAATAATATATCCTGGCTTGAAGTAATCGCTACAGAACAGTTTAGGGTCACAGGTATCTATAGTAACGGGATGACTGAAGACGTGACGAATCCTGTGGGAATGGAAAACTACTTGACGAACTGGTCTATTTCTCAGATTTCCATGGGCTCTCCCCCCGCCAGTATCGACAACGATAGCAATAAAGGGGTACTCCTCGGTATCGTCGAAGGTACCGTCGATGTCAAAGCAGAAGTAACCATAAATGGGGTTAAAAAATGGAAATATTACCGGGTTGATATCGTCAGCCGCTGTATCGGTGGCACGCGTTATGGTTTATACTGCTGGTATCAGGGACCCAAAGGCCTGAGCTGCGATGCCACCTGTTCTTTAGTCGGTGCCAATCACATCCCAGCAGGAACGATTAATTTTATTGGAACTGGGGGTAATGGGCAAAACTGCTCAGACACAGTCAGTGCCATGGGAATTTCTGGCACTTTGAACGATAATATCACCCTCTCGCAACCAAGTAGCGGGATTGGCTGCGCGATTTATGCGTCGGCAGGCCTATCGATTCCTAAACGCATCACTAGCCAAAGTACTCTAAGCGAAGATTTTAATAGTGCCTTTAAGCGAATTTGCTCCTGCGATCAATAAGCACAGCCATAATGATCGGCGCTAAAAAGAATCCTCCCAAAATGATCTGCTAACCCCAAAAAAATACAGACATAACTCTCCAAATGACTTTAAGGGCAAACACAGGCACCTTCTACCGGGTTATCACAAGGAAAACCTATCGTAAAATAGACAGGTGAAGAATCTGATCCCTTAAAAAATTTTATTTTATAAATGCCTACAAACCTCCAAGAAAGGGCTGCCCTTGAAAACAGGTTTTGCCTATGGACTCGGTGTCAAAAATTTTTGTTCGTTAAGCGTGGCGATGTTATTGCTCTTCTGCGCACCGCAAACCCAAAAAAAGAAATCCACTGTTTCAACAGAACCTATTGTTGCTGAAGTCAAAAGCGATGAAAACGGGGTGCTAACCGCAAAAATAAGCTCTGGCAGCAAAACCAGCCAACTTGTTTCCGCCAGTGAAAATAGTGGCATAAAGGGATCTGCTGTACAGTTTCCTCCGGGAGCCCTGAGCATTGATACAGATATTTCTATTGAGGAAGGAAGTTCCTTAGCGACTTCTTCCAGCACCGAAGAATTGGGGATTGGTGATAATGCCCTGACCCCTGCTAGCAGCGCTGTGGTTCTCACGTCTTCGACTGAGGCTGATGCAGTATCGCCGTTTGCTCTCTCAATTCCTATGCTCGATGGAATGGGACTCACCATAATGAGTACCGACAACCTAATCGTTATGTACAAAATAAAAAAATATAAAGAAGGCGGAAAAATCGTCCTGGGCATCATGACAAAAAGTCAGCTTACCATCGCTGAAAATAAAGTAACTTTTTCTACCCAGTATTTTGGCTCTTACCAAGTTGTGCTCACCGACACCCCGATCACCGAGGCAAAACAAGCGGAATCAGTGAAACCCATCGAAACAAAAATCGAGGATAAAACCCCGCCAACACTGCGTCTTACAGGGGCCCCAAGCAGTAGCAAAACAACCGACACCCTAAACATTAAGGTGACCGGAGATGATCTTTTTGCTTACAAATATGCGCTATTTGTCGGCACTTCAAGTGACTGCTCCACCGCAACTTATAGTACTGAGGTGGCGGTCGGAAAAGTAATAAGTGATGCGCTCGCAAGCTTTAGTGCCGGAACTTTGGTGCTTTGCGCTGTGGGACGCGATGCGGCTGGAAACTGGATCAGCACAAGCGCCGCGACAGTGGCAACTTGGACCCATGGTTCCGGCTCCACGACAACGACGACCACCACCACGTCGACTACCACGACGACCACCACAACCACACCAACACTTTCAATCGTGTCATCTAATCCTGCAGCAAATGCCTCTAGCATTAGTACAAGCCCAAGCATCGCGGTTACTTTTAGCTGCGAAGTCAATGAAAGCACATTAGCGGGCCGTGTTGGTTTTAAAAATCTTGATAATCTGCATACGCGAATCGCTGCGTCTTACGTAAAGTCTAATGGTCAAAATTATATTTTTTCCCCCTCTAACGGAAATCTCTTGAGCAAACTCCCCATTTTAAGCCCCCAGCAAAATAATTATAGCTTAGAGTTTGATACAGGAATCCTCCCGGTAGCTTCCGCAGGATGCAATAATTTGGTGGCAACAAGCATTAGCTTTGCGACAGTCTATCAAACATGGGGGACCCCATCTCCATGGAGTTATTCTAGTTCTTTTGCCTATGAGCATAAACTTAGCATCAATAGCCTCGGAAGCGTTTTTTATTCCGTATATGGCTTTAATGGAAGTTATGTCCTTAATACTTATATTGTCCGCAGTGGGACTTTTAACCAAAATACTATTATTTTGCCCGCGCAGCTTCAAACTATCCCGTCACCAAACAATACATTCTCCTTTGCAAGCGTCATCGATGAAAACGATATTGCTTGGGTAAGCTACGTAGACATGAACAATAATATTCATGTAGAAAAGTCCACGGATGGCGGGGTGAATTGGACGTCTGATACCAATAATTATTTAGGATCGACAGCAAATATTAATGGTTTACAAATGTTCCTAAAAACTGGGGTCACACCCGGAATCTTTTACCTCGTGAACACTAGTGGCAGCAACTCTTTAAATGTTCTTAAACACGATCCGAGCACTACCAGTGGGTCAACGTTCATAGGAAATCAGCTATATTCTTCGGGAGCACAGCTTAAAAAACTGAAGTTAGCTAGCCCGAAAGGCGAAAACCTTTGCCTCGAGTTCGAGTCTGATTGTTTAACTTCAACTTGTTATTATAAAGTAGCCTGTGATCCAGCAAACGCAGGAGATTTTAGCATCATTCAGAGTCTCTCGCCATGGGCAAGTTTTACTTACCATGATCATGCTCTGATCCTAGATGAACTCAATCAAAAAGCATACTCCCTAAATACTTCTTATGTTTCTGGCTCAAGTGGTAACTATGAACTTAAGATTGGCACAAGGGATCTAACTCAGACGAGTGGAAGCTTTAGTGTATCAACTGTTGCCGGGATAGCAGGAAGTACTTCGACCGGCAATCAATACCTTAAAGTTAAAGCACTGCAAAACTACGCGGCAGGATTTTGGGCCTACCCGGTTTCGGGGACCAGCTATTTAATTGATGGCGTTTATAAAAATAATTCAGGATGGCATGTGACAAATAACAATTTTTCAGCATCCGATACGCCAAGCACACCTTTCGAGATGGCGAGCAATAATAAAGATGAAGCGGTCGCCGCATGGATGGATCAGGGCTCACTCAAAGCCTGGTTTTTTACTGGCGGAGCTTGGGCTGCAAGTCCCATAACAATAGAAACAAGCATCAGTAATGTCTACGGCTTAAGTATCGCCTTAGATGACTTTGGGACTGCTTTTTTGGCGTGGATAGAAAACAGCACCCGCACTGCAAATCAGAATAAACTGCGGCGCAAAGTTTTTTCAGCGACTCATACGACTAGGACCATTGAGGAACTCCATACCTTTAATAGCGGAAATACGCCCCTGCCCCCGTTAAGTGGTAGCAGTCAAAAAAACCTCCAAAACATCTGGTTGCAGCATACAAGCGGTACCGCTCCCACAGGTGTTTACCGAAGTATTTTGGAATGATATGATTCAGGCCAAGCGCATATTTTTTTGTGATGATTTTTTTCTTATCGCTTTCTTTGCCATCCTTCCTCTATTGGCACTCCCGGTATTTTATGACCATTATGCGCTCACAAAAGCAGCTTTCGTCTACGCCTTAGCACCAGCTTGGATTTTGATGGCGATAGCCTTTTGGAAGACAAATTCCAAATCCCTGATTTTACCAAAATTTCCCCGGGTGTTTTTACTTTTTCTCTCTCTAGTTTTAAGCATTTTTTTCATCAATCTTGCTTTGAGCTCTTCACCCATACGAGACACACCGCTAATAATTCGC
This sequence comes from Oligoflexia bacterium, assembly GCA_030432875.1. Classification (GTDB taxonomy): domain Bacteria; phylum Bdellovibrionota_B; class Oligoflexia; order Oligoflexales; family JAGOVF01; genus JAUILP01. The sequence goes on along the minus strand of JAUILP010000045.1, from coordinate 24,436 downwards.
GGAGCCTTTTTATGCCTGATTTTCAGCTTTTATTTGGGCCTAAGCTCCAAAAGATTCGACTTATTGGTGGTCGCTCAAATCACGCTCGTTGCTGCTCTGGCCGTAAGTGTTTTAGGCATTTTCCAGGTTTTTGGTTTTTTTCCGCTAAGTTTTGTCAATCCTGGAAATGGTGGTCCTCACGCGACTTTTGGCAATGTCAATATGACCGCGGAATTTATTGTGCTTGGGCTTTTTTGCCTTTGGTACATAATGCTTCGAGGAAAACCTCAAAAAATTTTGGCGCCTACCTCCTATGCCTTTGCGGGCATCATTTTTTCTTCTTATCTATTACTCCTAGCCTGCCGCTCCGTGTGGCTTATTGTCGCACTATCGCTTATATTTCTATTGCTGCGCTCACCCAGCATAACTTTAAAATACATTCTGTGGCCGGTAATAGTGGGGATAGGCTTAGGGCTTTTTATCAAAAATGCTAAGTTCACCATCCCTGAAACACCGCTATACCCGAGTATTTCTGCCGTGAGCGCCATGGAGCAAAAGCCGTATTTAAACAACCCCCGGTATGAAGTCTGGCGAGATGGACTGGCGATGATTAAAGATCATCCCTGGTTGGGGGTTGGTCCAGAAAACTATGAATTCCCTGCTATTTCATACCGCACGGGCTTACGCGCGCGAGTCGATGAAAGCTCTATCTATAATCATCCCCATAACGAGTGGCTTAAATTTGCCATCGAGGATGGCTTACCATTTTCTTTGATACTGGGCCTCCTGATGACTTACCTGATCTGGCGTCGTTTGGCCTTTGACATAAAAAACAAAAATGAATCTGAAATATTTATCACCGTAGCTTTTATCATATTTTATTTGGTGCAGGGGACATTTCAGTTTCCCTTTGCGGATGCCGTGCCATACACGTTTTTAGCCTTATTTCTGGCCCGCTGCCTTATGGTCTTTCCTGAAATTCGTCTAAATACCAGGTCTCATACCCAGTCAGCTACCCTCAAATACGCACTCATGGCTCTTTGCTCAGGGCTTTTAATGCTCAATTTTAGGTTTTTAAAAAGCCACTACCTCATCACCCAGCAACCTGAAGATGTCACGGCGATGGAAACAGCCTGTCACATCACATCGAGTAACTGGCGTGCTTGCATGGGTTTTGCCCATATACTCATACGCCAAGGTGAGTATCAAAAAAGCTTTCCCATACTTGAAGAAATGCTTGCCAAACAGCCTAACAATTTTTTAGCTTTAAAAATGTATGCCCTGGCCAAAATTGCCAGTGGCGACAGCCTCAACGGATGCCTAAGTCTACGAATTTTTGATTTTTTGTTAAAGGGGAAGCATAGTCAAAAAGAGCTTCTCGATGGTTTTTGCCAAAAAATCCCGCCCCTTGTTCTTGGTGGGAAACATAATGTCTTATCCCAGTATCACCTCTTTGGTATTGGGATAAGATCGTCGTAAAATTTTGGCTACCGGAATGCTAAATGATCTTAACGTCGATATTTTTAAATTTCATACCTTTGAAGTTTCTTTTAAAACTTGCCGCATGATTTTTGTCAATTTCAAAATAAGAACATTCACGGTCTAAATCAATGCGTCCTACTTCAGCTTCCCGGCTTCTAAGAGAACGATTTATCAGTCCTAAAATATCTTTTGGAGAAACATTGTCTTTTTTGCCAATATTAATGCAAATTCGGGTAAAGCCCTCTTCAGCTTCAGAGCCACTTCCCCCAGCACTCGCCGACTTTCTCCCGCGACTGGGCCGGGGATTATCACGGTTAGGCCCTCCGCGCTCATTGCTGCGACCTCGACCAGGCCCGGCACTGAGTCCTGCTCTGCTATTATTACCTCTCGCGCCGATATTAAGGTCTTTTGCATCTTTATAGTATTCGAGGAAGTGATTAAACTCGATAGCGACAAATTTTTTGATGATGTCCTGCTTACTGAGATGATCAAGCTTTTTATAAACTTCGGGCAAAAACTTTTCAATTTCCGCATCGTTAATTTCTGCTTGTTCGGTTTTTTCTACAAGATGAAGAAGCTGCCTTTTGCAGATTTCTTCTCCACTTGGGATCAAATTGATAACAAATTCTTTTTTGACTTTTTCAGAGATGCGCTTGAGTTTAAATTTTTCCATGGGAGAAATCAGCACCACGGAAGTACCAAGGTTGCCTGCCCGTCCCGTACGCCCGCTGCGATGGGTATAAGTTTCAATATCATCTGGTAAAGAAAAATTAACGACGTGGGTGATTTCTTTAACATCGAGGCCACGTGCAGCGACATCCGTGGCGACCAGTATCTGCAGTTTTCTGCTACGAAACTTGTTTAAAATGCGCTCCCTCTGCGACTGCGACAAATCCCCATGCAAGGCGTCCGCGTTATAACCATCGCGCATAAGGTGCTCGGTGATTTCCTGAGTCTCGATGCGAGTCCGGCAAAAAACAATACCATAGATATTGGGATAAAAATCAACAATGCGTTTTAATGCCAAATAACGCTCGCGCGGATTGATGATATAGGCCGCATGCTCTATGTCGCTGGCACCAGCATCTTTTGTCCCGATGGTAACTTCTAAAGGATCATGCATATAGTTACGCGAAATTGCCAAGACTTCGCGCGGCATCGTTGCAGAAAATAAAAAGGTTCTTTTGGTGGCTGGGGTCTGGGCTAGTATCGCGTCAAGCTCGTCCTTAAAGCCCATGTTGAGCATTTCATCGGCTTCATCCAAAACCAAAAACTGAAGTTCGGATAAATTGATTCGTTTTTGTCTATTGAGGAGATCATCCATGCGCCCTGGGGTGGCTACGATGATCTGCGTGCCCCGCCTTATAGCAGAGATTTGGTCACCCATACTGGCACCACCATAAATGGCAACAACATTAACGCCACGCAGGTGCTTGGCATAAGACTGCAGGTTTTTAGTGATTTGCAAACAGAGCTCGCGCGTTGGGGCCAGGATAAGCGCTTGTGGCCTCTTATCCGCAATGTCAATAAGCTGTAGAATGGGCAGACCAAAGGCAGCGGTTTTACCCGTACCAGTTTGAGCGAGACCAATAAAATCGCGGGTTTCACTCAGTATCGCCGGGATGGTTTTTTCTTGAATGGGGGTGGGACTAGTAAATCCAAGATCATAAGTTGCTTTAAGAATGGGCTCACTAAGACCCAGGCTTTCAAAATTCGTCACAGGTTTTCCTTAAAAATAATAGAGAAAGAAGAAATAAGAGATATTTGCCGAGTAAAAAAAAGATCAAGATGGTAGGTGCGCATCGCCTCAGCACTTATCAAAAATTAAAAAACATACGCTTTTAACCTATATTAACCACTCGGGACAAGCAATATAAAAATAATTCCATATTATCATCAGGATACACGAAAACAAGACATGAAATTCCTGAAATGGCCCAAAACCTCACTTTACAGACTTGGTTTTGATGCGCATCACGGGTCTCTGGTTTTCTGAGATCGGGGAGCGGGCGTATAACTTCTCAAAAAGTGGGGGGAGGCAAGACGACGCCAAACACCGCCGCAAGTTTTCCTGATGTAATTCAGCTGCAGAGCGCAGGCGGCAACTCCGCAAACTGCTTCCTGTTGAGAAATTATCTTTTGAGCTTAGCTCGAGGTGAGATATCGGCCCTATTTGGGGTTCCCGACTGACTTGCAGCATCTAAATCCCAAGTGATAATTGTGATGGCTATGGGAGTCCAGCACCTTGGATCCGTGCCAATAAGGAGCTCGCCAGCGACAATAATCTTCATGGGCTTTAAATTTGTCAAAAATAAACCAGCTTCCTTTCATCTCCGTGTGCCCATAAGTTTTGCTCGAATCGGTAGAGAGTTGGTCTGGCGAGATGGGGAGATTCATATGTTCAGCGGCATTACCGTGCTGATCGTATACCTGCAGCGCACTTTTACAGTCCGGAAAGGATCCCGCGGGATAGGTATTAGAGCCGCAGTCTTTCCAGTTCCCTCCGTTACACCCTGCACTTTTTGTGCTCGCCATGGCGCAGATCCCAGGTTTGGAAGCCGTTCCATAAGCCCATTTTTTGCGCGCTGATTCTCGCTTATTATGATTCTGGCGCATGATTTTTAATGCCGTAGATGCATCCTTATTTTTTACTAAGGCAAAGTCATAATCCGGTGGCAGAAGCTCGCCTTGGCAGGCCCCTTCCCATTCGTGAGCATCGCAAAGCCTTTTTCCCTGCGCTTCACAAATTTCGGCTGCTTCACTGGCTCTAACCCAAACGACGGGATAGGCACAGGGGATACTTGGAAACTCAAACTGATCGATGCAGCTTTGTGCCTCTTCTGGCTTTTGCGTTTGGGGATTATAGAGAGGTGCCATATATTTGGCACCGCAAATACCTTCAAACAGCTGATTTTCATAACTTATTCCGCTCTTTTTCCCTTTTTCTTCGCACTCTTTAGGCGTGAGTGGGTGCTTGGTGATGGCGGGGTTACCTTGACCGATAAAGCCTGACTTTGAAAAAATCGCTTCGATTTTTGTCATGGTTTCGGGGCTTAGCTGATGGACTTCTTTGAGTTGCTTTAAAAGTAGGGCATTTTGTTCCTTGAGACTCGGCTGGGCTAATGCAGAAAAATTTGGCAGGACAAGAAAAGCAAACGCCCCTATTTTTTGATGCCGGAGCCACTTCATAGTCTATTTCCCCCCAATTTGGTAATTTTAAGTTTCTTAGCACACGGTGCGCCAAGGGATTTTAAGCCCGTAAATTCGATTATATCACGCCGTATCCGAAAAGAAATTTTTGCTAAGCCTTAGGTATTGCTTTGTTGCCCCCTTTCGACATTTTTCACCATCTTCACCTTCTCCCTGAGTGAGCAACGCAAAAAAATGGCGTGGGAGCATAGGTTTACCTTATGAGTTAAAAATTTACTGTCTGTACGGAAACATTTAGATATGTTATACGACAACTCGGTGACATCAGAACAACCGATAACCGCATAGGATGTATGAAACCACATATTTTTCTGCGGGCAACGTTCTAATGCCCAGCGCCGAGCTTATTATGTCAGGCAAATCACCCTGAATTTATAACAGGGTATAAAAGAAGCCAAAAGAAACCTTATGAAAGAACCTGTGGCATGTCTCCTACGGACCTTAAAAACATACTACCGCTTGAGTTACCAGGGGAAAATAAGATTTCCCCCCTCCTCCTCCACGCGCCTGAGCTTTTAGCGCCTGCAGGCGGGATAGAGCAGTTTTTTGCCGCTATTCACGCGGGCGCGGACGCCGTGTACCTCGGACTTAAAGATTTTAATGCCCGGAGGCGCGCGCAGAATTTTGACGTTCAGGAACTTGGGACTTTGGTCGCTTATGCGGCTCAGCACGGCGTAAAAGTGCTGGTTACCCTTAATGTCCTCATAAAAGAAGCAGAATTCGCTCGCATCACACCACTTCTTGAAGAAATTATGTCCGCAGGTGTTTACGCCCTTATCGTCCAGGATTTAGGCCTCGCCTATTTCATAAAAACTTTTTTTCCCGCGATACGTATGCATGCTTCCACTCAACTTGCAGTGCATAATTATGAAGGGGTAGTCAAAGCCTATGAACTTGGGTTTTCTCGCGTCGTTCTGGCGCGGGAACTTACCATACTCGAAATATCTAAAATCAAAAAAAAGCTGCTCGCCGAACATATCCCTGTCGAACTAGAAGTCTTTTGCCACGGCAGCCTTTGTTATAGTTATAGCGGACTGTGTTTTTTTAGTGGCTCCGAAGGCGGGAGGAGTGGCAACCGCGGCGAATGCGCTTATACCTGCCGCAAACCTTACAAAATCCTGAGTGAGCCCGGTCACGGTTTTCTTTTTAGCATGAAAGATTTATCCACCACAGCCAATATTTTGGATCTCGTCAAAGCTGGGGTGGATACCCTAAAAATTGAAGGGCGAAAAAAAGATGCCCAGTATGTGATGAGCGCTGTGCGAATTTACCGCCAAAAAATTGCGGAAGTCTCCCCCCCTAAGGCCCCTATATGCGAAGCCGAAGAAGTCTGCGCCCCCCCTAAGTCCGCTATAGGCGAAGCCGAAGGTATCCTAGCCAAAAGAAATATTCAAAAAGATTTGATGCTCAGCTTCAGCCGAGAATTTACCAGCCTTTTTGTCAACAATCGCTACCATGAAAATGTCATCGATTTGAATAATCCAACCCATTTGGGCATGAAAATTGGGGCGGTGGAAAAAATCACTGGTGAAAAAATCGCCTGTACGCTCTTAGATGATGTCGAAGTTTATGACGGCATTCGTATCGAACCCCAAGCCAAAAATTTTCATGCCTTACCTCAGCACGGATCCCAAAGCCTCACACCAGAAACATTGACGCGGTCCCAGGAAAAATATGCCGGAAATGCCCTTGAGTTTTCTTTACGGGATATGTGGCATGAAAATAAAAAAATCTTCCGAGCCCAAAAAGGACAAACCGTTTTTATCGCTATAACGTCGGCTTCACGCCAAGCCAAAATCGGAGACACCGTCTATAAAACACGCTCAGTCGAACTCAAACAAATCGCTGAAAAACTCAGTAAGCCTCAGGGAGACCGCGTTAAAAAAGTTGCCGCCCATGTGCATCTGAGGTTCATAGTGGCCCAGGCCAAGGACCAGCTCTCAGTCCACATTTTGGGTATGAGGCAGCAAGAACAATTTTTTCAGTCAGAGGAATTTTGGCCTCTGATAAAATCAGAACAAAGTAGCCTAAAGGAAATTTTGACCAAAGAGTTCAGCTACCATGGCACAACTGAAATGAGTTGTACGGTAGAGGTTGAAGGTAAAACTGATTTTTTCATCCCGCCGTCGCAGTTAAAAAAAATCAAACGCACACTCGCCCAAAATTTGCGCGAGGCACTTGATCAATTCGGCCAGGCGCGGCAAGCGCGTATTGAGTCCGTTTATAAAGAAAGAAAACAAAAATCTTTTGAGAAAAAAATCGCCGCCACCGGTAAACTCGCTCTCAAAACAGACCAAATCGCGCACCTCAAAAGCATGCTGCAGGAGCCCGATTTTTTTTCGCAAAGCAAAATAGCAGAACTGGTGTTTGAACCCAAGCGTTCGCAGTTTAAAATCAGCGATACTCACCTGGTCATAAACACTCTAAAAACTATTGCCCATGATTTGGGAATACCCATTCGTATTGCGCTTCCGATGGTTTTTCGTGTCTGGGATAAACCATTTCTACTGCATTTTGTGCAAAAGTCTCTCGATATTGGCGTAAATCTATTTGAAACGGCAAATATAGGGGGATTTGAGCTCCTTAAACAGGTCTCGAAGGAGCATAACAACTGGGGGATTTCCACCGATTTCAGCCTTTACGCGCTAAATAGTTATACATTCCAGCAGTTCGCAGAGCTGGGCGTTACGCGTGCGACGTTTTCTGTCGAGGATGATGCGAAAAATATCATGGATATTTTATCGGCGTGGCCAAGGGCAGCAGGAATCGAATCGCAGCTAATTGTGTTTAAAGATATTCCGCTCTTTGTTGCCGAAAGCTGTTCCTTAACGGCACTTCATAATGGCTGCCCGGGAAGCACGGTTTGCGGCTACCGCTCCCTAGAAATCGAGGATGAAGCGGGAGCACGTTATACAGTAGCGCACGAAGCCTGCCGAAGTGTTGTCTATAGTAAAGAACCTTTTTCACTGGCGGGTCATAGACATTTAGATGTCCCAGACCAGTTTGACTGGTACCGGTTTGATTTTTTGACGCGCCAGTATTCCTGGAACCAGGTAAAAGACATCATCCACGGAGCACTAGAGCACAAACTAATGCCATCAAGCCATACGGCGAATGTTTATAAAGAGCTTCTATAGAGACAGGAGCAGACTTGGTTTTGATGCGCATCACGGGTCTGGGCTGTTCTGAAGTCAGGGAGCGGGCGTATTAGTCCTGCCAACGTTTAAAGAGCACAGAACCATTCGTACCCCCAAAACCAAAAGAATTGGAAAGGCCATAATTCATAACCCGTTTTTTTGCCGCGAGCGGTGTATAATCCAAATCGCATTCAGGATCAGGTTGGGTTAAATTCGCAGTGGGAGGCACAATTTGATCCTCTAGGGCTTTTATCGTGTAAATAGCCTCTATCCCTCCGGCAGCTCCCAAGCAGTGTCCCGTCACACCCTTGGTGGAAGAAATGGCAACCTTGTAGGCGTGCTCACCCAGCAAAGATTTAATTCCCTGAGTTTCACACAAATCATTGAGTTTGGTCGAAGTCCCATGGGCATTGATATAATCAACATCCTGAGGACTGAGGCCCGCACTATTAATCGCCATTGCCATGCAGCGGTGCGCCCCTTCTCCCTCAGGTGCAGGGGCTGTTATGTGGTTCGCATCAGCGCTCATACCATAACCGACCATTTCGGCATAAATTTTGGCGCCGCGACGCTTTGCATGTTCTAACTCTTCTAAAACGATTAGCCCTGCTCCTTCACCCATAACAAAGCCATTACGCCTGATATCAAAGGGGCGTGAAGAGGTTTTAGGATCATCATATTCGGTGCACAGTGCTTTCATCGCTGCAAATCCTGTGATACCAAGATTGCTCACAGCTGCTTCCGTGCCACCTGCGAGCATAACTTTTGCCATACCAGATTTGATCAATAAATACCCTTCGCCAATACCATGAGTACCCGAAGTACATGCTGTAGTCGTACAAATGTTAGGACCTTTGAGTTTGTAAAGCATGGAGACCATACCTGCCGCCATGTTAGTAATGCAGTAGGGAATAAGAAAGGGCGAAACCCTTTTAAAACCTTTGTCTAAAAAACCAATGGTATTTTCTTCGATAAGCTGCAAAGAGCCAATGCCCACCCCAATGCTGACGCCAAAATGATCCCGATGAAAAGCGGTATCATTTAAACCTGCCGAATCAACAGCTTCTTTTGCCGCTGCGATGGCGACCTGAACAAACCGAGTGGAGCGGCGTGCTTCTTTGGGCTCCATAAAATTTTCGGGATTAAAGTTTTTTATTTCGCCCGCGATCGTAACGGGGATTTTTGAAGTGTCGATCAGAGTAATTTCACCAATGCCAGAATTGCCCTCAAGAGCATTTTGCCAAGCTTCCGCTACATTGTTACCTGTAGGTGCCAATATTCCCATTCCGGTTACCACAACTCGTGTCACGTTTTGGTCCTCACAAAAAAATTTATTCAATTTATGGTCATTCGCATTTAGCCCCAGGATGAATGAATCCTAAGAAACATAAGAGCAAAATTTTTCTTTAAACCCTGGGTATTTTATATTACTTGTAGAATAATACCAGCGCAACTTCGGTAAATTGGAGGGATATTGGTTATTTTGAGGGAGGGGAGATAAATGCTAGTGCGCGGTATCTTCTGCTTCTGCGTCTTCTTTTTCTTTTGTTTTAATATAAAGGCTTAGCGCTTCTGCTGCGGCGTCTGTTGCCTTAATAACCCATTTATTACCGGTTATCACGACTGCGGCCACCACGACCTCAGGATCATCGAGAGGCATCATACCGACAAACCAGGTGGTTTTTCCCACAGGATTTCTGCCCGTGAGTGTTCCTGTTTTTCCGCCAACGATATCGCGAAGCCCCTGATTGCGGTAGCGCTTTTTCTTAAAGGCATTGCGGGCTGTGCCTGATAGCGTCGTAGAATGGAGAAGTGTTTTGAGCTTAAAAGATGCTTCTTTAGATAAGATGCGCTCACTTTGTTCACTGGAATTTTGTAAATCGTCCTCAAATAATTTCAAGGGGATGGCTTCGCCGCCGCGCGCGAGTCCATTAAATAGCCAAGCGGCATGGACGGCACTCAGCCCAACGCCGCCAAATCCTGCGGCATATAAACCCGCTGTTTGCATGCTTGTTGTTTTGACATTAGGCTGCGTTATCGGGCTAGGATTGATAAAAAAATCCGTCGGCACCGTTTTTCCCCAGCGAAATCGATCAGCATACTTGTTTAAAAGATCAAGTCCCACATGATTTACGGCTAATTTTGCAAAAAACCCATTGCAGGAATCACCAAAGGCATCCTGAAGGCTGAGTTTTAAAATCTTGCGCGGGTTAATAAACTCCTTCCACCAGGTGCCATTATCTCTGACTTCGGAGCATCCTGCGGGAACACTTAAGAGAGGGTTTTTGGGGTCAAAATTGGCTTCCTCAAGAGCGGCACTTGCGCCGACGATTTTAAATATCGATGCGGCAGGAAACCCTGTATGAAGGGCCGTATGGGCTTCTTCACTCCAAAAAGCAGGGTTGCGCCCCTGAGCTAAGGCGAGTATGCGCCCTGTTTTCACTTCTACCATAACAAGGGCACTTATTTGGTTGCCGCGCGTTTCAAGAAAATTTTCGAGTCCCTTTTGCAGCTCAGGATCCACGGCAAGGGCCCTACTCACATCGGGGACACCCTCCCCTTTTATTAGGGCCTTAAAACCCCCTTCCGCCGAATAAGAAAACTTAGTCGGGATTTTGGGTAAAACTATTTCAGGAGCTTGAGGTTTTGGCACAAACATGGGAGGAGCGAATACCGTTATGCGCTCCTGAGCAATTGAACTGTGGATGGAATTAGAGAAAAAAAGCAGGCAGATCATGATACTCACAGCTGAAAAAAAACTAAGGGGGCTTCGGGTCATTATTTCTCCTGAGTACTTAACGAAATCACAGTTTATATGCTACTATGTGAATCGGAGCACAGTATTTTCAATTGACGTACATTCCTAAAAATTACTGGATCAAAAGGCATCCAGTTAAAGGAAAACATTATAAATGATTATTAATAAGTATCTATTAAAAGATATTATCATAAATTTCATATCTTTTTTAGTCATTATAAATATGGTTCTTGTGGTAACCCAAATACTCAGGGTCTCTGACATATTGGTGAACTTCGGCTTTTCCCTAGAAAATGTCCTCTTACCTCTGTTATTTATCATTTTACCTACTTTTTCGCTCACCACCCCTATTGCCTTTTTTTTTGCCATGATATCGAGCGTCGGTCGCCTCTGCTTAGACGGTGAATACGGCGTTATTGTCGCCTCAGGCTATAGCCTTAAACAGTTGTCCTTCACACCGCTTATTTTTTCCGTACTGCTTTTTTTAGGTTTATCTTGGTCGGGCGCGTATATGGAAGGGTGGGGTCGGCGGGAACTGATGAATTTCCTATATTCAAAAACCAAAACAGAGCTCGATAACATCATCACCAATAAGCTCCAGTCCGGGGTATTTTTAAGCGACTTTATGGGATTTATCCTCTACGCCGAAAAAGTCTCCGACGATAGGCGCCATCTTTCCAATGTGATGATTGCGCCGCAAAAAAACTCCTTTTTCGCCCAACCGGACAAACTTGGTAAGGACCCTTTTGGCTATAGTATTACGGCCCCAAAAGGCGAATTTTCTGGGAGCCTCGAAAACGGCGACCTTGCTTTGTCCTTGGAGCAAAGTGTTATGATTCAGCCCAAAGCGAGTGGCGAAAATATTTCCGTGGTGCGTTTTGATGCCCTGAAATTTGATCTGATGAAGATATTTTCGAGCCAGTTTATTGGCAGCGAACCCGAAGAAGATGATTTTAGGTCCTACGGCCCCCTAAAGCTCTATAACTATGTCACGAGTTTAGAAAAAGAACCCAAAAGGGATGAAAAAAACTACTTAAAAGCGCGCTATTTACTGCACCAACGTTTTGGTGGCAGTTTTTCGCTAGTGATTTTTAGCCTGATGGCGATGATCATCGGGATTTCTGATGTGCGCAAAGGCCGCTCTAACACCTATTATTTGGCCATAGCCTTTGTGATCCTGCTTTATGTTCTGATTATGGCCCTAAAATGGCTCGCGGAACAGGGACTTGTCTCTGCTCCGCTTGCGGTTTGGGGATTTAATATCGGAAGTTTTCTTTACGCTTACTATTTACTCTCGCGAAAAAGCACCTTGCCTATGTCGGAATCGTTATTCCACTGGCGATACCTGCTGCCGAGGGTTTAGAGCGGGTCTGAAATATTATCCATGGGAGGATGGATAGGTGCAGTAAAGGATTCTTAGACCCGGAAATTTTTCTTGCCTAAAAAGAGCACTTCTTTTTTACGAAGAGACCAATTTTCCACATCAGAATGCTGGATATAGACAGCACTGATAGCGAGTATTAAAGCGCTTGCTTTGATTTAGAGATGCCGGGATTATAAACCACAATTCACTAAACCATTTGAAGTTTGGCTTAAAACTCGATCCTGATTTATCTGCCAAGTATCAGAAGAGCCCTGACATTTACCTAATGCGCCTGACGCAGCCGTTCCTTGAGCCACAAAATTATTGGCATCTGTGCTGCCATCAACTATAGAGTAAGTATATCGCTTATTCCCGCCACCAAATAATTGAGTCTGTTTTGCCGACGTAAAGTAGCCCGATTTGAAATAAGATCCATTTTCACCTTGATAACTTAACTGAAATGTATATATCCCCGATAGATTTGTTTTGACCTCCGCCTGCTTAGCTTTGGCCTGAAACGCTTGAAATTTTGGTAGCGCTATAGAGGCCAGCGTACCTATGATCGCAACCACAACCATCAATTCAACTAAACTAAAACCACTTACCTTGCTTAATTTCCTTTTAAATTGACTCATAACCTGTTTTCCTCCCGTGATAAATATTCTAAATAACTGTTGATAACGTATCGGCACCTACAAAAAAAAGTTAAGTAAATTATTTCATATTAAAAATAAGCTTATTAATATATATACTTACGCAACGATAAACTTGGCGGTTAAGAAAAAATAAATTCCGCTTAAAATGATTTAAATGAGAAGCTTCGGAGGACAGGAGAAAGTCAAAACCGATAAAGTATAAATTGATTTAGGCAAAGAACCCTAAATAAAGAAAACAAAACATTCCCCCATTTACTCGTCCTGCGATTTAGTAAGCAAATCTCCTTTATACCCTTTACACACTGCAAACTCTTTTACGAGAGATGTATTAATTTCCTTTAGAAGTTCATATTCCTTGCCAGAACGCACTCTGCCAAAATACTCACTAAGCTGCGTCGATTTTTCTGGGGTCATTAATTCGAGGATTTTCATCGTTTGTTTTTCGGGGAGCTCTATAAACAGGGCAACTACGAGGTCACGGTCCATGGCTTCAAAAACCTGGGCTGCCTTTTTGGGCTCCATTTTTTTATAGAGACTCACGAGTTTGGCGAGGCGCTCTCCTTTTAAATCCTTTTCCTTTTGAATGGTTTCCGCGTAATACCGCCGGTCTTCCTCAAGGTTTTTGATCTTGCCTTCAACTTTTTTTTCTAGGGCGAGGAGATTAGTTTCTTGTTCTTTGAGAACGCTTAGGCGAATTTCTACCTGCTGCCTTTTTTGCTCGGCAAGATTGAGGTATTTTCCTAGCTCGTCTTTTTTTATTTTGTCCCTATTAAGGTCCGGAAGATCCAGTAACCCCTCTAAGAACGTCCTCCTTGGGGCTTTTTCTGCTGATTTTTCTTCGCCTGGACTTACTTCTTCTGCTTTTTTGCCGGGGTCTTCCGTGCTCTTTACCGGATCGTTTTCTGCGGTGCTTTTTTCCTGAACACTAGGAGCATCTGTTTTTGCTTCATCAGACGCATTGAGTGATTTTTCACCTACAAAGAAGACGTTGCTATAGTACAAAGCGAATACCGCAATAACAGCAATCTTTATGATGATGAGGTTTTTAAAAAAATTCTGATGCCGGATAAATAAACTTGATATATTCATTTCATCACCTTAACTCATGTTACCCACGTTGAAACCTACGCGAAGCCAGTTCATCCTGACTTTTTTGTTCTCTTCGATTTTTCATCATATTTATATCATCTGTAATTTTATTTTTAAGGTTTTCCAGCGCCTTAAGTTTTTTTTGTTCCTCGGCGAGTTTTGCCATTTGTTCTTTTTCAAGTTTTTGTGCCTGCACAAGTTTTTCATATATTTTAAACCATTTGTGCTTAGCGGACTCTACCCCGATCTCATATGAAGCAAGTTGCCCCGTCTGACATGTTGACCTTGCCTCATTATTGATATCCAAGCTTTTCATATATACCTGCTGCTGATCCGCTAGTTTTTGTGAAAGCTCCTGCTTAAGTACCGTAATCAAACTTAAAGCCTTGTGTTCTTGCTCAAGCTTTGAACTCTGAATCTTTATCAAAGGTTTTAATTTGTTCGCTTTTCTTTCTAAGTCACTCATCATGATACAAAACTTTACTCTATGTTTTTAAATCTCGGTTTCTCAGTTTCCCCTAATACCAGCAGATTAATATCAGAAATTATTTTTGCCCAAATATGGTTTTTAACGCGTGTATCGCCGTTTGCAGATCGCTGATATCAAGCATATCTTGCTGTAAAAATTCTTCTATTTGCGGCATGAGTATCACAGCACGATCAAGCATGGGATTTGTTCCCCGCACATAAGAACCTAGCTGTATATAGTCAAAATTGTCTTGATAAACCGCAAGTAGCGCCTTAAGCTCCTTGGCAAGCACACCATGCTCTTTGCTTATTATTTTGGTCATAACACGACTCGTACTATAATTGACATCAACTGCTGGATAGTGACCGCGAGCCGCAAGCGAACGAGACAGTACAATGTGCCCATCTAAAATCGCACGGGCAGAATCAGCTATCGGATCATCATGGTCATCACCATCAACCAACACCGTGTACAGCCCACTGATGCTTCCATGCGCATAAGGTTGCGGACCACAGCGCTCTAAAAGACGGGGAAGGAGTGAAAATACCGAGGGTGTATAGCCTTTGGTGGTTGGTGGCTCCCCTACCGCGAGCCCAATTTCTCTTTGCGCCATAGCAACTCGCGTAAGACTATCCATCATAAGCAATACTTTCTTGCCTTTCATGGAAAAATATTCGGCAATAGAAGTGGTCGCAAGAGCCGCGCGAATACGCATTAGAGGTGATTGATCACTCGTAACCACAACAACGACAGAGCGGCTCAGGCCCTCTTCACCGAGATCATGCTCGAGAAATTCTTTAACTTCCCGACCTCGTTCGCCAATCAGTCCGATGACATTGACATCTGCAGAAGAGCCGCGCGCAATCATCCCCATCAACACACTTTTCCCCACGCCAGAACCGGCAAATATCCCGGTCCTTTGACCTTCCCCAAAGGTGAGCAGCCCATCAATAGACCTAACACCCATCGATAAGGGCCCAGAAATCGTCGCTCTCAGCATGGGATCAGGAGCTTCCTTTTCAAGCTGTATACGCTCAGGATGCTCTGGAATTTTATAATGAGCTCCTCCCAATGGATTCATAAAAGGATCAATGACTTTCCCTAAAAGAAAATCTCCCACCGGAATACTGTCCCAAATCCCCTGTGTCGTCACAAAACACCCGGGAGAAACACCGGTCAAGGCAGAAAATGGTAATAAAAGCGTCTTTTGGTCCCTAAAACCCACCACCTCTGCTAATACGGTATTTTTTTGACCGGGAACTTCGATAGAAACGACAGATCCCAGACTCACGCCAGAGAGCCTTGCTTCTACCATATTCCCGACAACATCGGTAACCTTGCCTTTAGTCTCCCAGCGTAGGCTTGGCATCTGCTGCAGAAGTTCCTTGCGATGTACTTGACGCACAGCAGGATAAAGTTGATTTGCCATTGATGTTAGCCCGCCTGTTGCTCGTTATTTGCCGCGTCAAAAAGCCCTAAATCCATTTTTTGCAGCATATCGCTGATTATTTGCCGCAAATCCCCTTGAATGGTGGTGTTTTCTGTTTCGATTTTAAATTCGCCCTGTCCGAGATTGCCGTCTTTTACTAGGTGTCCGACAAAATTTTGGTCCTCATGATCAGATAGCGAATTAAATATCTCATTGTTGACTTTGATGGTGAAAGAATCTGATTTTATCGCCTGATCAATCGCCCGTTTAATGAGGTGATACATTTGTTTGGGGTTGATGTTGATCTCTTTTTCAAAGACCGCCAAAGCCAGAGCTTGGCAAATTTCAAAATAATTATCCGTGGCACTGAGCAGGATTTCTTTTTTTAAGTTTTCTAGCTCCGCGGCAATTTTATTAATTGTGGTCAGCGCTTCTTCGGAAATGTGTTTTACTTGGAGTAGGCCTTTTTGTTCGCCTTCGGAAAAACCATCATTGTAGCCCTGAGATCTTGCCTCAGCGGCAAGCTCATCAAGAAACTTTTGCTGCTGGATGCGCAAATCTTCTTTGGTCAGTAAATTTGCCTGTGGGTTAGTGGCTGAGGTTAAGGGTTGAAATTCATCACCTATGGGACTTCCTTGCACATTTGCCATATCTTTCGGCTTCGCATCTGCTTCTTCCGATTGAAAATCGCGGGCGAATTTTTCTATTGCATCTCCCACAATTTTTATCGAGTTTGAGGGGGGTTCCTCACTGAGCTGTTCAAGATGGGCTTGCTGAGCACTTACATCTATCTCAGAAGCCATGGCGCTATAATCTATAATTTCGGCATGACCTGCCGCATCTCCTTCACTATCTGTTTCCTTAGGAGGTTCTTTTTTATCCACTATCCCGAGTTCATTTAAAATATCCTCTGCAAGCTCATTGTCTTCGTCTTCTTCTTCGATAGCGCGACTGCGTTTTTTCTTGCGCATGCTGTCATTTATCCACTCATCAGTAAAATTTCTGGGCAAAATAATGGGTTGGCGGTATCTTTTATCAATCAGCTCCTCATTAAATTTATTAACAGCATTATCGACCGCACTATTTTCCTCGTCATCATGAAGACGCGTATGAATAATTGAGCCAGATGGGTTATCAGCCGAGACCTGAGCGCCACGAACAAGCTCGTTGAAATTGAATTCAGTAACTAAGAGTTTATCCCTAACAGGGTCATTTTTTTTGAAAAGCTTGCCGCCTCCGGGTGGTTTTTCCATTAGCTACCTGCCGTATTATTGGGATTGAGCAGCATTCTTATAGCCTCTACTGTACGCTTGGGCTCGTTTCGCGCCAAGAAGAGAATTTGCTCCTGCGGCGATAGTTTTTCAAAAGGAACTTCTTCCTGAATTTGGACATTTTGAAGTTTATTGGATTCCAGATCAGCTTTAAATTCCTCAATGGATGCCTGCTTTTTCTTTTGCTCAGGGTCATAAGACAGCCAGCGGAAATAAGGCCTAACAATAAACGCGAAGAAAAGAATGAGAGCCAACGCGACGGTAGCTGAAACGGCTAAAGTAGAAATATAGTCGCGGTTTTCTTGCTTTTTGCTCATTATTTGTTCTGTTTGGATGGGGTCTAACTGAAACATCATGTTAGAAACTGTTACATCATCACGACCATCTTTGAAGCCTATCGCTTTTTTTACTAGCTCTTCAATGTTTTTCATTTCTTCAGGTGTTCTCGGCTCAAAATTCGGCGTAGAGCCATCTGAGGGATATCCTTGACGCCCATCGACAATAACGGCAGCAGTTAAGCGAATAACATTTCCCACCGGGAGAACTTTTTCACTGATGAGCTTACTCACATCAAAATTGATTAGCTCAGTTTCTTTTTTGCTACCCGTTTTTGAGCCCCCCCCCATGCCAACATTTTCTTGCTCTCCGGGAACATTAGATTTTGCCCCTGGTATTCCGGTTGGATTTAGCCCCGATCCTTCCATAGACATACCCGACGTATTTTTAGAAGTCACCGCAACATCGTCAGGATCGACATCAGCGAGAGTCTGTTTTTCTT
Organism: Oligoflexia bacterium; assembly: GCA_030432875.1. GTDB lineage: Bacteria > Bdellovibrionota_B > Oligoflexia > Oligoflexales > JAGOVF01 > JAUILP01. Next base: position 6,815 of record JAUILP010000045.1, on the reverse strand, counting down.
GGGTAAAGTCAACTGTGGCGTGGACTTTTGCCTCTACCCGATCAACCCCTACAACACGCCCAACAATAGTTTGAATTTTGTCCTCTAAGCCTTTTTCAATTTGGGTCGTATAGGCCGTTCGTTCTTTGGTAAATTTTCCCGTATAGTCATCATTTTCTGGTTCTGTGAGTAGTTTGCCTTCAAAGTCAATAATAGTGACTTTATCAGGATGCAAACCCTCAACCGCGCGAGAAACAAGATGCTGAATCCCTTTGACTTGTTTTTTGGAAAGCTCTGTTCCGGTTTTTGTTTTTATGTAGATAGAAGCGGTGGGATCTTTTTTGTCACGGAGGAAAACACTTTGGCTGGGAACGACGATATGCACCCGGCTTGATGTCACACCTTTTATCGCATTGATGGTGCGCGAAATTTCACCCTGAATCGCCCGATTTTTTTGAATTTTTTGCTCAAACTCGGTGCGGGCAAAATCCTGCTGATCAAACTTTTCCCAACCCACGTTTCCTTGTGTGGGAAGTCCTTCTTGGGTTAACTGAAGACGCAGCCTAAGAAGTTCGTCGCTGGTGACACGAATGCCTTTATTGTCTATGATAAAGTCGTTAAAATTTATTGATTTCAAATAGGCAGAAATTTCATTTTGGTCTTCATCAGATATATTAACAAAAAGATACTCATAGGTCTTTTTCGTAGCTTGACTCGTAAAAACACCAATACCAATAATAACAGCAAAGATGCCACCCGCAACAATGGCCTTTTTAACGGTGGTTAAGCTCGCCCAAAAAGCGCCAATTTGAGCGAACAATTTTTTAAAAAACTCATTAAAGCTATCCAAAATCACCTCAGGTGTTTAAGGGAAAAGTCCTCTAAATAGGCATACGCATAATTTCCTGATAAGCCTCCAAAGCCTTGTTTCTCACTTGAACCATAAGATTGAAGGTAAGTTCGGCTTGAGAAACAGCTAACATAGTTTCGTGAATATCTAAATTCTTACCCGTAGCCAAATCAGTAGACATTTTGTCAGCCGTTTTCTGCACTTCATTGACTTCGTTAATCCCATCTTTTAACATTTCAGCAAATTTAGATGTCCCTTTATCAGCATCAGGTTTAACTGACGAAGGACGTTCTAAATTCACGTTTTTTTCTATGTGATTACGAGATAACTCATTTAGAGAAAATTTTGTAAATTTTAAACCAGGTATTTCAGACATGATGACTTCCTATGATTATCGACCAATTTCGAGTGCTTTTAAGGCCATTTGTTTTGTATCATTGATTGCTGTTGCATTTGCTTCATATGCCCTAGTAGCGGCGATCATATTAACCATTTCGGTCATCACTTGAATATTTGGCAAATCAACATAGCCTTCGGCATCGGCATCGGGATGGGATGGATCAAGCACACGTCTTGGAGGCTTTTGATCTTCATGAATACCCGTAACTCTAACTTTTTGAAGCTTAGTATCGTGGGTTTCATCTAATAAATCTTCAAAAGAATTCCCGGTCGGAACAGCAGAAAAAATAACATCTTTACGTTTATATGGCCCTCCCTCTGCCGTGCGGGTCGTTTGGGCATTAGCAAGATTGGAAGACAGAATATTCATGCGCAATCTTTGTGCTGCTAAGCCCGTCGCGCTAATATCCATAGATTTTAAAATACTCATTAACGACCTCCTTGAATGGCATAACGTAAAATAGCAAGCTTGCGATTGATGAGTTCTACCGTACCGCGGTAGAGAATTTGATTTTGGGCTAACTCGCTCATTTCTTGATCAACGTCTACGGTATTACCGTCTTCACTAACACTTTCGTTAGGGCGAATGTAGGCATCACTACTCACCGTGCCATCTGCTAAAGTATGCGCGTTTTTAAAATGCTTAGGATTAGTCGTTTTCATCAGCATTTTATTTTCTGGATCTGCTATTGCCTGCAACTGCTCTTCAAAATCATAACCAATGGCGCGATATCCAGGAGTTTCAGCATTTACGATATTCGCAGAGATCACCTCATGACGTTTGAGGCGCTGATTCAAAACTTCCATTTGAACTTTATCAGACTGACTAAAAAGCCCTGCGATTCGTGTCATAGTCTTTATTCTCCCTCAGGTCCAATGACTTTCAAGCCTTTACCTGTAAATTCATTGATCTTATTACGTAGGGTTCTAATACTAATGCCTAGAGTCTTAGCCGTATGGGTTCTATTACCATGATGGTATTTTAATGTTTCTAGTATAAACTGAGTTTCCAAAGACTCTAGTGATTTTCCTACCGGAAGTAAATCTACCCATTCATCATGACGTTTTCCTTTAATAGAGTCTGGGAGATCAAGCATATCAATATAATTGCCTTGAGCCATGAGCACTATGCGGTGAATTGTGTTTTGCAGTTCGCGCACGTTTCCCGGCCAAGTATAGGTCAGTAAACAGTTTATGGCATCAGCTGTGAGAGACAAGTCTGGCTTGCCGTAATCCAAACCAAACCTTTTTGTGAAAGATAGAGCAAGATACCGTATATCTTTGCTACGCTCCCTTAGAGGAGGAACTTCAATCGGCAGAACCTGAAGGCGATAATATAAATCTTCGCGAAAGGTTCCTTTTGCCACAGCTTCTTTTAGGTTGCGATTTGATGTAGCAATAATGCGGGTGTTGATCTTTATCGTTTCGCGACCACCGATGCGCTCAATTTCTTGTTCTTGGATGGCACGCAGCAGTTTTGCTTGTAAACTTGTTTCAATTTCTGTTATTTCATCAAGTAACAAAGTTCCGCCCGAAGCGAGTTCAAACTTGCCAACGTGCCTATGATTAGCACCAGTGAAGGCTCCCTTTTCAAAGCCAAACAACTCACTCTCAAGCAGTGACGGCGGGAGAGCGGCACAATTAACGGCGACAAAACCTTTTTCGCGTCGGTCAGAGTTGTCATGAATAAATTTTGCAATAATCTCTTTGCCAGTACCAGACTCTCCAGATATTAGGACCGATACGGATGACGAACCAATTTGCTTGATCAGTTCTTTAATGCGCAGCATCGAATCATCACAAGCTATAAAGCTGTCAGGACTATGAACTTCCTTTTCGCTTAGCTCATTTTGCTCACGAACATAAGAAATATATTCAGCTCCGTGATCAGGGCCAGAGGGGTGCACAGTTGACGGAGTCGTTCCAATTCCCTTGGCACTATTTGATTGCATGTCTCTCATCCTAGTCTCCTATTTTTTGAGCTGATCTAGTCGTTCACAAGCCAAATTCTTATAGAAAATATTTTCACCATCATTACAAGCTTCTTGAAGTAGCTGAGTAGCCTCTCCGTGCCGACCAGCTCGGTAAAGAAGAAGCCCCGCCTTATAACGTGCTTCATGCCTTTTGTCCCAGTTTTGGCTTTTACCCGCTGTCTCTGCGTATATTTTTCCGGCTTCGAGGTAATTTGAGGCTAACCGCATTTCCTCAGCGAGATCCACAAGGTCCTGAGTCCATGTTTTTTCAGCTTCTTGATCCTCTGCATCTTCGCTTGGTGTCAACTGACGCATAAGTTTAAGAGCTCTACGTCTCTCTGCAGGCATTTGAAGTTCCGCAAAATTTTTAGACAGGAGTGACAGTAACCGCACGTTTCCTGCAAAGGAGTCACCTGTTTTTGTCACCCCTCCAGGAATAACTTCATTAGCAGCACTGGGCGTATTGGTAACAGAGGAATTTTCAAAAGATTCAAGGACGATAAGCGCAGAAGATCGCAGCGCCAAACGCGAGAGAACGGTGTCTTCAAAATAGCTTTTATATTCTGCCGAAACCTTGAGTTTAATATCTTCGGGTAGATCTTTATATATACTATAGAGACTTTGATCACTTGATTTTGCAAGTTTATAAAATTCTTCTCTGCGTTTTTTACTCAGGCTTTGTCTGCTATTTTTAAGCGCAAATTTACTCAAGCTTGCCAGCCAAAAATGGGATTTTAGTACCTGATCTTTGTCACTTCCGGTTGCCGCAATCTGGTAAAAATCGATCGAAGCTTCGCCATTTCCTGCTTTGCGAAAGCTTTCGCCAATAACCCAAGCAATGCCGGGATCTTTTTTAATCGATTGCAGAGATTTTGGCAAATCCTCATAAATGCGTATAGTTTCCAAAAAATTATTTTCGCTAAGATTTTTTTGCATGAGCTGACTCAGCTTTATTTTCAAATTGTCCCTTATGCCATCAACAACTTGCTTTTCATTGCTTTTGCTATAATCAGCAAAAAATTTAGCGGCAAATTCAGCATTTTCTTTCGACCAAGATGAGTTGATATCAGCGTAATGGGCCATGGAAAGCGCTGATAATAGAAATTTTGTCCGCGGATTTTCCACTTTTTCGATGAGGCTTTTAAGCGTCATAACATTTTCAGAGGACACTACCGGCAATCCACTTTTAGAGTCCATTGCGGCATTAGGCGCATGAAAACTCTTTCGTATTTCAATAAGTGCCGTTGCCTCAAAATCATCGCGAGTGTGGATTAGATTTAAGCGCTGCCACAATTTTTCTTTTAGTTCCAAATTTTTCTGCTGGCTCTCGTCACTAAGCGCATCACAGTCAATCATGCGTATTTGAGCAAATTCTGCCAGAGGACTACTTGGATGTTTCTCCGTTAACGATTTGAAATAAGCTGCAGCTAAACTTATATTACCCTGCCCGAACTGAGTTTCCGCCAGTGCCCATAAATAATAGGCATCATCATCAAAAACACGGGGATCAGTATTTAGGGCATGCTGAAAAATGAATAAAGCGCGAGATTCATGCCCATAATCGTACTGAGACTCAGCAAATTCAGCCGCCCTTAATGAAGCATTATACCTGTCTTCATTTCCCCTGCGGACTCCTCCTTGCGGTTTTTCCCTACCTTTATAAGCATTGAGATTAAGCCTATAAACATAGAGCGGATATTCGCCCCAGCTTTTACCTGGGCCTTCGGGGATTTTAGCTGTCATCTCTTTGAGCATTTGCGCAGAAAAATCCTCGGGCAAAGGCTGCACTAAATTATATTTTGGTGATTGATCAAGATTTTCATTTTTAGCGGTTTCAGGGTTTGGCAGTGGAATGGAAGTGGCGACAAAATCATCGCTATGATTTAAATTGCTGTCTAAATAGGAAGAAGGAGGATTGATCTCGATCGGGAGCTTTGTCACAGGGTCTCTTATTTCCCGATAATTTGCATCATAAATATCTATGGCAATACGAAACGGATCACTAAGTGCGGCAATGGTATAACCTAAATCCGGCTTTTTTAACGTAATGTTTATATCCAAATTCCCATCGATCTGCTTGAGAATTACCCTTTTTATGGTGCTCTCATCATAATAGTCAAGAGGTTGGACTTCATCGAGATTTGTGTTTTTTAGCTTTAGATTTAAGGTTTGCGCATTTTTATCGTAGGAGTAGTCATAGGATTTTGGCAGTTTAAATTTGAGGATAATTTGACTAAACTGCTCATTAGCAAAAGACTCTCCATCTAATGGCAGCAAAAGAGTCACATTAAAAATTAGCGTGGTAACTAATGCAGCTTTAATTTTAAGTATGCATGTTTTATTCATAATAATATTTCAACAAAATGAGGTTATGTTGAAATTTCTACTGCAAGCCTAATGCCAACATTGGAGACGATAATTTTTCAATAAAAGCAGATTGTTACAATGTCATTTTTTTGACTATGGGGAACTGTCGGCTAATTGACGTCAAGGGCTTGACTCATTCGAGGGAAAAAGCGTCGGGATTTTGTCTTATATGCGAAAAAATTACCGAGCGGTAAAAAGGGTAATTTGATACCTTGCGATATACACTCTTATCTCTTTTATCTTTTCAAGGGATTCTTTAGACCATTTTCTTGGCGTTGTTGCGCAATTCAAATGCTTGATGGGCCAAGACTTGATCATAGAGGCAAATTCTATGTTTTTCCATATTTCGGCATGCCGAGGTGGTTAAATTTATTAAGTATTTTTGCCCCTATGCGCACTTCAGTCACCTGTCTTTCCATTTTTCTCAAATGCAGCGAGGCACCAAACTATGTTTTATGACGGTAGATTGCCGTTTCGACCAGACTCCTGCGGGAATAGCCTGAAGCTTTTTTCCATGATTTTTTACCAAGGAGATGATTCTCCCCAAGAATGCGGTAGCGTTCGACATCACCCCAGGTAACATTTGTTAACTTTAATGCGCCTCCGCTTCGTGGCCGTATGATTGTCCTTGCTTTTACAGCAGCGATAGGGGCTAGGCATTCTTGTTGTCATATCCCTTTATCACCAGTGACGCTGGCGAGGTTCTTATTTGATCAAGTAGGGCTGTAGTTGTCACTGAAGCGTGAACGTTGGATTTTGTCAGTCCCAGGCTGAGGGGTTCATGAGCGTCACGATTAACAGCTAGGTGCAGCAGTCGCTGGGATCTACGTTTGCTTTTGCCGTGGCGCCGCATCTTCCATTCAGTCATTTAATTCTTTTAGGTCCAAACACTTTTAAACCCGTTGCGTCGATGAGAATATGAATCGGCCGTGAGCAATTCAATTGCCCAAGATTTATGCGGGTAATTGTTGCCCTTCGTGAAAGTGTCGCGTAATCCGGTGCAGATATAGGCAGTTCCAGCATGCCTATCAATGTGCAACTGAGTTTTTGGGACTTAGTGTGCGAATTGTCGATGAAATGCCAAAAGGCAATACTGGGTTGATCGATCAGCTAAAGAGAGCTTCAATTAGGGCCTGTACTCACATTAATGCGTGGACCTAGTCGATTTCGTCAGCCTAGGCGTAAGCTCAGACGGCATCGTGGGTCTGGGCGAAACACGGCGTCGTTGCAGCTTAGTGCGGCCTGGC
>JAUILP010000044.1 GCA_030432875.1 Oligoflexia bacterium | reverse complement strand
GTGTTGCCCGCTACCGTATGGCAAACGGTGCGACGTGTTCTGGCGCAGCCTGGGTGAATTACAGTGCTAACAATATACCGCTGACTCTCACTGGTGGTGAAGGCCTACGCACGGTTTGTTTAGAAGTCGAAGATAGTGTGGGGAATGCCAGTGCGGCAGCGACGGATACGATTACTTTAGACCTAACCCCACCGACTTCAGTGAGTACCATCGCGAGTGATCTAGGGCCAGAGTCGACACCTGGAAACACCACAGTGCTCAGCGGTACGGCGAGTGATGCTCTGTCTGGTCTTGCGAACATAGTACTGAGTATTCAGGATGGAAATGGTTTTTATCTAAGGGCGGATACCTTAGCTTATGATTCCGTAAGTCCGGTATGGCACACAGCAAGTGGTACAGGAAACTGGACTTTTACCCTTGCTGATGGTTTGCTCACCGATACCATGATGTATCAAATCAGTATTAAAGGTAGCGATAATGTGGGTAATACGGAGTCTCCCGCAGTGACCACTAGTTTTACCTGGGATAGTAATCCTCCTTCTTCTGCCTTTAGTATTGTCGGCGGGGCATTTACTAAAAACACTAACGTGACTGTTAGCTTAACGGATTCTGCTGGTGTTGCCATGTACCGCATTGCAGAAAATACAGATTGTTCTGGTGCGAGTTGGGTTTCTTATGGGGCTATCTCTTTTAACTTATCTAATGGCGATGGATCAAAAACGCTGTGCCTCCAAGTTAAAGATAGCCTAGAAAATATTTCTGGGACAACCACCCATTCCATAATCTTAGATGCCACAGCCCCGAGCAGTACCGTCAGTACCACGGGAACCTACGGGCCCGTGACGACAGGGGGACCCCAAACAGCATTTATGGGAAGTGCGACAGATGCTGGGGGCTCCTTGGTCTCATCAGTAGCTCTTTCCATCGAAGAAACAGGATCTGGACTCTGCTTAAACGCACTAAAAACAGGCTTTACGGCTGCCTGCCCTGAGTGGCACAGTGCAACAGGGACCACGAGTTGGACATTATGGCTCGATGATACTTTATTTGCTGATGGGTTGACTTACGCGATCAGTTCTCAGGCCCAGGACGGCGCAGCAAATGTGCAAGTTGGTACCGGAACCAATAGTATCACCTGGGATACGGCAGCGCCTTCTTCGTTATTTGTTATTGATGGCGATGCTCCCTATGCCGTGACCACTTCCGTAAATTTGACTTTGACCGATCCCACTGGGGTGGCGCAGTACCGAAAAGCAAATAGCGCTAACTGCTCTGGAGCTGCTTGGATCGGATATACCACAAATCCCATAGCTCACACTTTGACTGCGAGCCAAGGTGCGCAAACTGTTTGTCTGGAAGTCAAAGATGCTGTGGGTAATGTGAGCGTTACCACGACAGATAGTATTATTTATGATTCCCTTCCTCCTACCGCATCTTTAACTTCTGCACCAAGTAATCCTACTAACGTGACAACTTTGAACACGAGTGTGGGAGGAACCGGGGTGATCTCCTATAAGTATAAAATTATAACGGGCGACGCTTCCGGCTGTTCTTCCGGTTCACCCGCATGGTCTAGTGAAATTACGATCGCCACACCGATAACCAATAATATCTCAGCCGAGGCCGATGGCTTGTTAACTCTTTGTGTCATTGGGGTTGATCAAGCTGGAAACTGGCAGTCCTCAGCAAGTGCCTCATATAAAGAATTTGTTTTAGACCGGATATCCCCCTCAGTTACATCTCTTTCTATTAGCAACAGTGACCCGACGAATACCAATGTCCTTGTTATGGGGGTGGTGGCAGGTGACGAACGATCGAACATCAGCCATTTTTGTTTAAAATACAATTCATCCTCACCTCCTGATATAGACTCCCCATGTTGGATAGCGGTTAATGCTCCTTCTCCTGGATTGACTCCTTCGCCTACACTGAATCTTACGGGATTTAATTATCTCTCAGGTTATATCCCTGGAGTCTACACGGTATATTCATGGGTTCGGGACGCAGCGGGGAATATCAGTACCTTAAGCTCCGCTGGGGCGGGAACAGTAAATATCGATATGAAGTCTCTCACCTACACACCTGGCACCCCACCAACTGTGTTTGACGTGATCGCGAGTGCGACGGATGCACCCGCAAACCCAATGACGGGGTCAGATACAACCACCCCGGCGACATCAGATGTGTATATAAAATGGCATGCAGAAGATGCTGAAGGATTCCCGGCAACCCCAATTGATATCTATTATACCGAGGATGATGAAGTTTATACTCCTGTCGCACTCGGCCTCATTAACGGCCAAAATGGCAGTTGCACCATCGATAATCCTAGCACTAGCATTGACGATTCCGCTACGGGTTGTTACCTCTGGAATTCGGGAGCTCCAGTGAGTACCTATTTCCGTATTCAAGTTAGGGTCACCGATAGCGCTTCGATGACAACATCTAAAACTTCAAATCCACTCAATACTAACTCATTAAATATTCTGAGTGGCAACACCGACAGTGGAATTAATAGTTCTGCGATTTCTGCCATTTATTTTTCGGAGTTATCTTCAAATACCTTAGGAGATCCCCATAGTTTTGTCATTACCTCTAATGGTACCCTATTTTACCGAGACCCCATGGTCGGTGTTCTTTATATGTCTCCTAGCGATGGGGTACTAAAAGTTTTGTTGCCTAATACAGGCACTATTACAGGTAATGATAGCCCTGTCTCTGCGGCTACGGCAAAGAAGGCGCTTGCAATCGCCTTAGACGAACAGGAAAGACTGTTAGTCTTTGACTACGATACCATTCGCCGCATTGACACAGCCGCTAATCCCATGACGATTAGTCACTTAATTGGGGGAGGAGCTTTAACGAGTGATGGCGTTTCTCCCGCGGATGTGGCCATTACGCCTCCCGGCGTCCTAAGTAACAGCAATAATAAACTTATGATGTTTAGCGTAGCGGGAAACGGTAAAGTATATTTTCAAAGTGATAACTATGACAACGTTAAGCCATCTAATGGCTACCGCATTCGTATTTATGATCCTCAAACAGGACTTGTTACCAGCATTTCCCCGTCTGGAACAGGGCATAACAATGGCGATACTACCACCGATATTTCAGATTGTGCCATTCGTGAAGGTGGTATTGGCTTTGATTCTACCACGTCAAATGTCAATGTCATGCAGTTTCTTGTTTATCATCATTCCACCTATACAAATTGTACTGCACCAAGTTATTCGTTCGGCCTTGCTAATGTAGATCCGCTTACCGGAGTAAGCACGGCGCCCCATCCCCCTCATAATGTTTCCCCAACGCTTACTGCTCACTATGGCCATTTCGTGACCGCTAGAAATGGACAGCTCTATTATTTTTCCAAATATATAGGATGGATTCGTTTGTACAATCAAACAACCAATACCTGGACCAATATTGCAGGAACTGGGACTGTAGGAGACTGCCAAGATGGGACGCCTGCGCTATCCTGTCCGATTGATGTTTCCGATGTTTTTGTCTCTGGTAGTGGAACCGTATATTTTGTCAGTCGCGGCAAAATTAGAATGGTTGATCCCAGTGGCAATATTGCGACGCTTTTAGGGCAGGGATATAGTTTTGGTGATGGTGGACAAGCAATTTCTGCGCGGTTTAAACAAATTCAGGATTTTGATTTAACCAACGATAACCGAGTAATTTTAATTGATCGCATTGGTTTTACTTTGCGAGAGTTTACGATTGGTGGCACCATTGACTCTATTGCCGGAAACGGAAATAGCGGATCTCCCAATACAACTGCGGCCGCAAACACCCAACCCATTTATTTTATAACCAGTGGAAGTTTTTTTGACCGATTAGTAGTAAATCCTAGCAATGGCGATGTTTATATGGGGAGGAGTACACAAAGCGTGTCGGTGCTAGACCGCATCAGTGGCAAGTGGGTCCATATTGCTGGTTCTGGCGCGACAGCTTACTATTCAGGGGATGGCTTAGCTGGTTCTAACATAAGGTTTTATACCTATGTCCCTCAACCAGTTGGTTTTGATGGGCAAAAAGTTTTGGTCGCCGTTCATCAATATACAGCGCCAAATCATCATAGTTCTAATCTTAAACTCTATGACAAAGATACCAAGATTCAAAGCCATCTTGTGGGCAGCACAAATAACTATGGTGGTGCCGCAATTTGTTCAGCAGGCACTAGCGTGACTAATTGTACTATGCCGATTGTGCATAATGCCCCGCCCAAAATGACCTATGATTCCTATGATAACCGGTGGTTGTTTTCCGCGGTGAACAGTAACTATATTCGGACAGCTTCACCAGCAGGAGGTACGGTTGAAACCTTAGTCACTTTGCCGCGTAACTTTAGTGCTTTCGCTTATAAACGTGACGCGGGAGCGACCGTAAACATCGTTTACTACTGCGCCATTAGTGATGGTCACCTTTACAAATATGATTTAAATACTTTAACAGAAACTGCCATAGATCTCCCTATTGCAAATATGCAATGTAGCGGGCGTGCTCTAAAATATTCTTATTCTAGAAATAGCCTGATGTTTATTTTTACTTACAACAATCTGGCGGGTATTGCTGAGTACTTAAATCCTTAAGTTTTTTATTTTCAGCCTGCTAGGCAGTGCCCTCACTATGGCATAATAGATATCGTCTCTCCTATATTTCTACGCATTTTTTATCCCGGTTGCTCGGAGGGGAGATCAGTGAAAATATTGGAGTGGACCAAATTGAGGAAATTTCAAAAATAAAACTTTTAGAAAAACTGAGAAATCTAAAAGAAGACCCCAGTACCATAGGTAATACCAAACTATTTTCCAGATCACCAGATTTTATAAAAACCAGGATTGAAATAGCTCTTAATAAGTTTAATCTTGGGAGCCTAAGCGTACCAGAGATTCAAGAGCAACAGGAATTAAATTTATTTCCAGATCTTAGAGGATGGTTAGCGGCAGCCCTGGAGGTTCTTGCACTTGGTATTTGGTGGACAGCTATAACGGCGACTGGATCGGGCCTGGCCGTGGTAGGAGCATTTGTACTCGTTGCCTTAGCTGCTATCATAGCTGTTTTCAGTCTTATAATCTTATGGCACTTCCTCATAGACAAATCTGGCAAATAGATATTCTAGGTAGTTTCCTTGCAGAAAGTCCTGCTTTCAAGATGGAAACTGATGAATTGATTTGGCGCTTTGTAACCAAATTGCTTCCAAATCAAAAATGATGTTTAACTTTTTTCGACCGCTATAAAAATTTTGATTTCATCAAAGACAACTTCCTGCCCATTTTTAAGCGGACCATCCACTATGTTCAGTTGATCCGCTAGTGTTTCCTCGCATATATGCTTGCGGTGGGTGTTTATGGCTTCATCGGTTTCACCGTGAGAAGAAAGCGTTATTTTTATACGGTCGGTGACTTCTAAGCCAGATTTTTTACGAATATTTTGAATGCGATTGACAAGCTCTCTCGCGATCCCCTCTAGGCGGAGTTCGCGGTCAACCGTAATGTCTAAAGCAATTGTCACCTTGCCGCTGCTGCCAATAGAAAGACCAGGGATATCAGAAAAGCTTATCTCGACGTCATCACCTGAAAGGGATACTTCACGCTTATCACTTAAGACGAGAGTGAGGGCACCTTCTCGGTCAAATCTTTGAATCTCTGACTGGGGAAGCTGAGAGAGGAGAGTGGCAACCTCTTTGACATCTTTACCGAGCTTGGGGCCGAGTTTCTTAAAATCGGGTTTGAGTTTACGCACAAGAATACTGCTGCCAGGGTCTAAAAAATTGATTTCTTTTAGATTCGTTTCGCTGAGGATGATGTATTTTACCGATTCGACCTGCCGCATAATTTTATCACTGGCGACTGACATCAAAATTTTGCGCAGAGGCTGTCTGACGCGAAGCTTCTCTTTTTCGCGTAGGGCAAGCACAACGGTTGTAATATCCTGGGCAAAGGCCATGCATTCTTCTAGGTCTTTATTTATCAGATTATCTAAGGCTTTAGGAAACTGCGCCAAATGTATGGAATCGCACTTTGTGCGTTGACTCACCTGATTGAGGTCACTAAAGATGTGATCACTTAAAAAGGGCGCGATAGGAGCCATAATGAGCGTGAGCTTCTCTAAACACTGATATAAAGTTTGATAGGCAGCAATTTTATCGTTATTGTATTCGCCCTTCCAAAAACGGCGGCGACTCAGCCGAATATACCAGTTGCTGAGATTTTCGCAGAACTGTTCAACGTCGCGGGCAACTTTTGTGGGTTCATAGTCATCATAGGCAGAGGTCACACGGGAGATCAAACTATGCAGTTCCGACAAAATCCAGCGGTCCATTTCTGATCTTTGGGCATGGGGGATTTCGGCTTCTTTATAAGCAAAACCATCAATATTAGCGTACAAAGCAAAAAATGCATAGGTATTGAGGAGTGTGCCAAACAGTTTGCGGCTGACTTCAGCGACTCCGTCGGGATCAAATTTTAAGTTGTCCCAGGGATTGCCGTTAGAGAGAATATACCAGCGCACCGCATCGCCGCCATACTTGTCTAATAAAGCAAAGGGATCGATGGTATTACCAAGGCGTTTACTCATTTTTTGGCCATTTTTATCGAGAATAAGGCCATTGGAAACCACATTTTTGTAAGCAACATCATCAAAAAGCAGAGAAGCAATGGCGTGCAGGGTAAAAAACCAACCCCGCGTTTGGTCGACCCCTTCAGCTATAAAATCAGCGGGAAAGTTTTTATCGAAGATATCTTTATTTTCAAATGGATAATGAAGCTGAGCATAGGGCATAGCTCCAGAATCAAACCAAACATCGATGATATCTGTTTCTCTACGCATTTCTTTGCCTGAGTCAGACACCAAAATAACGTCATCAACATATGGGCGGTGAATATCTGCCTTAAGATAATTAGCCTCTGAAAAATCGTTTTCTTTAAAATCTTTAAGATAATTGGTTGCCATAAATCCTCTAGCAACCGATTTATCAATTTCAGCCTTTAAAGCTCCTATTGAGTTGATGATTTTTTGTTCGCTTTTATCAGCGGTTGTCCAAATGGGGAGAGGAATACCCCAGTACCGAGAACGTGAGAGATTCCAGTCAACGAGGTTTTCCAGCCAGTTGCCAAATCGTCCTTTACCCGTTGCTTCAGGTTTCCAGTTTATTTTTAGATTGTTGGCAATGAGTTTATCTTTCATCGCTGTGGTTTTTATAAACCACGAATCCATGGGATAATAAATAATAGGGGCATCGGTGCGCCAGCAATGTGGGTAGGTATGCTCATATTTTTCAATCAAAAAAGCTTGATTCTGCTCTTTGAGTTTTATGGCGATTTTGACATCAACGGGGACATAGTCTTGGCTCTCCCTTAGTTCAGGATTTTCAAATGCTTGTTTGACACAGTGTCCTGGATAATCGGTGACTTCTTTGACAAAACGACCCGTACGATCAACTAAAGTTAGGGTTCCAATACCCTGCGCTTTTGCAACCCGGTAGTCGTCGGCTCCAAAACTCGGCGCAATATGAACAATACCAGTGCCACTTTCGGTTGTGACAAAATCGTCACAAACAACTTTAAAGGCATCGCCTTCGGTGGGTTTAACATAAGGCAGGAGTTGTTCGTAGCGCGTGCCTTCAAGCGCAGCTCCTGTCATTTCCCCTATGATTTTAAAGGGGATATTCTTATCACCCTCTTTGTAACTTGAAAGATCATCCGATCCCTCAAATTCTTTAAAATAATGGCCCATTAGCTCTTTGGCAAGAATTACCGCAATAGGTTTTGAGGTGTAGCGGTTAAAAGTTTGAACTGTTACATACGTGAAATTCTTGTTAACACAAAGGGCGGTATTAGAGGGTAAAGTCCAGGGCGTCGTCGTCCAGGCAATAAAATAAAGATCTGTTGTGATATTTTTAAATAGAGGTGAACTTTTGCGAGCAGCCGCATCTATTTTAAACTGAGCCACCACAGTGGTGTCCTTTACCAAACGGTAGCAACCAGGTTGATTGAGTTCGTGAGAACTGAGGCCCGTCCCCGCCATAGGGGAAAATGGCTGAATAGTATACCCCTTGTAGAGTAAATTTTTACGGTACAACTCTCCGAGTAACCACCAAACGGTTTCCATATATTTGGCATGATAGGTGACATAAGGTCGTTCCATATCAACCCAGTAACCCATTTTTTCAGTAATTTCTTCCCATGAAGACGTAAAACGCATAACACTTTCACGGCATTTGCGATTAAATTCCTCAACAGAAATTTTTTCACCAATATCTTCTTTTTTTAAGCCGAGTTCTTTTTCTACGGCAAGCTCAACAGGAAGCCCATGGGTATCCCAGCCAGCTCTCCGGTCTACAAAAAACCCTTGCAAGGTTTTATAGCGGCAAAAAGTATCCTTGATCGCGCGGGAAAGGAGATGATGAATACCAGGCATACCATTGGCAGATGGCGGTCCCTCATAAAAGACAAATGGTTTATGATCTTTATGGGCTTCGAGGCTTTGTTTAAAAATATTTTGGCTGCGCCACTTTTTTAAAATATTTTTTTCAATAGTGGGCAAATCAAGTTGTTTATGTTCTGGGTATTTTTCGTTCATTCATATCCTCAAAAATTTATTACATGCATGGGAGCATCACATCATAATCTCTGGCGTACCTGTTATCTACAAGTCTTTTATCATAAAAAAAATGGCAACTTTAATCTAGAGGAATGATGGGCGCGCCGTTTCAGTCAAAAATAGCCATCATACTGATATTAAATGAGTAACCAGATAAAACCCCAGTTTGCTTTTCTTCAGTAGGTAAGCTGGCGGGGACGGACTCTTGGGTCTGGTTATCTGTATTGATGAACTCGGAAGACGCGTATTTTATGCGGCTAAGATAGGTTGTTTTGATCGGAAATTTTAGACCTAAAGTCAATATATAGCCTTCGAGGCGGGTAACTAAGAGGTCTGGAGTATTGCCAATAGGTCGGGGTTTTTTAAGCCAACTAAAAAAAAATGCTGGCATGACCGCGAAGTCATTGATACGGATTTGGTATTCATCGATAACTTGATTTGCCTCATCTGTTGAAGAGATCTTATCAAAAACCTCTTTATTGCCTCCAATAGAACGACCGATAATGTCGGCATAATTGAGGCCAAGGGCAAAACCATAGCCTCCCTTTGGGCTGTAAAGCTCACTGCCCTGAGCACTTAGGCCCAATAAGACTCCTAGACCTGTGCCAAAAAAATCCATCGTCAAGCTGCGATGGGCAAAAGGTTCATAGGGTCCTAAATGAAAATTGATATTGGTGCGCAAAAACCAGGTAGGCGCGAAATAACTTACCCCTAAACCAAGAGAAAGCGCATTGCCATTGATATGGTGAGGCGTGCCTTCATCGATCATATTATATCGGGTCAAGCCCAAGGAAGTATCAAAAAATTTTTCCTTAGGGAATGTAAATCCTAACGCAAAGGGCGCATACAAAAAGAGTAAAACACCTGTGAGGGCACGAAAGCTATGCTGCTTAAATACCTTCATAATGATGCCTGCTGAGATAAGCGTTTCTTTTCGATCATTTTGATAATAAAGACGGCAATCTCAAACATGAATACCAAAGGAATACTGAGGCCGATTTGAGAAATAGGGTCAGGTGGGGTAAATATGGCGGCAAAAATAAGAATACCCACAAAAACATAACTGCGATTACTGGTCAAGGCTTTGCTCGAAATGAGGTCAAGAAGTGCTAGAAGGACAAGGATGAGTGGCGTTTCAAACATAACACCAAAACCGACAGTCATAAGAATAAGCAAGGAAAAATAATCATTGATGTTAATCGTAGGCGTGATATCGGCAAAATCGACACTTAGACCCATGAGATAGTCCATGGAAAGAGGGACAATAAACACAAAGCAAAAAATCACACCCGCTAAAAAAAGCGCTATGGAAATAAAGCTAAAGGGAAGTATGTATTTTTTTTCTTGCGAATATAACGCGGGTTCAAAGAAACGCCAAAACTGATATAGGTAAAAGGGACTTGCTAATATTATCCCACCTAGAACGCCAATTTTAATATAGAGGTTAAAAAGATCCATGGGGCCCATAAAATGGAGTTCTTTGGCATTTGTCGGCAGCGCAGCTATTAAAGGCGCTTTTAAGAAATTTATGACTGGGCCAGCAAAAACAATCGCTAGGCCAAAGCAAATGAGTATAGCTAGACTAGAGCGTATGAGGCGCACCCGGAGTTCATCTAGATGTTCTAATAAACTCATGGCGTTCTGGTGGGAGGAAGGGGTGCGATCTGTTTTAATGCTTTGAGGAGCCAGGTCTTTTCTTGCTTCGGTATTATGATTTGTCTGCGGTACTTTAGGCTGGGTCATGAATGCGCCTCAAGCCAAGTCGCACCCACACCAATCGAAACGATGAGTGGTACCGATAAATCCATGGCAGACTGCATATCGTGGCGGACGAGTTTTAGCAATTCTTCACGTTCCTCATTGGGACAATTAAAAACAAGTTCATCGTGAACTTGTAGCGTAAGTCGTGCTTTCATGTTGTTTATCATAATGGATTCATGAATCTTAATCATTGCAATTTTAATCAAATCAGCAGCGCTTCCTTGAATGGGAGAATTAACAGCAATGTTTAGCGCTGAAGCCAAAACTCCAGGGTTTTTTGTGTGAATTTCCGGAATAGGACGCCGCCGACCGGTGAGGGTAAGGCTATAGCCATGGGATTTTGCAAAAGCTTGCGCCTTGCTGATAAATATTTTGATACCAGGGTAGGACGCAAAATAGCGCTCCATAAACTCCTTGGCTTCCTTTAAGCTCACGCCGGTCTCTTTGGCAAGACGCTGGGCTCCCATCCCATAAATGATGCCAAAGTTAATAGCTTTAGCCTGGGAACGTCGTTCTCTATCTCCGCGAGCATCTGGTCCAAAAATCTTTTCTGCCGTAGCACTATGGATATCTTCGCCATTTTTAAAAGCGCTAATAAGACCTTCGTCTTTGGAAAGATGTGCCAGAAGACGAAGTTCTATTTGAGAATAGTCGGCAGAGACAATAACGCAATTTTTACCGCTAGGTTTAAAAGCCGCTCTTATCTTACGCCCATCCTCACTGCGGATAGGAATATTTTGCAAATTTGGAGCGCTAGAGGAGAGTCTGCCCGTCGCGGTTCCGGTTTGATGAAAGGATGTGTGTATATTTCCTGTTTTGGACGAAATAAGCTGGGGAAGTGTGTCAACATAGGTATTCTTGAGTTTTGCCAGTCCCCGATAATCTAATATCAATTTGGGTAAGGGATGATCTGACATTAATTCTAGCACTGAGACATCTGTTGAATAGCCAGTCTTCGTTTTTTTAAGCCTTTTAATGCCTAAAAGTTCGGGGAGCTTCAGTTTTTCATAAAGAATAACTTGGAGTTGCTTGGGCGAGTGGATATTGAATTTTTCACCTGCCTGATGATAGATTTCTTCCTCTATGAGCTTTAATCTGTCTGAAAATTCGAGAGAAAGTTTATCTAACATAGCCGCTTCAACAAAAACACCTGTGTGTTCCATACTGGCAAGTACCGGAATAAGAGGGCACTCAATAGTACGGAACACAGATTCTTGCTGACTAGCCTTAACCAGGGGCATTAGGGTCTCATAAAGACGGAAGGTCATGTCGGCATCTTCGCAGGCATATTCTGCTAATTGATTGATATCGGTATCGCACATACTTTTTTGCGCTTGATTCCCGATGAGGCTGGCGATGGAAATTTTGTCAATTCCGATATATTTTCTCGTCACGCGATCAAGATTGTGGCTTCTTTCTTGGGGCTCTAAAAGGTAGGACATGAGCATGGTATCAGCATAGGGCCCCTCTAATATAAGCCCAATGTTGGCACACATTTGCATATCAAATTTAATGTTGTGCCCGATTTTAGTGATGTTTTTATTTATAAAAATAGGAGCAAGCTTTTGTAAAATCTCCGTGCGACTAAGGTCTGAGGCTAAATGGCTTTCATCAAGGGTGAGGTAGAAGGCTTCATTGGGCCTCAAGGCAAAAGAAAAACCAATAGGGACATCTTGGCTAATATCTAAACCAGTTGTTTCACTATCAAAGGCGAAAGCTGGAACAGTAATCAATGTGCTAAGGAGATCCGTAAACGAATTTAAGTCTCTTATGAGCGTGTACTTTGGGGGAGAGGTCGGTTGCTGAGGGGAGGGGGGAGGGGTCTGCTCAGTTGAGGCCACCGGAGTATTAAGGGGGAAGTCCTGCTGAGATTCTCTATGTTTTTCAAGCGTTGTTGAACTTGGGGTTAAATCTGCCGTAGCTTCGGTGGCGGTCCTGACTTCGTATAATTGCGCAGAAGGTTCCATTTTGCGCAAATTTGGATCAGGTTGTTTGTTTTTTTGTTCCAGAGAACGCAAATGGTTCTTAAACTCTAGCTCAGTCAAAATCTCTTTTAGGGGTTCATTTTCTAGCGACAATTGCCCCTTCCAACGCAGGTCCTCTAAAGTGACCCCATTGTCAATTTCCGTATGAATGGTAACGAGTTCTCGTGAGAGAAAGGCGCTTTCTTTTCCTTCTAATAAAGCCTTTTTTATGCGTCCATTGGCAATATCATCGATATGTTCATAAATGCCTTCTAAGGTTTGATAGGAGCTTATGAGGGATGCGGCTCCTTTTTCGCCAATACCTTTGACCCCGGGTACATTGTCTGAAGAATCCCCCATTAAAGCGAGGACGTCCACAACCTGTTTGGGTTCGCAGCCAAACTTTTGTTTTACGCCTTCACTGTCGACAATGCTAGGCATTTGATCTTTTTTAGGAATGTAGAGATAGACATGGCTATTAACGAGTTGCATAAAATCTTTGTCGCCAGAAACAATGTAGGCTAGGCAGTTTGGGCCCGCGAACTTTTTTGTGAGGGATCCGATGATGTCATCTGCCTCCATTCCGGGGTTGATGAGGACTTTGCATCCAAGCGCGTCAAACAAACGATCGGCATATGGAAGCTGTACAGCAAGATCCTCCGGCATTTCGGAGCGATTGGCTTTATAAAGAGGGTACAGTTCATGGCGAAAAGTTTTTGCTTTACTGTCTTTAGCAATAACGATGTAATCTGGATATTCCGTTTCAATGAGTTTTAATAAAAATTGAAAACTTCCATAAAGCGCTGAGGTGGGGAGTCCTTTGGAGTTTTTAAGTTGATTTTGACCAAAAGCATGAAAATTTCTAAAAATCATGGCCATGGCGTCTATAATGAAGAGTTTTTTAGCGGACATTAGGTAGCCTTTTTTAAAAAACATAACATGAGTAATTAATAAGCAAAAACTATACTGTAGGAGTGACAAGGGATAAAGGAATAAATTTTTTGGGGTGTACAAAATCGCCGGTTTCTGGGGTGCCGTACTTGTATAAAAATTTTAATCACCATTTTTTGACATGTGCCACCCCTACCTCATATAATTAGAAAAACATTAATGGAGAAAAATATATATGATCAAATCGATCCTCTTTACGCTGGGTTTAGGCGTAGCGGTATCCTGTGCTCATTATCCTGATGTGCGGCCTGGGGAAAAGTCAAACCGGGTAGTCGTCTCTGAAGAGAGCGAAGAGGCAGCTTTTCACAATGCCATGGGACAGGCCAAAGATTATTGTGATGATGCTCAAAACAAAAAAAAACCAGTCATCGTCAAAGAAGAGAAAAAATATGTAGGGGCAATGGATGAAGATACCTATAAAAAAACGAAAACCGTTACTCTGATAACCGGCAGCATTGCCAGTGTCGTGGGCGGAAAGAAGGAAAGAGAGAGTGGGGCAGCCGTTAGAGATGTTGATATGGGGAAGCCCTACGAAGTGACCCTACAATTTAAGTGCAAATAATTTTTTATTAACCAAAACTTGGGTGCCTTAAAATTAAATTTTCCCGCCTTTTTATTCCACGCAAATATACCGCGCAAAAATTTTATAATTTCGGCTTTATGCACTTGCCTTTAAATAATTTCTGAAGCCTAATAGGAGTGTGGTATTGTCTTAGGGGCAATCGTTGCTAATAAGGCTTTATTTTTGTAACATTATATAGTTAATATTTTTTTTTACGCTTAAGAGCAAGGAGAATATGATGGCCGATGTTGCTAAATTAATTTTAGAGGGAAAAGAACACGAGTTACCGATTGTGACGGGTTCCATGGGAGAGAAAAGCGTCGATATCACGGATTTAAGGGCAAAAACTGGCTACGTAACTTTAGACAGCGGCTTTGGCAATACCGGCGCAGCAGAAAGTAAAATTACTTTTATCGATGGTGATAAAGGCATTTTGCGTTACCGAGGCTACCCCATTGAGGTGCTAGCAGAGAAATCAAATTTTGTGGAAACAGCTTATTTGCTTATCAACGGTAAGCTACCAACCAAAACTGAGCTTGATAGCTTTAATACCAACATGGTGCGGCACTCACTTATTCACGAAGACATGCTGAGGCTTTTTGAAGGTTATCCATCTTCGGCTCATCCCATGGCGATACTGGCTTCTATGGTATGTTCATTGTCAAGTTTTTATCCTGATTTTCTCGACGTTCATAACCCAGAGCACGTTAATAATATTGTGTACCGCCTGCTGTCAAAAATTCGCACTATTGCAGCATTTTCTTATAAAAAATCTATCGGTCAGCCTATCATGTACCCGCGCAATGATTTAGATTATTGCTCAAACTTCATGTATATGATGTTTGCCGTTCCATCAGAGAAATATGAAGTTCCTGAGGAGTTTATTAAAGCACTTGACCTGCTTCTGATACTTCATGCTGATCATGAATTTAACTGCTCTACGTCAACGGTTCGCATGGTGGGTTCAAGCGATGCCAACCTCTTTGCTTCGTCTGCAGCTGGAATTTGCGCCTTATGGGGAGCTAAACACGGTGGCGCAAATCAAGAAGTTATCAACATGCTCAAAGAAATTGACAAAAACGGCGGTGATGTTGATAAAGCTGTCGCCATGGCAAAAGACAAAGATAGTAATTTTAGACTATTTGGCTTTGGCCACCGCATTTATAAAAATTATGATCCACGCGCGAAGGTTATTAAAGCTGCCTGTGACAATATGCTGAACAAAATAAACCGCAAGGATCCGCTGTTAGAAATTGCCCGTCGCTTGGAAGACAAAGCTTTAGCCGATCCTTATTTTGTTGAGCGAAAGCTTTATCCTAACGTCGATTTTTATTCTGGAATTATGTACCGTGCCATGGGTATTCCTAATGACATGTTTACCGTTATGTTTGCCTTAGGTCGTATGCCGGGATGGATTGCTCATTGGATGGAAATGCATCAGAACAAAGAGCGCATTGGCAGACCACGTCAGATTTACCAAGGAAAAATCCAAGAAAACTATGTACCTATTAGCGACCGTGGATAGTATTAGTCGTTCCTATTGGTTATTTAAGAGTGAGCCCCAGGAGTTTTCTTATGCAGATCTGGCTGGGGCCCCGGATAGCACCGCGCGCTGGGATGGGATAAGAAACTATCAGGCGCGCAATTTTTTACGCGATGAGGTCAAAAAGGGTGATTGGGTTTTTATTTATCACAGTTCCATAAAAGAACCCGGGGTTTTTGGCTTGGGAGAAATTGTCTCTGAACAACCCTATGCTGACCCAACGGCTTTAGATGCCCGTTCACCCTACTTTGATCCCGTATCCTTTAACAAGGGAATCTCGCGCTGGGTAAGTGTCGATGTAAAAGCTATAGCTCCTTTTAAAAATTCGGTTCTGCTCAGAGAAATAAAAGCAAGTCCTGCCATGAAGGACTTTTTACTTTTAAAAAAAGGCAATCGCCTGTCGGTGTTCCCAGTTATGGAGAATTATGCAAAATGGATTTTAGCCCAAGGAAAACCAGATTTTTAATGAATTTTGCTTATTGGTATGGGCGATCTAGCACACGGTTATACGGTTTAGGCATGAAATAGGTGGAGATGGGATTGGGTGTCACACTTTCTAGGAGGAGAAAATTGTGTGGAAGGTATATAAAATAGAAACCGGAAAAATCGTTAAAGCGGGTTTTAAGGATGAAGACGGGGCAAAGGAGTGGTTGTTTCGCCGCGAAGATTTATTGTCTGATGATTTTGAAGTTGAAGAAATGGATGAGGATGAAGAAGAGGAATATCAGCAAAACTTAGAAGAAGATGAAGATGATATCGTTGATGAAGATGAGATCGATGACGATGATGGAGATGATGAAATCATTCTCGGTGACTTTGATGAAGAAGAAGATGACGATGATGAAGGGCTATTTGAAGTTGATGAAGAAGATGATGATGATGGTGAAGATGATAGTTACTGATTGAAACATAGTTCAACAAAAAAATTCGAGTTAGGTTATTTAGGCGCGTGAGTGGGTGGTATTTCTGTTCTCATTGAGGTCAATTATGGTGCTGAAGTTAAATATTATGGTCATTTCGAGTTTTCTCGTATTTGAGAGTCTATTTTTTACCCATTCTCCTTTTTTTTTTAACCCCCCAAAAGAGAATTCTTCTATAACTCAATCTCTAGTGGAGATTGGTTCAAGCCAAAAAATATTTTCGTCTCAGCTTTATGCGCTAGAGCAAACCAGTGAGGTCACTGAAGTTTCACTTCCTCATGCTGGAGGTGCAAATATTTTTTCCCGTGCTGTTGATTCTGGACCAGTTGTATTTTTTGTTCTCTTGGTTCTGATTCTTTTATCGGTAGTGGTATGGTCAATACTGTTTGCAAAATGGGTCTATTTTCGCAAAATTAACAAGGCAGGCAATAATTTTGTCGATCAATTTTGGGAAAGTCGCTCTCTTAATGATTTAAATGCAAAGATTAATGACTATGCTTATAGCCCTGCTCGGGAGCTTTTTAAAAAAGGTTATGCCGAGCTGGCCCGAGGCAATCAACTCAAAGGGCAATATGGTGCGAGTGAACTTCTTGTCCAGGCATCCCTTGATAACTTGCATCGAGCTCTTAGTAAGGCGAGATTTAGCGAGCGAAGTCAACTTGAAAAGTTCATCCCTTTTTTAGCGATAGGGGCTTCTACGAGTCCGTTTATTGGTCTATTTGGAACGGTTTGGGGTATCATGCGCGCTTTTGAGGGTATTGCCCAAACGGGAAATGCTAGCTTAGCTGCGGTAGCGCCGGGTATTTCCGAAGCCCTAATTGCCACCGCTTTTGGCCTTGCTGCCGCGATACCTGCTGCGGTGGGGTATAACTTATTTGTCGTTAAAATAAAACAGCAGATGCAACAGCTAGATGCTTTTAGCTCTGATTTTCTCAATATTGTTGAGCGCTATTTAGTGAGTGAAAATATGAAAGCGACTCAATCCTTATCTGGTGGCGGTACCAACGCTAACAAAGAAATGGGCATAGGCAAACAGTAATTTTTTAATCGCAAAGGAATGTGAGCTTATGGGTTTTTCTTCTTCAAGCTCTGGAAACCAAGGCGATGACGAAGGTTATCCTGGTTTAGCTGAAATAAATATTATTCCGCTTGTTGATATTATGCTCGTGCTGTTAATCATCTTTATGGTAGCGGCACCTCTTAGTATTACCGGAATGAAAATAAACCTTCCTCAGAGTGCGGCTAAGGGGACCTCCGTTGATGTAAAACGCATAATTCTTACAATTGACAAGTCTGGGAATTTTTTTATTGGTCAGCAAAAGATTGCGCCGCTGTCCTTAAAAGAACGCTTACAAGCGATTTTTGCGTCGCAACAAGAAAAAGTTCTTTATATTCGAGCTGATCGTGGTGTTAATTATGGCAAGGTTATAGATGCTATGAGTGCGGCAAAATTAAGTGGGGTTAATAAAATGAGTATGCTGACTGAGCCCTTAAAAATTTAGCGCGTGCAAATTTTGGTAACAAAATAATGCCTGGCTGCCTATTTTTATTTAAAATAATGTGAAATTATCTCTCCCCACGGATTTTTAACTTTTGAAGGTGTCGGGAATTTAAGCGTAGGATGAGATTTATTTTTTTAGGCTTTAAGGAATGCTATTCATGCTTATCAAAAAAAAGCTCATCAATTTACAGTCTAGGAACGATCAGTGACCGTTTTTTCTAAAGATATTTTAGAGCATGTCATCAGCCAAAAAGATCCGCCTGATGAGGTCGGTTTCAGTGCGCGAATTTCCCAGTCTAAACTTATCAAAAATTTTATTAAAATCTCAGTCATTGGACATATTGTTGTTTTTAGTTTGAGTTTTTTAAAAACAAGTTTTTTTCATCCCAAGCATCAGATGGATGAGTGGGTGATTGACACTGATTTGGTCATCGATCAGCCTGGTCTCTTGTCGCGACAGGAATCAGCAATGCCAAGAGCTACCGTGTCCGATAAGGATGCCGTTCCTCAAAACCTGCTCCCTCAGCTTCCTAAAAATGTGGCTATAAAAAACGATGAGTCGGAATTTTCTCACCAGGGGGCTTCTCAGGATGCGGCTACTGAATCATTAAAACCTGCAAAAAAAGAACAAGAAGCTAAAAAGGATGAGCCTAAAGAAGAACTAGAGGATGGCGGAAAGTCTGGCGGTTCTGATAATCTCATGCGCCAAGAGGAGCTTTTGCGGCGGAAAGCTATCGAAGATTTGAAAAAACAAAAGAAATTTTCTGATAAATATGAGGCGCAAAAAAAAGATGCTTTAGCGCGCCTGCGTAATGATGTCGGCACATCAACCGCCCTATCGGGTGGAACGGGATCGGGGGCAGGAGCGAGCGAAAATGAATACCGTCATTTGATACAACAGGCAATTCAAAAATGTTATACGCTCAATAATTATTATACGAGTGACCAGCAGCTGACGGCGATTATTTTTCTAAAATTAACGGGTACAGGAGAAATATTAGAAGCTAATTTGCAGGAAAGCTCTGGCGACCAAAAATATGATGCCGATATTGTCAAAGCAATCTATAACTGTGCCCCTTTTTCACCACCACCAGAAAGAAATATGTGGGAATCGCGTCTCCAGTTTAAGTTATTTAATTAGTATTTGGGGCGAAGTCCCAAATACGTGTCCTGAAGGGCGAAGCCTTGAAGGATCTTTTACGCAGTAGGCGTTAGCTTTAAAGCCCCAAATACGTGTCCTGAAAGGCGAAGCCCTGAAGGATCTTTTGCACAGTAGGCGTTAGCTTGAAAGAGTCATGAGGTTTAAAGCACCGAATTCTAAATATTCACTTGCGCTTGCAATTTCAGAAATTTCCGTGAAACATAAGAGATAGGGTAACTTTACTTAAGGTAGGAGAAATTTTTAAGATGGTTTTTAAAAATAAATTTTTAGGTTTGAATTTCATATTTTTTTTATTAAGCAGTGTGATGCCTGGTTTTGTTTGGGGCCAAGAAGCCCCTCTCATCGTCATTTCAAATCCTAATTTTAAAAAGATCGTCATTGGCATTCCTAAGTTTGTCGCGAAAGACGAAGAAAATGCTGCTTTTTCTGCAGATATTAAATTTGGGTCAGACCGCCTCAGTTATCTGCTTAAATACTCAGGTTTTTTTAATGTCGCCAGTGAAAGTGCTTATGCAGATCAGCTACCACAGCTCAGAAACTATATGGGTGAACAAGACAAAGTTAAGATTTTGCAGCAACTCAACAATTTTAAAAGCCTGGGTCTAGAGATTTTGGTTATGGCTGACTTTAAAAAAGAAGCTAAAGGCCCGGCTATAGATTTGCAGACATTTGATTTGGCGTCGGGAAAACTAATTTTAGCTAAGAGGTTTATCGGGACAAAGAAAGACTGGTTGGATGATGCTCTTCGCGTTTATGCAAATCAGCTGGTCCTTCTTCTTACAGGCAAACCAGGGATTTTTACCTCAAAACTCGCCTTTGTTGGGCGGCTCACTAAGGAAAGTCCAAAACAAATTTATATATGTGATTTTGATGGGAGCAATGTCCGCGCCGTAACCAAACTTAAAAAGCCAATTTTATCTCCTGCCTGGAGTCCTGATGGGCGTTATATAGTTTTTACCTCTTTTGAACGGGGTAACCCCGATTTATATCGTCTTGATATGGTGACGTCAAATATCACACGCATTGCCAGTGATAAAGGTCTCAACAGTGGTGGAAATTTTTCCCCCAACGGAAAGCTTCTGACTTATACAGGCTCGGTTAAAGGCGATGCGGATTTGTATATCAAAAAGACATCGAGCTATGCTTCAGCACGCAAGCTTTTTATTTCAGGAGATGGGCTTGATTCTGAACCCAAATTTAGTCCTGATGGTTCTATGCTTGCCTATGTATCTGGACGGTTTGGCAATCCCCATATCTTTGTCGCAAATCTCCAGTGGAACGGAGATGATGATGTTAAAGCGATTATGGATAAAAGAATAACCTATGCGGGATGGTATAATGCGAGTCCTGCCTGGAGTCCTGATAGTAAAAAACTCGCGTTTTCTGGCTATGATAAGGATATCGATCGGTTTGATATATTTTTAGTCAATCCAGATGGAGCCTCACTTGAACGTTTGACTATAAATGCAGGCGATAATGAGACGCCGAGTTGGTCGCCAAATGGGCATCTTATCACCTTTAGCTCTAATCGCTTAGAAAAACACAAAGGGAAGGGCCGTCATCAATTATATGTTATGAAAAGAGATGGGAGTGAGCAGCGCATGCTTATGACGAATCTGTATGAAGCGCGGCAACCAAACTGGGGCCCCAATCTTTAAGTTCTCCTGTTTAATTGTTCAAAATATGCGGGCGAGGAGAGTACTTTGGTTCCGATATATGGGCCTCGCCGCAACTATATGAAAGAAAATATGCTGATTTTTGCTCTAAAACATAACCTCAAGGGGAGCTATTATTTACTGATAGAGGATGGATTGCCTGCCGACAAGGTGTGTGTGGTATCGCCAGAGGGAGATCAAATTTTTATGGAAGAGTCCGTCTTCGCTTCTGACCCCATAGAGTTTACTCCCGAAAAATTTTCCGCTCTTCCTTTGACACAGCAGCAAAAATATCTGCAAATCATGCAAGAAAAAGAGCAGCGTGAGAAATTAGAATTTGCTGACCGCCAAAAACGTCAAGAGGTTATTAATCGTACGAAGCAAAATATTTCGACTTTTGAAGAAGAATATCATACGAGTGCCACCGCGCCCAAGCGCTCTCGAGTTTCGCCGCAAAAAAGTAGAAAAAAAGCTGAAAAACACCTGGGTGCCCGACGCATTGAGTGGCAGGGAGAATATTTGACTTTTTATAAACATAAAATAGACCCCTTACCGCCTTCCGGGATAATGGTGATTACCGTGGGAGATGATAAGTTTCGAATGACCAAAAGTGAATTCGAAAAAACTTTTAACGACGTGGTAATGTCTCCTCAGTACCGTCAATTAGGCCACCTACAATTTAAAGAGCTGCCGTTACGCATCCAAGTTTTTAAGATTTAAGTGCTTAAAATATTAGATTTATTTAAAATTTGGGGGGAGAAGGGGACTCTTTAAAATTTTTATAAACTACAACAGAGCTATTCCAGGGCTGAACCGTGAGTACGTGGCACGGAAAAATTTGGGGGTTATCTTTTAAAGAGGAGTTCTCTAAGAATTCATGACTGCCTCCTGCTAGATAATTATCTATAAATGTTGTGTTGTTACCAAATATAATCGAGTTTTGAACCATAAGCTCCACGGGATACGCTCATTTACAAAATTTAGCGCCCTCTTCTTTCCGCTGCATTCTTATTGGTGCGATCTTTACAATTAACCTCAATCTGGTGATTCAATGTAGAGGCAGGTGTTCCCAAATGGGAACATTATTGCTTCTGAAACATTAAAGATAATTCTAAGCAATTTAAAAAAGTGATAGGTATGCTTCACTTTGAGAATAGTTTTCTAAAATCTTTAAACAGGAGTCTTTTGTATGAAAAAAATCTCAATAATTTTTGTTTGTGTCGCTACATTATCATCGTTATCGTACTGTAAAAATATTTCAGATCATGAAAGCAATACAAAAAAAGATGAGGAATATAAATATACAGCCACCATGCTAAAGGGCGCGGCAGGTTATTGTCCTGAAAAAAAGATCAATATCCCAACCACGAACAAGACCTTTAGACATAACACCCGTTCTAGTGCTCAGTTTATGATTAAAGAAGCATGTGAAGCCGATATTTATTCGGTCCCAGGTTTTAGAAAATGCAGCAACCTTACAGAAATAATAAAGGCATGCAATAAATTATCTAATATCAAAGTTACTAAGAATTTTTAAACCTATAAAATTTTTTGACTTGTTCTACACAGTCGTTGGCGCAAATATTTTTTTACATCTGTGATTACCTCTATGACCCCGTCGTAACATAACAAAGAGTGGGGTTAATAAGTTGCGGAAGCTTCAGCCTCTCCCGCCGGGAGCGGTTGAGAACTAGTTAGATACCATGCAGAAAAGCGCCATGGACTATTTAAATTATTTCCTCGCCACCATCAGATGAGCTAAAATATGATTCTCAGTTATACTCGTGTCAGCGACCATGTCTTTGGCACTTTCGCGCCGAAGACTGGTTTAGCAGAAAATTTATACTTTACTGAGATAAAATAGGAAATAAGCTCTATTTATAAATATTTAAAATATATAAAAATAATTTTTGGTTTTTTTCGAGATATTTTCTTTTGGTTCACCGGAAAAGGGTTGCGTTCCTATTGCATCAAGGGCATGGCTAAAGGTCATATAGGTAAAGAAATATCCGTTTATCTATATGTGAGACGGGAAGTTGTCAACGATATTCTTCAAGGTCTATTTGTCTCTGGCGTGAAAGCTATTGCTAATGCTCCTAAGGAGCGTCTTTCTTATAAAAAAATCAAACTACTCGCATGTAAAAATGGTAGCGATATTTTATTACTTGAACAATTTCCTCGGTGGTCATTATCGAGAAATCCTCTTGCTCCCGAGGCCTTTTATCACCAAACCTTAACGGACTCAGTTATTGATCTCAGCGATGGGTGGGATACGTACTACAAAAATTTTTTAAGTGATTCTCTGAAAAAACATTATAGGAGAGCAGAAAAACTAGGCCTAACACTAGTACAAGGCTTTGCTGAAAATGATTTATCCTATTTTTATGAGGAGCTACTTCTTCCCACTAGCCAGCACCGACATGCCTCTTTAGCCATGATCCCAACATTTGATGAGTTTAAAAAGAAATTTCCTAAATGTAGGCTATACTTTGCCAAAAATAAAGAGGGCCATATTCTTGGAGGGTGTTTGATCATTACTTCGAAGGATAGCTCTTGGCGTTTGCTTCGCCTTGGTTTAGATAGATCATTGTGGGAGGACTCGCGTCAAAAAGCTCAAATTCCCGTGTTTCTCAATGCAGAAATTTTGAAGATAGCTTGTCAAGAGAAGATAAAAATGGTGAGCTTAGGCGTAACATGTGCTCTAGAGGCTGATGGCATATGGCAGCATAAAATGCTCTGGGGTGTAAAACCCCAATTTTTGCCAACATATCCTGTATGTTTGATAGAGGGAGTGACTTCTCTAGGGAACCAATTTTTAAGTGATAGACGTCCGTTTCGCTTGCTAAAAAATTTGGTCTATCCGTATTCGTAAGTCAATGGCAGGAAGCCTAGTTTTGCGCTATTTTATCTGTAGGAGCCCGGAGCTTACGCCTTGCTACCGGATTATCTGAATCCCCTTTTTTTATTTTTTTTAGGATGAGACGCCTGGGTATGCTTAAAATCACTCAATTTTCTGAGGTCTTAGTTGACTCATTGGTCGCAGCTTTGAAGAAGGAATTTGCCAGGGATCTTAGCAAAGTCTGTTTAGTCTTTCCTACCGACCGGATGGGGCAGTATTTTATGGCATTATATGCCGAATCTACAGGAGCTTTTCTCGCTCCGCAAATAAAAAGCTGGCAAAGTTTTTTGTCAGACCACTGCCTAGCGGCGCTGCCCTCACCAAAGGCAAGCTTATCCCTTAGTGATGCGGCCACAGAAATTGTTATCAGGAGCCTTCTTGACCGAGAAAAATTTATCCATTTACGTCCGGGTATGGAGCATGAACTTGCCCAGCTCATTAATGATACTTTTGCCCTAGGTTGGGACCCAGATCAGTTAAATCATGCCCTATCTATGGCAGTATCTCAGGATACGTTAGCAGATGAACGAACCCTAGTTTATTTTGAAGAGCGTTTTCATGAAATCAAGAGTTTGCTGAAGAGTCTTGGTTCCCTTGGTGAAGAAAAAGGGCTGATATTTTCCCGTTATGCGGCGTACCAGGATTTGAAAGAATTTTGTGAGAAAGATTGTGTTCCTAAATTGGACCCAGGGGTACGTTATCTCATCGCAGGCCTAACGACTTTGGCCCCTGTTCATCAAAGGGTTCTTTCTCAGATTGCACATGATGAAAATGTCACTATATGGTTGACAGAAGCTCCCACCCTCCCTGCACTGCGCTTTAATCCTTTGGCAGATATTATGGGCGCTTTTGAAGGGGCGAGTTCTGCTCAAAAAGGGTTAAATCTTCAGGGCCAAAATCATGACCAAGAGTTTAAAAATTTTGATGAAAATATCCCCGAATCACGCCATGTCATTGTGACTTGCGCGTCGCCCGTCGATGAAGTCGCGCGCATGACTGATCTAGTGCAAACACTTCTCACTGAGGGTGTGTGTCCTAGCCAAATTGGCATTATTATTCCAAGTGAAAAAAATTATCGCCATTTAATTAAGGAAGTTTTTGAACGCAGTACGATTCCCTACAATTTTGCATTAGCTATGCCCTTTATGCAGACTTCCTTAGGTTCATTTATCGCGAGCTTTATTGCTCTAGTGCAAAATCCCTGTGATCCGCATTATATCGGCTCATTTTTGTGCCATCCTTTGACCGCCAAGGCTTGGACAAAGGATTTAGAAACGCCCTCTCCCAGCACACTTTGGACAGATTATTTAAAGGCTATGGAGTTCCGTAACTTCTTTCTCAAATTTGACTCCGCTGCGACGAGTAGGGTCGAAAGAGGGGCGGGGGAAAAGGACCCAGGCCTCTTCTCTCTTTGTTGTTTTATTCAAGAACATGTGAAGAAGCATAAAACCCTGCCGCTAAGCCAGTGGCTTTCACTCGCAGAGGAAGTTTTTCTCAAGACTTTTGATCCATGGGTTGATTCTTCTGGTGACGAAAAAGACCGAGAACGGGAATTAGCTGCGCATGAAACCCTGAGCAATCTTTTTAAGGAGCTTGGGGATTTGGCTCAGGTACTCACTATGGAACTCAGCGTCGGGAGCTTTTTTAAGGTACTGTCAGATCATGTGGAAACCCTCGAAATTCGCGAGAAGGGTTATGCCTTTTCCGGTGTTCAGATCTTAGGGCTTGATGAAGCGCGTCACATCCCTTTTGCTTACGGCATTTTTTTAGGGCTAGTGGAAGGCATATTACCCAAGGGTCTTCCTAGTGATGTGCTCATTGATGACGTGACCAAATATAAGGCAGGGCTTAGGGGATGGTCTTATATAGAAGCTATCGAAGAAACGACGCTTCGCCTTATTTTCTCTCAGTGCCGGCAAACATTTTTCTTTTATCCTCAGCAGATGGGAGGCACCGAGGTGGCACGTAGCCGCTATCTTGAGCAGCTTCTCATTCTAAATTCTGCCACGGAGCTTAGCCAAAATGCCTTTGAGGCCTTGATTTTGGCATGTAGCTCAAATCAGTCACAGGCTGCCTCTATAAACAATGTGCATCCAGGTGAAAAAACGGAAGATCTTGCTGGCCCCAAACCACAGTCGGGAAGTCTGCTTTATTCTCCTACCAATGCTTACCGCCCAGAATACGAGGGCTATTTTCGTGACATGCGCGTGACCCAGATTGGCCGTCTTATTGACTGTCCTTTTGCTTTTTTACTCAGTGCTATGGGGGTTAGCGAATTTACCTTACCCAGTAAGGATGATCCCCGGATACTGGGTATTTGGCTGCACAAGGTGTTAGAAAAATTTGGCGAGGCAATGGCAACGCAGCAAAAAAAAGGTCAACATAGTCATATCCCAGCATCAGTTTGCTCCCTACCCTTAAATACAGAGCAAAGTTCTCTCAGTCGGTATTTGCAGGAACTAAGTGAAAAATACCGCCCCCAAGAGTTTGATGACTCCTGGACAATCCAGCACCTTCGGCTTTTTAGCTGGCCCAAAATCGCGTCATTTATCAATCAGCTTGGAGAATTCATCGGGTCTTCAAAATTTGCAGACGTATGGGTTGAGCGCTCAATTTTGGGCGAAGGGATACCTCTTTCTTTGGGTGACAGCAGCTATTTGGGCCCAAAGCCTCGCGGTAAAATCGATGCTGTATATCTAGGGGAAAAAGACGCCTTTATCCTCGATTTTAAGAGGATAAGTCTTCCTAGCCAGAAAGATATTCTATTGGGACTGGAACCACAACTTTTTATTTATTACCAGGCTCTTGGCAAAGAACTTGTGCCTAAAGAAAATATTTATTTACTATATTTTAGTATCTATGCGGGAGAAGCAAAACTGGTGGGCATGAGCTCCCGAGGAAAAGATGATCCCAAGAAGCAAGAAAAATTTAGCCGCTTTCCCGGTAAATCCCCCGGAAATACTGCAGACACTGATCTTATAACCTCCAGAATTATGGATTTGCTGACATTTAGGTTCCGTGAAGATACCGGCGCAGAGACACCACTTATTGTGCCTGATATTTCGCGCTGCCAGTTTTGCTCTTATACGGGCATCTGCGGTAAAAATGACCCTCGGTACAAAGACGCATTTACAAAAGAAAAACGTTTACTAAAAAAAATAGATCAAAGTGCCCAAACTGACAAAAGGGGAGAGGCTGATGGATAAGCCCGGTGAGTTCGCCTATAATCCCTATAGAAGTTTTCTTCTTGCCGCGAGTGCTGGTACAGGAAAAACCTATCAGCTCAGTCACCGATTTCTTTATTTGGTCGCAAGTGGAGCTGATCCTAGTGGTATTCTCACCATTACGTTCACAAGAAAAGCAGCCGGAGAAATGCGGGGGCGCATTCTTGAGCTTGCCCGCGACCTCCTTGTTAACAAAGATTTTGCGGTGAACTTCGAGAGGCAGCTATTACAGTTTTATCGCGAAGCAAAAAAGAACAATGACCAGGGCTTCCCCTTAGCACCCCCTATTTCTGCTCAGCAGGTGGGAAATGTTATCTTACAGGCCTCTCAGCGCCTTAAAATCAGTACCATTGATAGTCTCTTTATGGACTGGATTAAACGCTTTCCTTTGGAGGCTTTTGAGCAAGGTCATGCACCAGATTTAGGGGCTTTGCGGCTAGCCACTAGCGAAGAAAAAAAGTTGCTGGTGCGCCAAAGTGAAAATAAGGCCTTAGATAAGATGCTTGATGTTTTGGAGCACGATGGCCTTGCTGAAAAATTATTCCGAGGCGATATTCAGCGCATCCGCCGTGAGCTTCAGGAAGTAAAAAATATTCGCGGATACCTTTGGTATATCCTGAAATCTACGGGAGAGTCTGGTTTTAGGCAGCATGATATTTCTGAACTTCCCCCCTATGATAATGAGCAAGGTCTCCTCGATTTTTTAAAACCCACTATTTTTACGCTTAGCAGTACAACAAAAATTCATGATGACGTGCAGCAAGCAGTAGGTACCGGATCCATCGCAAGTCTCAAAGAAACTGGCTTTATATCGCGGGAATTTTGCGTTTCAGGGCGGTTCATTCGTGGGAAAAAAAGAGAATCCTTTCAAAAGGAAATTGACCTGATCGATTCCGCATTGCTTGCTTTTTACAATAGGCAAAATCTTCAGGTTTTAAATGAACGTACTGACATGTATGAAAAATTTTTGTTATATCTTGAGAACTCTCTGCATTCTTTAAAAATGGAACAGGGGATAATTGACTTTGATGATCTTCTCAGGGGAGCATATCAACTTTTTAAGGGAGAACATGCTTTTACTCCCCGGTATCTCATCCAGCGAGGGATTGCCCATCTGATGATCGATGAGTTTCAGGATACAAGTCTACTTCAGTGGCAAGTTTTTGAAAATATTGCCCATGAGCTGCTTGCCGGAGACAAAGATTATGGCGTTATGAGCGGGGCAAGACCCAGCGTGTTTTTGGTGGGAGATATTAAACAGTCAATATATGGTTTTCGTGAGGCAGAACCGCGCCTCATGCCCTATGCTGCACATCAATTGGCAGAATTTGGCCTGATGACTCTTGGGATGCAGCAAAGTTACCGCAGTTCAGCATCGGTTATCAAATTTGTTAACGCCTATTTTGAGCGTTTTCCCCTGGCAGGCTTTAGTCAGCATTCGGTAGCCATGAGTGAGCAGGGAGAAGCTTTGACTCCAGATGTTGGTTCAGTGACTTTGCTGAGCAAAAATGCTCCTTCGTCGGCGAACCGATCTGATGAGGAAGAGAATGAAATTGAAAAGGAAGCTGACGCAGTCGCTCACTACGTCAAGTGGGTGCTAGAGGGTAAGGGACAAAGACAAATTTCTATTCCCGATAAAGTTACCAAAAAAATGAGGCCTCTAATGCCCCGTGATATTGCGATTCTTTATCGTAGTGGCACGCATGCGGGTATTTTTGAGTCCGCTTTAGCGGCAAAGGGTATAAAAACGGTACGCTCTGATATCAAAAACTTTTTTAATCGACCAGAAATCACCGATTTTTTTGCTCTCCTCAAGTTTTTAGCCTTTCCAGAGGACCTCCAAAGCCTGTGTCATCTTATGCGCTCGCCCATTTTGAGAATAAGCGAGGATCAAATTTTTGCTTTATTACATGCCCACCATCATTTAAAGGGAAGGGAGCGCAGTCTCGCCGTACTTGAGGATATTTTAGGGAGTTCTCCCGCGGCGCCTTGGCTCAAAGATAAAGTTTCACTGACTAAAATTAACGACGTCTTTAGTCTTATTCATGAAGTTTTTACCCTTTCCTTTTTTAAATCTGGTTACCAGACATCTTATCCAGAAAGTGAAGTTCAAATAGCCTTAACTCATATTCGGGAACTGCATAAAGTTTGCGTCCATGAACTCATAGATAAAAATATCAGCGATATCAAAATTCTTGCCCGAACTTTGGACCTGATGCGCCAAGATGAAAACCTATCCTATCAACTAGAAACCGCAGAGGCCGTGCGCCTGATGACGATTCATGCCTCAAAGGGCTTGGAGTTTGGTATGGTTATTTGCGTTGGTCTTGGTCTTAACTGGCATAAACGCGATAAATACTGGCTCAAAGGTGGAGAGAATTTAGATGACCTTGGCGTCTATTATATAGGGACACAAGTTGATCAACCCAAGGGACATTTTGCCTTTGACCAAAAGTTGACCCTTGTCGACGAAAAAATTCGTGAAGAATCTGATCGTCTCTTTTATGTCGCATTGACAAGAGCCATACAGCATCTAGTTTTTTTTGATAGCTTACCGGCTCGCGGGGTGAGCTCTGCCTATAGCACCCAAGTCAAAGAAGTCATAGAGGATCTCTATAGCACACACCTTAAAACCATTGAAATTGCGGATGATTGCTCCGCGCACATAGCGCTTGGGAGTAAAAGTCATGCATGGGAGCAGGAGTTTGACGTAGAAAATGAAAAGGAATTTAAAGCAGCTGAAGATACCAAGGCTCGGGAAAAACCCGTTCTTAAAAGTCCCAAGAACGTATTAGCACTCACCCAAAAAGGCATTATTCACCATAGTGCTGGAGATCAACCGGGGTTACGTGGTAGTTATATTCCGCGCTTTCCTTCCCTAAAAACTTCATCTGAAAAAAATAGTAACGTTCCCCTTACCTTAGAAAATACCGGGGAACCTGCCATTACCTCCAACTCCTTGGCGGCACTTTATGGCACATTTATTCATGCCGGTCTTGAGGCTTTTGTAAAAGATGAGGCCTTTAATGCTTTTGACGTTTGGCAGCAGCTTTGTGCAAAAGAAAACGCAGACGGCCTAGGGAACCTAGTAAATACGGAAGATATTTATCAACAAGCGCTGGCCGAAATAGAAAAAGTAAAAGTCTCGGATGATTTTAATCTGCTTCTGCAAAATGCCCTTAGGGTAGAAGCAGAGCTTGGTGTGGCGGGTATCATCGGGGAGAATTTATGGCAGGGACGGATTGACCTTGTTTGTTTTTTGCCGGGAGAAGACATCGTCATAATTGATTATAAGACATTTAATCTTAAAAATTTTCTCCCGAGCGATACCTTGGATGCAGAAGGTCGGATAAACTTGACGCGTTTTTGTAAAGCTAAAGGCTATCACCTGCAACTGGGACATTATGAAAAATTATTTCAAAAAATTTATCCAAAATCTAAGGTTAAAAAAGGCATACTCGTGACGAAGCTCGGGGTCATTTTATATCTAGATTGAGATATCTTGGTTTTTTATCTTTACTAAAAATAGATTTATAGCCTCCTTGGCCATGTTCCCATCTGGGTATAGTAATTAAAGATTTCAAATGACATTGCGGGATTAATTTCACCTGAAGAGGGAAAATCTTTTGAAACTGACCAGGAAAATTTTACTTGCGATGAGGCGGGGAATATCCTCGACACCTCTGAATATTCTCTAAAAACTTTGAGGGTCGAGTATTCACCAAAGGGTTGGAGTACGGGTACATTTCCCATTAGTGCGGTCGAAGTATTTCCTTCACATCCTTTGATTTCATATGACGGTTCTGATCAAAAATACCTTAATTATAACTGCGAAGGAGAGGATATGATGTTTTATTTTGTAGAAAATACAAATACTGACTATCTTCCTCCTTTCTCTGGCTTTATTAAACAAGAATATTTACGATGGAACCCTATGGTGGACCCCAAAAACTGGACAACTTGCTAAGTTAAGTCCGCTGGTATAAAACAGCCATCTAACGGAGGTGAAAAATGGCTCAGCGGAAGAAACACACGGCTCAATTCAAAGCCAAGGTTGCAT
>JAUILP010000043.1 GCA_030432875.1 Oligoflexia bacterium | reverse complement strand
AGACTAATGGGCTTTAAAAATATTGCTCAAGGAATTCGGACGATTGGATGGATGAATCAAAATTCATTGAAAACCTTACTATCATTAACCTTTCCCGTCATTCGAGCATCGCGAGAATGACGGGACCTTGGGACTAGCCTAAGATAATTAGCTATTTTTTGACATGAACCTACGATTCATCTTACAATTAACTGTAACTTAATATTTTTACCCAATTCTCCGATACCTAGGTATGCGAGAAATAATGGATTCAATAATGTCTTTTAATAAATCGCTCAAAAATTTTTGGGTTACATCAGTATTTGCCTTTGTGATCTTCATATGCGGAATTCCTGAGCTGATGAGTACACCATTACCGCAGGATTATCCCTTAGTACCTCTCGACGAAAAAAACGAAGATAGTGATCATATTGTTTCAGAGTGGTTTGGTACGTATGCTAATAAACCAAATATGCAAGATTTTTCAAAAAAGGAATATCTAGATTTTTTTGAAACCGAAACGCCAGTCGGAAAAAGTTTTTTTCTTCTAAAGAATCCAAAATACTTTAAGGGAAGAAAACAGGACATCTTGGAGCAAAGTGAGATAGCATATTTACTTCACGATGCCAAATCAGTTGATGATCCTCTTTATCCTTATGCTCTAGCAGAACTTACAAAATTTTTAGAAGGTAACGATAACAAAAAGATTGCAAATGATGTGCGTGAGTTACTTCTCTATAAAGGAAGCAGTTGTCCTCAAAATGAGATGATTAAAACGGTTATTGCCGATGATTTCTCCTCATATACGGACACGCAAAAAGAAAAAATATTAGGATATATAAAAAAGAATCCATTCACAGGGAGTCGGGAAGCTCTATTTTCCTATTTGGTGCGTAACCTTGAAAGTGATGAAACAATTGATTTTAAGAAATCCGTAGAACTATTTGCTAAAAAAGAAGGAGTCAAAGGCATTAGCATGCCATGGTGGGAAGATGACTCTTCATCAGCCAAACTACATGACAGCGAGTTGTGGACATTAAAAGAAGAGATTATTCTTAAAAAAAATAAACAAAGAGAATGTGATACAGCTAAGAAGCTTTTATTTGACGATCTTCCTTTTTGGGTTAAGGATGTTGATAAATTTATAAAAATAGCTCGTTTAACGGCGAAATGCCAAATCCCGCGCAAGCTAGATGATAGGATCGGGTTTTGGACAGAACTAGAAGTGCCTTTAGAGTCTTTGATGCCAAGGCAAGGAAAAGGGTTTGCTTTATTGGAGCAGGCGAAAGCTTATTATCATATTGATGATTTTTCCAGTGCCATTAAAGTAACGGAAAAAATTCTTACAGACCCAATGTTTTCACGTTTTATCAAAGCTAGAGCCAAATATCTCCAAGCGAGCATTGAAGAAAATCAGAATAATTTTGATGCAGCAATGAAACATTTTGAGGAGTACGTACAGACTTATCCAGGGTTTGAGGAACATAAAGACGCCCTGAGAAAACTTGTTCTCATCTACGCTGAGAGTGAAAAGTGGGGAGAAATGAAAAAGCCCCTCGACGCTATTGTTGAGATAGAAGATGGGGTTCCAGAAGATTTGCGCGGTGAGGATGACCTTGGCTTTGCCTTGTTTTGGCATGGGAGAAGAGCTCTTTTTTTGGGGCAAATCGAAGAAGCAAAAGTATTTTTTTCAAGACTATCTAAAGAGCTTTACTCAACATTTTATGGGGCGATGGGGCATTTTTTATTTGAAGAGCTCTCTGGAAAAAAAATGGCTCTTGAGCCCAATTATAATCCCGATTTTAAAATGACAAATCTTACTAAAGATACGTCTGATATTGAGAAGGAAGTCTTTGTTAGAGCCGAGAAGCTTTTGTCTTTGGGACTCACCCAGGAGGCCGTGTGTGAGATTAATCAGTGGGAAATTAAAGATAAAGATTACGAAAAAATATTACTTAAGACCATGGTTTTAAACGCAGCCGGGCGTTGGCTTAGTGCTATAAAATCATATATGACTCTTCCCAGAAGTTTTCGCAACCGCCTGCCTTCTGGTTTCGAAAAAATCATTTTTCCTAAGAGGTTTAGCGAAGAGGTCGAACAGTTTGCGGCAAAAGCAGACCTAGATCCCTATTTGATTTATGCTTTAATTAGACAAGAAAGCGTGTTTAATCCCATGGCGACTTCTCCAGCAGGGGCCTTGGGTGTTATGCAAATTATGCCTAAAACTGCACTAGCGATTTCGAAAAAAATGAAAGTTAAAGAAGCTCGTGGGCGTAGTTCCATAGCCAAAAAGTTACGTAAAAGTAGCAATACGTTATATGAGCCAGAAATCAACATTGAACTCGGTATAGAATATATGCGAAGACTCATAGAAATTTATCAGGAACCGGTATATGTTCTTGCCTCTTATAATGCAGGTGAAGGTAAGGTTAAGCAGTGGGTGAAAAATTTTGCGCAGGCTGATATGCTGACTTTTATAGAGCGAATTCCTTACGCGGAAACAAGAACCTATGTGAAGCTCGTACTCAGAAATTATTTTTATTATAAGAGAATATATGCTGGAAAAGAACTTATTCTGCCGCATCTGAGTTTTATAAAAAAATCCATAATTGCGGAAAATTAGAATCAATAAAATCGACCAGAATACTTAAGTTTTTTCAAAGGATTTAGAATTCTTTAAGAATTATTTCTTCTATATCGCTATCTCTGTAAAGATATGCTTAAATTTTAATCAACTCTACAAAAATTAAAGAGTTTTGATGCAAGAGGCATGCAAAGCGATAACGCTATCTATATTATATTTATACCCAGGAAAAGGAGGCGAGATAATTTCTCTAAAGTCATTCGTGTAACAGGTGTTATTGGAGAGTTTGGAATCTCGGTCCCAAAAGAAAGAGAAATTTAAAAGATCGACGCTATAAAAAGCAGCAATAATGACATTTAAAAAAATTGCCTTGATATTTTTCAGGGCAATATTCTCATATTTATGAATTTTATGTTCTTATGCAAGAATCCTTACAATCAACCAGAGTTGGCTTTCAATTTAATGATTAGGGGCGACCAATGAAAATAGGATCAGGCAAATTTTGATTAAAGGCATCAACTAATCCCTGAAAGGTATCAATTGTTTTATTTCCGATTGCTTCGACATAAAAACGATGATTAGAAAGATCGTCGAGTTCTAGATCTATTTTTTCAAATATTTCTATAGAAATTTTTGCAGATGAACGGCCTCAAGTTTTTGTTTAAAACTTTTTTTGGATATACTTTTTTCAATACAGGCAACTTGATATTCAATGCGGTGTTTATCTTTGAGAAAAGAGCGGTATTCGATCGCAATCATACGGGATTTAAATAGAGCACTCAGTAAAACTTCAAAATCACTTTTACTTAGAGGAGAGTCGCCACATAAATCGTTATAGAGTTTACCTAAAGAACGTTCTCGGCTGATTTTTAATGAATCAAATAGATGCATGGCCACTTTTTTTTCAGTTGCTGAAAGGGAGTGCCTTTTTGTCTTAGTGAGTTGGCAGATATCACAGTGGCCGCATTGAGATGTTGTGTTTTCTCCGAAATATTCACATAAAGCCTGCATACGGCACATATCACTGTTGAGGAACTTGATGACGCGACTCAAAGAAATCTCTTTCATTTCTAAATGCGCAAGAAACGTAGTACGCCACTCAGAAGAGGCTCTTTTAAAGCCGGTTCTGATGTTACCTGTTATGCCGCCCAAGTTTTGGAGCATAAGAAGCAATCGTTGGGAGCTGTCCTCTGGGCCAAAACTATTTTGAAAGGTTGATGGTGTTTCGATCACAAAGGTATTGGCGCTATCACTATGGGGGATTTTTTTGAAAAGGGCATCGAGCTCGACCAAGCTATCGCGCAATTTGCCTAAAAAATATTCATGGTGGTTTAGGTCTTGGTAAGACCACAAAAGAATGGCTTTAGCGTTAAGCCCATCGCGACCTGCTCTGCCAATTTCTTGATAATAACCTTCTAAATTTCTCGGGAGGTTAGCGTGGATTACGGTTCTTATATCTGGTTTATCGATGCCCATACCAAAAGCTATGGTTGCGACAATGAAAGAAAGGCGGCCCGCGAGAAAAGCATCCTGAGTCTTATGGCGGACTTCGGGATCTAAACCGGCATGGTATAACCCACCATCGCAGTCCAAAGCTGAGCTAAGTTTTAAGTGAATTTTTTCGGCTTCTTTACGCGAAGAGGCAAAAATAATGGCAGGCAGGGATTCGGGCTTCTTTAAAATAGTTCTTATGGTTTTTATTCGTTGGTCTCGGGCTGTTTCCATAGGGGTAATAGCGAGGTTGCTGCGAAAAAAACCAGAAATAATCTTTTCAGGATCAATAATTTTGAGCTGAGCGACAATGTCATCTTGGACTTGTGCTGTCGCGGTTGCCGTCAAAGCAATGATGGGAATACTCTGTGCCCACCTGTGGAGTTGATCCCCTATGACGCGGTACTCAGGACGAAAGTCATGACCCCAATGCGAAATGCAGTGAGCCTCGTCAATAGCAATGAGGCTGATGTTTTGGCTAAAAACTTCGCGGCAAAAAAATTCGCTACTCAGGCGTTCTGGGGAAACATATAAAAAATCAATCTGTCCTTGACTCAGTTTTTGCCAAATGAGTTTGCTGCGCTCCGCTGACATCCCCGAATGAAGAGCAAAAGCCCTTAGTCCAAGCGACAAGAGCTTTTTACACTGGTCTTCCATAAGAGATATCAAAGGGCTTATCACCAGCGTTAATTTTCCCATTTTTAGGCCAGGAAGCTGGTAACATAAGGATTTGCCTGCACCCGTTGGCATTACCATGAGAACATTTTTTTTATTGAGGAGGGCACAGCATGCCTGCTCTTGTAAGGGGCGAAATGAGGCGTAGTTCCATACCAGTTTGAGAATATCTTTGAGAGATTTTTGAGATAACGGTGGGAGAAAATTTTGTTTCTCCCGTGCCAAAGTATCGTGGTCATCCTGTGTCTGCTGTTTAATTGCTTGGGGATCTCTCAGGTTGTTTTTAGGCAGTGCGAATGAGGTTTTGCCAGGACCACTATTAAAACTGGGCTCGGAGCGGTGCCTAAGGCTGGTGCTGGTACCGAATGCCGCAACTTCCTCACGTACCATAATTGTGATATCATTCATAAACTGTTTGCCCAGCAGAGTACCCCGGTAAATGCTTTCGAGTTCAGCCTCCCATTTGCCGGTTATTTCAGGGCTTTTTATGCGTTCAGAGATGGCGCTAATTAAGGTGTAGGCTTTTTCTGTTGCATATATTTGCCGTCCTTTGCGCACAATATAGGCCCTCTTTACCAGGGATTCGATGATTTGGCTTCTGGTCGCAGCGGTTCCTAAAGAAAAATCCCGCATACTGCCTTTGAGTAAAGTGTCTTTTTTTAGGTGACGCCCGGCTCTTTCCATCGCAGCAAGCAGTGTCGCGTCAGAATAATGCGCAGGAGGTAATGTCTTGAGCGATGAAATTTTTGCTTCCCGCACAGGGTAAATGTCATCGGGAAAAAATGAAGGCAGCACCTGGTCAGAACCTTTGGGCTCAATGTCTTTACCATGAGTTTTTTCATTTTGTTTGCTGCTTTCAGGATGACCCCATGGCGCGAAACTCAGGATCCGTTCAAACCCGTGATCTAGGATTTGGCGGCCCTTAGCACAGCAAAAAAGATCTAAG
This sequence comes from Oligoflexia bacterium, assembly GCA_030432875.1. GTDB lineage: Bacteria > Bdellovibrionota_B > Oligoflexia > Oligoflexales > JAGOVF01 > JAUILP01. The sequence continues at coordinate 25,283 of JAUILP010000043.1, read as the reverse complement.
GCCTTTTGGTCTGCTGGGGGAGAATCTGGGGAGGAAACTGTGAAATAAGCTTCGCTAATTTGTGTTATTTTGGCGGATCCCCAGATACATAAAAAACTACGGCAAATAAGATCATAAATTTTTCGTTCTTTTTCTGGCAATTTGGTCCATTCACAAGGTTTTATCGTGGGAATCAAGGCGTGATGCTCAGAAGCATCTTCGTCATCGATAAATTTTTCGGGAACTTTTAGTTCAGGGGAAAGATAAGAAAAAATTCTTTGGTAAGGTAATTCTAAATTTTTCCGAATCTTGGGAACTTCGGCGAGAACTCCCGAGGACAGGAAACTACTATTTGTGCGTGGATAGCTGATGATTTTGAACTGTTCATAGAGTCTCTGCGCAATCTCCAAGGTCTCACTCGCGCTAAACCCAAAAAGTTGATTAGCTTTGCGCTGCAGATCCGTGAGGCTAAGCAGGTTGTCCGGGGACTGCTTATTTGTTCTTCCCGTACTGCCAATGAGTTTTAAAGTTTCTGAGCCGCTATTCAGTTGTTTGCTGAGTTTTTCTACAGTGTCTTTTTGGTCAAAATGTCCCCATTGCGAGAGAAAAGAAAGCTTCGGGCTGCGTCCTTTTTTTAATGTTTTTATGACCTCTGGTGGCGTTTTGTCGCTGCTGAGAACTTGAGTCTGAAAGGTAGCATCGGGATCAGCATTGGGTTGGCAGGTTAGTTTCAGTAAAAAATAATCTGCGGGCACAAAAGAGCTGATTTCATGGTCACGCAAAACGACGAGATTTAACGTCGGTGTTTGTACGCGCCCAATGGTAAAAAGCTCATTGTGGGCGAGCGTGCAGGCTCTGGTGAGGTTTATCCCCACGAGCCAATCCGCACGGCTGCGGCAGATGGCCGCCGTGGCGAGATTGTTGTAAGCACCGCCCGGTTTCATCGCTTCGATAGCACTTTGAATACTCTCTGGGGTTAAGGCGGAAAGCCAAAGGCGGCGCACGGGTTTAGTGCAGCGGGTAGCGTGGTAGAGCTGACGAAAAATAAGTTCGCCTTCTCGACCAGCATCCATGGCGTTGATGATGTCAGAAACACCGGGGCTTAAGACCAAGTTTTTGATGATTTCAAACTGTTTTGGACTACTTGGATTGACTTTCAGGGGCCAAGAACTCGGAATCAAAGGCAGGTCTTGGCTGCGCCAAGTACTCCATGCGGGATTCATTTCTTGGGGTTCCATAGTGCTGAGTAAATGCCCAAAAGCCCAGGTTATGATATATGTGTCGTTATAAAGATATCCCTCCCCTTTTTGGGTAACGCCCAAAGCTTTGGCAATATCGCGACCCATAGAGGGTTTTTCAGCAATAATGCATGATTTTTTTTCTATTGTGGGGGGGGTCTTACCAGTCATCCCCGTATTATGGCAGCAGGGGAGGCAAAAACACAATGACATTTAAAAAGTATGATGGATATAGCTCATAAAAAAATCGACGATTAAGATCGTAACGAGCGAAGTGACGACTGCTTCAGTCACGGCATTTCCGACGCCTTTTGCTCCGCCTTTAGCGTTAAATCCTTTGTAGCAGGCAATGCTTGCCAGTATTAAACCAAAAACGACCGCCTTTTGAATACCCTCAAATACATAGCTTGTTTTGACAATAGCGCGAATCTGGTCCATAAAAACACCGACATCAACGTTAAATATTAGAACGCCAATAACAAATGCGGAAAATATTCCCCAAATCGTAAAGATAATCGTAAGTAAAGGTAGCATAATTAGGCTAGCTAGCAGTCGCGGAGCTACTAAATAGGCCATGGGATTGACCGCCATAATGCGTAGGGCATCAATTTGCTCATTCACTCGCATAGTAGCGATTTCTGCTGCCATAGATGATCCAGCGCGACCGGTGACCAAAAAAGACGTCACCACTGGCGAGAGCTCTTTTGCAAGTGCAACCCCTGCTGCAGCTCCAATCATAGACTCTGCGCCAAAGATTTGAAAAATGGTCCCAAATTGGAGGCCAAACACAGCCCCAATCATAATCGCCGCTAAAATAACGATCCCGGTGCTGCGATTTCCAACAAATTCAAGCTGTTGCATAGTGAGCGACAGGCTGATGCGGGGTACGAATATTTTTTTTAGGGCATCATATAAAAAAATCCCATAGGAACCCAAGGATGAGATGGGGACTAAAATGAGTTCGACGGTTCTAATCAGGAAATGTGCCATGCTGGGTTCACTTTATTGTATAATGTTTTATTATAGCAAATTTTTTTGAGGTGACCTAGTGAGCGCTTTTAGGATTTTGGGGAGTCAAATGAAAAAAAAGGGGTTGTTTTTCCTTGGCATGTTGGGTCTGAATGCCTTTGTAAGCGTCCAGAAGGGCCTAGCCTGTACGGGTCTTTTTTCTGGGGATCTCGAGCTTGATGTCCTAGCGTGTTCGACCATTGATCCAGTCGCAAAAGTTAAGGAATGGAAAAAGGATAATGAATGGCTGGACAACTTTTCTAGCACCAATCTTGAGGAATTTAAGCTTTCCTACAAAGGAGAAATCATCAAGGGCCGAGTTAATAGTGCCAAACCCATTGGGCAAAACAAAAATTTTGTCGGTCGCAACTTAGTTATGTTTTCTAAAATTAACAAAATTCGGTGTGCGGAAAACATCGGCAAACGCATTCTTGTGATTATTACGCAGGTGTGTTGTAACGGAAGTGGAAACTCTCCCTGTCTTTTAGACACCCCTTACGTTGTGAGTGCCATAAAACCAGCGGGCCCTAGTTTTAATACGCCAAAAGAAATCCTCAATAATTATGTCGTCAAGAATCCAAAAATCAAAAATGCTCTCAGTCTGCTCGATCAAAAAAAATATGAGGAATCTACCACTATTTTAAAGGCTGAGTCTCAGCACCTATATGCTAAATATTTGCTCGCTTTTGCTTACCGCAACATGAGTAGTCCTGAGGCTTCGCTGGCTCCCCTCGAGGATTGGCGTAAAGCGTATTTAAGCAATACCTTAAGTCATGATGAACTCGTGCTAGCAAAAGACGCCCTACTTATGTTGGCCAAGTGCTATGCGTTGACGCGGCAGCCTGAAAAAAGCATTGCTATTTTGAATATTTTTCTGGCAAAGCCTAGGCAATTTTCAAGGGAACTAAAGCTTGCTGATTCGTCAGAAGATTTTGGTTGGATAAAAGCAACACAGGAATGGCGGGATTATCAGAAGAGACGGGCAAAAATAAAATAGAACATAATAAACATCAGTTTTTATTTGTGTTAAACTCAAAATCTCGAGCCTTCTCCTTGAGTTATGGATTTATAGAGGCTTAGGTTTTTGTTTTTATTTAATAAAAAGCCTCGCGAAGGGGAGAAGATATTAATGAACCTGAACTGCCGATTGTTATTGTTTCTTTGTGCGCCAGTTTTTTTGATGGACAGCTTTTTTTGATGCTTTACTATATTCATTGCAGACGCTTTTATATTACCTATTTGGAGTCTAATGAACGAAGAATTTTTGCTTACCTATAATGTGGGGCTTAAAGACCATGCCAAAGCGATTATCGCAAGCGTTGCCCTTCCCCATGATGAATCAGACGATATTAATGCGAGCTTAGATGAGCTCGAACTTCTCTTAAAAACTCTAGGTATCACCGTGGCTGGCCGTGTCATACAGCGCCGACAAAAAATGGTTTCTGGTAGCCTAATCGGAACAGGCAAAGTTGAAGAAATAAAAAATTTAGCCGACCAATCGGGAGCGCAGCTTGTGGTCTTTGATCAAAAACTCGCCCCTCCCCAGGTACGCAATTTAAGCGAAATTTTAAAATGTGAAGTGCTAGATAGAGCTGGGGTGATACTCGACATTTTTGGTAAACATGCCCAAAGCAAGGCCGCCAAAATTCAAGTAGAAATTGCTCGCTTAGAATACCTCATGCCGCGACTGGCGGGAGCTTGGAGTCATTTGGGTCGTCAAACCGCTGGTGGCGTCGCACGGGGAATGGGCGAGAAACAAATAGAGGTCGACCGCCGCCGCGCACGTGAACGGTTAGCGCGTCTGCGAAAAAAGCTCGTCGAAGTTGAGTCTGAACGCAAAACCCAAAGCCGTTCCCGCCAAAATGAGCTCAGGGTGGCTCTTATAGGGTATACCAATAGCGGTAAGACGACGATCATGAGCGCGATCACAACCGGGACGGAAGCTCCTCAGGATGCTTTGTTTGCCACTTTAGATACTTCTATCAGGCTGATAGATCCCAACACGCACCCGCGTATTTTGCTCAGTGATACGGTTGGCTTTATCGATAAATTGCCGCATGGATTGATTGCTTCTTTTAAATCAACATTGGCAGAGGCACTAGAAGCTGATTTGCTCCTCAATGTAGTAGATATCTCTCATCCCAATTACGAGAACCACATCAAAACGACCGCGAGTGTTCTTGAAGAAATCGGAGCGACAGAAATTCCCATGCTTATGGTGTTTAATAAACTCGATCAATGCGAGATGAAATTTCTCCCCAAAATTTTGCATGCGGCCTATCCGCACTCGATTAGTATCAGCGCCCATAATCCCGCAGACATTAAAAAAATGAGGACCTGGCTCTTTGATCATTTTTCGTCGCATTTTCAAAGGTGCCAGGTAAAAATTCCCAGCGCCGCTGAAGCGCTGATATCTTATATTTACCGGCATACCCACGTCGTTCATGTCGAATATGAAGATGATATAGCTATTTTTGATATTATGGCCCCGGAACACATCGTGTCTCAGGTCCTAAATCACAAAGACATCCCCAAAGCGCTGTAGGAATGTGCGGGGATTTCGTGCGTAACACTTTTTAATTTTAGAGGTATATCCCTATGCAAGCGATAAATTTTTCCGCGCGCTTCGTTCCGATCCCTATGCAAAAAAAAGCTGAAAATCTTTTTCCCCAGGGTTTAGAGATAGCCAAAGCTCTGCGCGATAAAACATGCCTGGGTGGCGATATGACGCATTGGTTCGATTATGTTGTGAAAGAAGGCTCCGAGGATATTGAGGCTATTTGCAAGATTAAAAATTCTATACAGGTCCCCTACGATATGGTGGTGGTTATTGGTACAGGAGGCTCTAGTCTTGGCGCTAAGGCTGTGGCAAAATCATTGACTTCCAGTTTTGACGCATTATGCCAACCGCCGAGTCTTGAGCATCCGGGACTTGCGTTTGTTGGGGATATCATGTCAGAAGAATGCTACGGGAGTCTTGTCACGGGTTTAGAGAAATATTTTCCGCTTATCATTAATATCAGCAAATCCGGCGGCACCTTAGAGCCCGCCTCGGGTTTTCGTATTTTATATGATTATATGGTCGGTCGTTTTGGGTCTGAGGATGTAAACAAACGCATTATTACGGTAACCGATGCTAAGTCGGGCAGTCTGAGACAGCTGACGAATACCTTTGGATGGACTTCGCAAGTTGTGCCCGACGGGATCGGGGGACGCTATTCGGTGCTAACCCCAGTCGGGCTTTTACCCTTAGCGCTGGCGGGTTTTGATATTAAGGCGCTTTTGTCAGGGGCGCGGGATTATCATGATAGGTTTGCCGAAAAAATCTCAAAGGGCCAGTCTGATGCTGCAATAGAGTACGCGTGTTACCGTCAGGTGTTTCAAGCAGAAAAATTAAATATCGAGCTTTTTATCGCACTTGATGAGCGTTTAAAAGATTTTATTGAGTGGTGGAAACAGCTTTTTGGCGAATCTGAAGGTAAAGACGGAAAGGGATTGTTTCCTGCCGGAGCCATTTACAGCCGTGACCTTCATTCCTTGGGCCAGTATGTGCAGGATGGGCGCAAGCAACTTTTTGAAACCTTTTTAACGTTTGAGCATGCGGAGAAAAAACGCGGAAGTTATGAATCAGTCCGCATAACGGTACCCAAAATAGAAGCACTAGCTGGTGACAAACTTGATTTTGTGGTGGGCATGCCTCTTTCCGCAATTAACGAGCAGATCCTTAAAGCATCGCAAGTAGCGCATTTTGACGCAGGGGTGCCGTCGCTGAATATCAGTGCCGGAGAGCTTGATGCCTATCATATAGGCGCTTTGATATTTTTCTTTGAAGTATCCTGTGCCGTCTCGGCTTTGCTGCAGGGAGTCAATCCCTTTGATCAGCCAGGGGTCGAGGCTTATAAGATCAATATGCTCGCGCTACTCGGTCGCCCCGATCTGCATGAGCATGGCAAAAATTTGCGGCAAAAAATTACGAGTATGGGGATGACCTAGTAGCCTACGCACCCTTTTTTTAGTGATATAGGTGGTTTTTTCAGTCGGGGTCATCCCATTAATATTGCTTTTTTCGTCAGTATAAAGGATTGAACCTTTTTAATACTGACTGATTTTGTTTTTTATTGAGGCTCTGGATAGAATGATTTACTGCCATCAACATGATCTATAATGCAGGGGGCCGAGGCTTCGTCACAGGAAATTGAAGCAACCTCTTCCCATGAACTTAGTGTGCGCCCGCTTATATCAAAAATGGCCCCACCGTTGTAACTATCTATCACCCCAGCAAAATTTGTCCAAAGCTTAATAGATTTTAATTCGCTCCATGGTCCTAGCAAGAGTCCATTTCTAAGAAAAAAATAGGTTATATTGTAATAATCTGTCACAACAGCAAAGTTTTTTGACAGTTGAATAGACTTAGCCTTTTTTACATCAACTATTTGCTCTCCGCTTTTCAGAAAAATTTCAGAATGTTCGTCACTATCGGAGACGGCAGCAAAATTTGTCGTTAGTTGAATGGACGTAGTGTTTTCAGAGGCTCTTATAAGATTTCCATATTTATTATAAATTTCTGAATACTTGCTACTATTCATGACTGCGGCAAAATTTGTTGATAGTTGAATGGTTTCCGTGTTTTGCCAACCTTTTATTCTATTTCCATTTTTATTAAAAATTTCTGCATACTTGTCATCATTATCCATCATAGCGGCAAAATTTTCTGATACTCCAATGGTGGCATCAGAACTAGAAAATTTTTTGACATCATATCCATCTTTGTTATAAATAGCGGAGTAGGATTTACTATAGGTTAAAACGGCAAAGTTCGTTGTCAATTGAATGGATTTTGGTTTTGGTTCAATATAAATTTGTTTTCTTTTGTAGTGAAACAATTCTGTATTGCCATCAGTGTCAGTTAAATAGGCAAATTTACTACTTATGCCACTAGAGCTGTAATTGCTGAAATTCCTAATAATATTATCATTTAACTTTAAAATTGCGTTGCTTCCCATCACCTCTAATTTAAACGGATTAGAGCCATCACATATACCGTCGCTGACCATATCAGGGTCTTCTAGTTGATCAATTGTCGCAATTTGGGTAGAGCCATCTGAGCAAGAGATCTGATATACGCCAGTTTCTTCGTTAAAACTCAGCTCTTTAACCTCATCTAAGGATTTGAGCTCTGATTTTTTACCACTGTCGGTACAGGAAAGAGGGAGCAATAAACTCGTTAAGCAGGCAATTTTTAAAAACATTAATCTTATTCCTTACATTGAGGGTTACCATTTTACGACGCGTGTTTAAAATAGTCCCATGCGCCAAAGCGCCGGGGGACTATCTATCTATTCATGAATAAAAACATCCATCTCAAAGAGCAATAAATAGCATTTTTCCCTATTTATCAAGGAAAAAAACGCACCTATTAAAAGGCTGGGTGGCATATCTACCAAAGACTCTGGCAGGTTTTCGTAAAAATATCTTGACTTAAGATGCCTTTTTATCTTCTTGCAAAGCTCCTCGGGAGTTTTGCGTCAAAGAGGAATTTATGGCATTTAAAATATCGTCATTAGAAAATGGTTTTTTGATAAAAGCGTCAGCCAATCCATGTAACACATCCTGACGCTCTTGTGGATAGTCATCGATATTATTGCCTGTGATGACGATAAATTTGGTCTTAGAAAGATGAGCCAGGTCTTTGCCGTTTAGGATTAAAATATCGCCGTTCATACGGGGCATTTGCAAATCGGTGATGACAAAATCAAAAGTGTTTTCCTTCAGTTTGATGAGCGCATCAACCCCGTCATTGGCTTCAGATACACTAAGGCCTAAAGTTTCTAAATCAGTACGCAGAATTCCTAAAATTTCCTTTTCATCATCAACAATCAGAACTTTAAGTCCCATGAGACTAGCCTGTTCCTGGTCTCTACCCGCATGAAATATTGGATCGGGAGTGATGGGTTGTTTTGCCGTTATGGAAGCGGGAAATGCAAAAGAAAAGGTAGTGCCGATATTTCTTGTACTCTTCACAGTGATAATGCCGTTAAAGGATTTAACGAGGTTTTGGGTGATGGAAAGACCGAGTCCAGTACCCTTGCCCGGGTCCTTTGTTGTAAAAAAGGGATCAAAAATTTGACGTGCCTGTTTGCCTTCAAATCCGATGCCATCATCAGAAATATATAGGTGAACCGAATTTTCGTAGTCTTCAGTTTCTATTGTGATTTTCCCCGAGTCACCTTTTTCTTTTATAGCATCCCTAGCATTGGTAAGCATATTCATAATGACCTGCTGAAGTCCACCCATTGTAGCATTGATTTCAGGGGCCGTCGCATTTAACTTGGTTTCGATAACGAGATTATCTTTTTCAAACATGATTTTAATGAGATCAAGAGTTTCCAAAATGGCTATATGCAGATTGACTTTTTTAATCGTTGTCGTATTGGCCCGAGCAAATGATCTAATGCCTTTAACAATACCGACTATGCGGTCAGAGGCATTTTTTATTTTTTTGATAAATTCTTCGGTTCGTTCTCCATTCTTATCTTTGCCTAACATATCGACATAGCCATTAATAATGGCAAGAGGGTTGTTAATTTCGTGGCCGATACCTGCGGCTAAAGTTCCCAGCGACGCAAGTCTTTCTTGATGCTGGATTTGGTTTAGCATCTGTTCTTTTTCTAACGCGTGCTGTTTTTGTTTCGTAATGTCCCAGTTGGTGCCAACTATTTTGGTGGCTTTCCCCACCTCATTGCGCTGAATAATCGCCATGATTCTTAGATAATTAATAGCACCATCCGACCTGACAATTCTAAACTCCGTGTCAAGTTCATCCCCACTTGATAGGGAGTTCTTGAGCTTTATTTGAAACTCTGAAAAGTCGTCAGGATGTATCGTTTCAAGCCAAAATTCTAAACTTCCCATAAACTTTTGGTGGTCGATACCGTAAATGGCCAGCATTTGCTCATCCCAGATGAGAATATTTTTTATGGGGTCATATTCCCAGACACCGGCACCACTAGCGCGTGTTGCGAGGGTTAGGCGTGTCGAGAGTTCTTTAAGGGCTAACGCAGCTTCTTTTTGTTTGGATATATCGACAAATGTTACGAGAATGCAATGTTTGTTATTGAGTTCAATGGGCATAATTGTTTTAAGTATGGGGATTTCACTTCTGTCTTTTCTCTGCAATACAGACTCGAGATTTTCCCCTATTTTACCGTTGTCTAGCAGAAAATTATCTCGTCTATGAGAACCTAAAAAGTTGCTTAAGGGCTTTCCCACAATTTTTGGACGAGAAAGTCCCATCATTTTTTGAGCCGCATGATTTGCTTCGATGATTTTGTGCGTGGATGCGTCAACAACAATAAGACCTGTGTGCAGGGATTTGTATATGGTGTGCAGCGAGCGTTCAGATTCCAGGCGCTTTGTCACGTCAATGACAATGGAAATCAGGAAAGTCTCCCCATTTTCTATGATAGGTGAAGGATAGATTTCGACGTCTCTTAGGGTGCCGTCCGCTAAAATTTGGCGTGATCTAAACATTTTTGAATTTCCGTCCGCAGCAGCTTTAAGCGCATTTTGGATTATTTTAGAGCTTTTAGGGACTATGTCTGTCATGCTTTTCTTTAGGAGTTCGTCGTTAGACCACCCATAAAATAGTTCAGCAGCTTTGTTAGCGAGTTTGATCACCCCATTTTTCGGATTAATTAGCAGCATCACAGCTTCATTCTTTTCAAATAGACTACGGTATTTGGTTTCAGAGGCATTGAGTTCTTTCGTTTTGATGTCGACAAGTTTACTCAGGTATTCTTCGCGGCGTGTCAAAATGCTGATGAAACCGGCAATAAGTATGGTGATTATATTTATAGCTAGGAATGTCAGAATTCCTAGGAAAAGTGCCTTTTTAAAAACTAGGTGAGGATCATTATAGGCACGAGCGACATAAGTTCGCCCGCCAAAAAATATCGGAAAGCTTCTGTAGTATTCGGGGTCAGTATTAAGTTTTTTAGTATCAAGCCCATGACTAGGGAAATCTACGATATCTATGGGGAGGCTGACATCGGTGATATCTTGAAGGTCATAATCTTCCATTTGTTCAAAATCCGTATTTCTAAATACTGAAGCAAATATAGCCTGAGTATTTATGGTCCCCGCAAGACTTCCTCGACTCCTATCCTGCTCGAATCCTGTGCTTAAAGGAGGGTAGTAAACATGAATGTCATATTCTTTTAAACTATTTTGGCTGATTTTTATGGGAGCAGAAGCGACAGGGAGAAGTGTTTTTTGTGCTTTTTCATAGGCGGATCGAAGCGCATGGTGATTATTATATTTCTCACTTGGGAGGGACATTTTCTCTTCCGCAAAAATATTTTCTGGGCTGAGATGGGGGGCTTGATTGTTAGCAATGCCTTTTAATTTGCCGCTTTTATCTGGTTTGTAAAGTTGAAACGGCAGGGAAAAAGAATTGGTTCCACCACTGGGTAACCACGCGACATACTGTACTCCCGGAGATCTTATAAACCGAGTCGAAAATTTTTCGAAAGAGATTTCGCCAAAATCTGAGTTCATGGAGACAGTATCAGCAATGTTAGCAAAATCTCTGCGAATATCCTGAAACTCATCGACCAAATCGTTAATATAGCCATCCGAGCTGCGATGAAACGATTCCCAAAGTTCCTTTTTGATGCTCTGCATCATCAAGGTCCCACTGATCAGAGCGAGGCTAAAGCCTAAAAAGCCAAAATACAAGGTCTCTTCATAGCGCAGCACAGGATTATTTTTTTGATGGGGAAACAAACGTAAGCTGTTTGTCATTAAAAAAAATGCTAAAAAAATCAGAAAAAGAAAACCGCAAGGGAGCAGCGCCATGATTTTTGCTTCCCTAATATCAGCCTGCCATTTGTCGTAAGGAATATCGATGCCAATGACGATAAGGACTGTACCTGAAAGGGGTTCTATAATAGGGGCAAGAGCTGAAATGAACGTCCCATATTCATCGGTGTAGGGGCCTATAGTTATTGCTTTGGGGTTATTAAATAATGCCTTTAACTCTGTGGTGGGTTGCTCATATAAAGTCCCGGGAGGCGAAGCCAAAGGATCCCCTTCCTCAAGACTTTCTGGACCAAAATATATTTTACCGTCTATAGATACCATGCTATAAATCGCGCGAAGGTTGATGAATTTTGCATAAGAAATCATGTGACTACGTAGTTGCTGAAAAGCGGGATTCATTATATCTTGCTGGCTAAAGGATAGCTGTTTGATCAGTTCAGGGTTTATGGTTTGGGAGACTGCGATGACTTGATCTTTTATAAAGTGCTTTAAGGAGTCTTTTTTATCTTCAGCTGCTTTCTGCACAGAGTAAAAGCCAAATAATCCGAGTACGCATATGGTGGAAAGAACTAAAATAGAGCGGCGGGAGAGTAATTTTTTTGTCGAAAATGCTTTAAGCAAAATCTCAGCTCCATTTTTTAGAAATTTTTAAGGCAAGGCAAAAAATTATTTATCTCCCTTGCCGTGCCTCTCCAAAAAACTCACGACATCAAAAACTGAAAATCAAAGTTTTAGTAAAAGTTTTAGGGAACAAGCTTGTATCGGCACTTAGGGGTGTTAGGTGAGAACGAAAGGGGTGAATATGCAGTTTTGTTAATCAAAACAAGGTGTTGTTATTTTTGATTCGTTACTTTGTTTTGGGGTCGGCATAGTCCCTCAGGGCATCGCCAAAGATATTAAACGCCATAACGGTGACAAAAATGGCGAGCCCAGGAAAAAAAATCAGCCAGTAAGCCTGAAACACATAGTTTTTGCCTTCTGCTATGAGGGCACCCCATTCCGGGGTCGGAGGCTGAGCTCCAAGACCAAGAAAACTAAGCCCTGCGGCATCAAGTATCGCGCCCCCCATACCCAAGGTGATGAGCACAAGGAGAGGCCCCCAAATATTTTGCAGAATGCTGCCAAAAATTATGGAAAATGTTGATTTGCCCATTGCACGGTCGGCGAGGACATAATCCTTTTCTCTCTCTCCTAAAACTCTTGCGCGCACAAGTCGGGCAAAAGGGGGAATTGAGACTAATCCGATCGCAATAACGGCATTGACGAGAGAGGGGCCAAGAATGGCAACGATACAGATGGCAAGAAGCAGCGAAGGAAAAGCCAGCATCAAATCAATCAGGCGCATGACGACGGAGTCGATTTTTCCACCGTAATAACCAGAAATAAGCCCAATAGGGATGCCAAAAATAGCGCCCACCGCAACAGCAAATAACCCGATAAACAAACTGAGTCTCGCTCCGTAAATGAGTCGAGATAGAACATCGCGCCCTAAAACATCAGTTCCGAGGATGTGCGGCCATTTGCCTGCCTGTGACCACAAGGGCGGAGTGAATTTGAGGGTATAGTCCTGAGCTAGGGGATCAACTAGGCTGATAAACTCAGCAAATAAGCCCGTAAAAATAAGTAACGTAAGGATGACCAGTCCCCAAAAACCGGCAGGGTATTTTTGATGAAAATTTTTAAGCAAAGAATATAGTTTTTTCATGGGAGTCTCAAAACACTTTATAACAAAGAAAATTGCGTCAAAGTACCCACTGCTTATGCTAAGTTATCCGCACTCGAGGATCCACGATCATGAGGACAATATCAACAAACAAATTAATGATCATATAAGTCAAAGCCACAAGCAGTATGCCAGCTTCTAATGCAGGAATATCCCGAGCATGCACGGAGGACAAAATCCAGGTTCCGATGCCGGGCCAAGAATAAACTGTTTCTGTAATCATGGCTCCCGCGAGAAGTGCGCCCAACTGTAAACCGACAATGGTGACGATATTGGGGAGGGCGCTTTTGAGTGCGTGTTTCATGACGACTTTTATTTTAGACAAACCCTTGGCGCGTGCGGTCCGCACATAGTCTTCCTTTAAAACTTCCAGCATCGAGGCACGGGTAATCCGGGCGATAAAAGCGAGCGGGATGGTCGATAAGGTCACGCCTGGAAGTATTATATGTGTAAAACTGCTCCACCAAAGCTCAAGATCGCTCTGAAGCAGGCTATCAATAAGCACCATTCCGGTGATGGGTTCATAATCAAAGATGATGTCCATGCGTCCAGACATGGGAAGGACCCCTAAGTTAAGGCCAAAAATCCAAATCAAAATAAGTCCCAACCAAAAAACAGGAATGCTCACCCCAAATATTGACGTAGAAATCGCAAGAGAGTCTAACCACGATCCTTTTCGGTCGGCAGCAAGAATCCCTAAGGGAATTCCGATCAAGATGGCGAGAAATGTGGCAAAAATAGCGAGTTCAACGGTCGCTGGAAATTTGACTTTAATAATATCCCAAATAGGCTCGGAGCTCGCGATTGAGCGACCGAGATCCCCTTCAATAAAAGTGCGATAAACGAATTTGCCATACTGAACAAAAATAGGAGAATCGAGGCCTAACTCAGTGCGCAGGGCTTTGAGTGACTGGGCATTCGCTTTATCTCCAAGCAAAAGCTGCGCCGGATCTCCCGGTATCGCTTTAACAATAAGAAACACAACCAGGCTCAGGCCGAGCAAGGTGGGGATCATGGAAAAAATTCTACGAACAATCACTGAAAACACGGTAATTACCTTAAAAATTAGTTTTATTCTAGGGTAACCCGTGAAAACTGACGCCTACCCGTAGGGTCTATGACAAAATGTTTCACCGTCGTTAACATCGGGACGATATCTAAGGAATGGGCAAGCGGAATCATGGGGCTATCAATGGCGATGATTGCCTGAGCCTGTTTATATAAAGTGATGCGTTTTTTTTGATCGGTTGTTTTTTTAGCTTCCATCAAAATAGTATGCAGTTTGTCGTTTTCGTAAAAAGAAATATTTTGCGCCGGTACCTTGGCATTGTCTTTATCAAGAAGAACATAGAGAAAATTATCGGGATCTCCGATGTCCCCAGTCCAGCCCATCAAGGCCATATCATGTTCGCCTTTTTGGGTTTTATCCAAATAGGTGCCCCATTCATAAGAAACAATCTGCGCCTTTATTCCCACTGCAGCAAGATCGCCTTGGATAGCTTCGGCAACCTTACGAGGATCAAGCATATAAGGTCTGGGAATCGGCATCGCCCAGAGGGTGACTTTAAAACCATCGCGGTAGCCTGCTTGTTTGAGAAGCTCTTTGGCTTTGACAGGGTTATAGTCATAGGTTTTAACGTCGTCATTGTAACCCCATAAGGTTGGCGGCATCGGGTTTTTGGCAGGCTCGGCGTTTCCTGCATAAACGGAGGCAATTATCGCTTTTTTATTGATGGCATAATGAATTGCTTGACGGACAAGAACATTGTCAAAGGGTTTTTTTTTGTTGTTAAGAGCAAGGTAGGCCACATTCAGGCCTGGGCGCTGGGCAAACTGTATCGATTTTCCCATTTTTTCTTTTAAGGTTTTGATGTCGTCGGGGGCGGGGTTATCCATGACATGAATTTTTTGCCCCATCATCTCCATAAGCCGAGTATTATTGTCGGGGATGGAGCGAAATACGAGTTTTTGTATCTTGGCTTTTTCGCCCCAGTAGTCCGCGTTAGCTTCAAGCACGACTTTTTGGTTTTTAACCCAAGTTTTAAAAACATAAGGACCAGATCCCACGGGGTTTCGCGCAAAATCCTCCTTATATTTATTCACTGCAGTGGGACTCACAATGGCAAAGGCTTGCATGCCAAGACTCGATAAAAAGGGCGCTTCAGGTTTGGTGAGTGTAAAAACAACTTTATTGGGGGCCGCGGCTGCGACACTTTTGATCAGAGTGTCGAGGCCTAGCGCTTTAAAGTAAATGTAGGGTGCTCCGAAGGCATAGGCGGGGTGTTTTTCATTGAGTTGGCGTTCAAAGGAGAAAACAACGGCTTCAGCGTTAAGAGGAGTGCCATCGTGAAATTTAATGCCGTCGCGCAGGGTAAAAGTATAAGTAAGACCATTTGCAGAAATTTCCCAGTTGCTCGCAACCCCAGCGGTCACATCAGTGGTCCCTGGAACAAATGTCACCAGGTTTTCAAAGATATGATCTGTAACATTAAAGGATTCTCCGTCGGTAACCCGCGCAGGGTCGAGTCCCACGCTATCGCCGCCACGACCAAAAATCAGTGTTTCAGCCAGTACTACCGGTGGAAGGCAAATCGCCGCCACCATCAAGCCAAGAAATAGGCGGCTGCTAAAATTGAGCTTCAATAGACCAAAGGTCATAAAAAACCTCCTTGGGGTATAAGAATTTTTGTCAGACTGTCTTATTTGCTTATGCCATAGTTTAGGCATTTAGTCATAAAATTTTATGGACTTTACCCCAATGTGCAAGGCTTTTATCTCTCACCTCCTAAATCCAGAGCTGCTTAGTCAAATATAAGGCAATGCGTTTGATTTGATGGGCATCACGGGTCTTTGGTGTTCTGAGATCGGTGAGCTGGCTTATAATTTATGAGACTGTTGTTTTCGAGTCTCTATAATCCCACCTCAACCAATGACTTGATCACGCCAATTTGCTCTTCATTAAGCTCCTGCGGAAGCGTTAAGCTAATCACCGCAAAGAGATCGCCATGTTCTTTGGCTCCAACTTTTTTAGGAAAACCAAGTCCGCGCAAGCGAATTTTTTTGCCGGGGCTCATCCCTGGGGGAACTTTAATGGTTTTGGTACCCTTAGGGGTATTCACTTCCGCGCTCGAACCGAGGAGAGCTTCAGATAACTTCAGAGGTAGGTTGACCTCGATATCGCTTTCTTTACGTGTGAACTGAGGATCAGGGGAAACTTGGATAATGATAAAAAGGTCTCCCGCTCGCCCTCCGGGCACCGGACTCGCCAGGCCCTTTCCCGCGATGCGGAGCTTTCCACCTGTATTGATGCCTGCTGGGATTTTGACACTGATTTGGCGGCTCTCCCCACTTGGCAGGCTTAAATTAAATTCGCGAGATGCCCCGTTGTAGGCATCCAAAAAGCTGATTGTCGCATGATATTCAATATCTTGGCCTTTAATTTCACGAGGCCCAGCCCGCCTACGTCCTTGGGTGCCACCGGCATAAGTGGAACCGCCTGCCCCAAAAGGCATGCCGCCTAAACCACCAAAAATACGGGAAAAGAAGTCTCCACCGCCCATGCCAAATTCATTGAAAATATTGGAGAAATCGGCTCCTCTGAAAATATCTTCGGCACTGTACTGCTCCCTAAATCCTGAATGGCCAAAGGCATCATATTGTTTCTTTTTGTCTGGATCAGAAAGTACCGCATATGCTTCGCTGATTTCTTTAAATTTTGTTTCAGCAGCTGGGTTATCTTTGTTGCGGTCCGGATGAAACTCCAGGGCGAGCTTGCGGTAGGCTTTTTTAATCTCATCTGCCCCGGCATTTTTTGCTATCCCCAGAACTTCATAATAATTTTTTGCCACAGGTGCCCCCATTATCCTAAAAATTTTCTGCACCTAATAGAGTAATACCGCTCTTGGTGCGGTCAAGCCCTTGCTGGACCATATCTTTTATTGACAGGTAAAGAAAAAAGCTTCAGGGTGGAGGTCGCTCAAAAAATTTGAATTGAGATATTCAAAAATTGTGAGCCCTGAATGATATGGTCTGAGTCATTCGAGTGGTTATTTGGTGAGCGCTACAATTTAAAGGAGAATTTTTATGTCAGGAATCATCGCCAAGGGTATGGTAGCCCAGTTTCATTACTCAGTAAGTGATACTGAAGGAAATGTGATAGATAAATCCGAAGAAACCCCTATGGCTTATCTGCACGGCTTTGGCAATATAGTTCCCGGCTTAGAAACGGCATTAGAGGGAAAAAAATCAGGTGATAAACTGAGCGTTAAAGTCTCTCCTGAAGAAGCTTACGGAGAATATGATCCGAGTCTCATCCAAAAGGTTCCCAAAGAGACCTTTGAAGATATCGAAGAAATTGAAGTTGGAATGCAATTTGAAGCTGAGACAGATGAGGGCGCATTTATCGCGACTATCGTCAAATTTGATGGCGACGATGTCGTTGTCGATGGCAATCATCCCCTGGCCGGAAAAGAGTTGGCTTTTGAAGTCACGGTCGAAAGTGTGCGCAAAGCTACTGATGAAGAGCTTGAGCATGGCCATACCCATGGCGATGACGGCCACGAGCATCATTAAAAT
Source organism: Oligoflexia bacterium (assembly GCA_030432875.1). Lineage (GTDB taxonomy): Bacteria > Bdellovibrionota_B > Oligoflexia > Oligoflexales > JAGOVF01 > JAUILP01. The sequence goes on along the minus strand of JAUILP010000043.1, from coordinate 7,940 downwards.
TAAAAATCCGAAGAATTTCTCAGTTTTGTCTCTTCTCAATGAGCATGCGGAAATAAGCCCATTTTTGCCACTGTCTCAGCATGCTGGTTTCTAGACTTTGCTGCAGCGCCTCGGTATGTGAAAACCACTTGAGGTCGTGGGCTTCCTCCCTAGCTAAAACGATATCATCAGGTTTTTGTGTGACGGCAAGAAACCTAAAGTCAAAATGAAAGTGCGCCCCGTCTTTTGCGTTTGCGGGAATCAGGTGAATATCAATGTCAAAGGGTATAACCATGGAAGGCTGCGGACCCGCGACTTGCGGGCAAAATAAATCAAGAATGGGAACAAGGGCAATATCTTTAAGCCCAGACTCCTCTGAGCCTTCTTTGAGGGCCACCTCTTCGAGCAGGGAGCAACCATCGGCATGACCACCGAGCTGCAGCCACTTATGAAGTTTTTTGTGATGCATTAAGAGGCATTTAGTCCAATCTGCGTTCAATATAAGAATCGATCCCGTCATGTGCCCAGGCGCAAAATCGCGGTCAAAGGCTTGGGAGCTTTCTCGCAAAAAAGTTCGCATTGAATGCAAAGTTTTCTGCTCAGCATCGAGACGAGGCGCATCTGGGGCCATATTTTCTAGGCGTCGCCAAAAGTCTTCGTAGATATCTAGTTGCTTGAGGGAATGGTTGCGGTGCATGATGTTACTGAGGGTTAATCGCTAAAAATAAGTTGATCGTTAAATGCGGGCCCTCGAAAGTATGAAATCGATGTAGGCAAATTGCAAGGAATAATTCACATAGCTACTTCTTCACCAGAGGTCGTTAGGCTCATCAAGCAGGGAGGCCTTTTTTTGGGACAGTACTTTGAAATTTGGCAGGAACGCACAGGCGATAAGGCGAGCAGCATATCTGATGTCATAACTCTTCTCAACAGAAGCCGGAGTTTTACTCCCGTGGCAAAGCTCGAATACGGCGACTACGGTTTGGGCGATGTGACGGGGGTGATGCGAGAGGCTATAAAAGGCAATAAAAAAATCGCTCTTTATGCTGATTATGACGTTGATGGAACCATGAGCTGCGTGGCGTGGATTTGGTTTTTTAAGGCCATTGGTTTTAAGAATTTTACCCATTATATCCCCTGCCGTTTTAAAGAAGGCTACGGTGTCAACCTAGATGCGATCAAATATTTGATTGATGACTTTGGCGCTGAACTGATTATTACGATGGACACGGGAATCACCGCAAATATTGAGGCCGCTTACTGCAAACAGCACGGCGTCAAATTTATATGCACTGATCACCACAAAATCCAGCTAGAAAAAATGCCGGACTGCTTGGTCCTCAATCCTAAAATGCACCCTATGCCTGAATATCAGGAGTTATGTGGCTGCGGCATTACGTTTGTTTTGCTGAGAAAGTTAGCCGAATTCTTTTCTATACCGGATTCGACCTGGCAAGATATTTTGGCGGTGACGGCGATGGCGACTATTTGCGATATGGTCCCTTTTAATCCTGTCAATCATAAATTAGCCCGTTTGGGTATTGGGGCGATGCTCAGAAGCCAGCGGCCTGTTTTTCGTACGCTACTTAATCTTGGGCAAAATGCAGGAAAAATTGATGAATGGGATGTGGGTTTTCGTTTGGGGCCGCGGATTAATGCCGTCGGACGCCTTGAACATGCGGATAGCGTCATCAAAGCTTTTATCGATGAAGACCCCGATGACTTAGTGCACTATATGACCGAATGCAATGAAAGAAGAAAAAAAATCCAAGACGAAATTACCATAGCGGCATTTGCCGAAGCACAAAACTTCAAGGATGATCCGATATTATTTTTAGGAGGAGACTGGCATCCCGGTGTGGTGGGGATTGTGGCTAGCCGACTTGCCGAAGAATTTTGGCGACCGGTGTGGTTGTTTAACCGCGGAGTAAAAATGGCTAAAGGGTCTGCCCGAAGTATCAAGGGTTTTGACGTGACCGATGCGATGGCAGCTTGTCAGGATTTATTTTTAAAATTTGGTGGTCATAAGGCAGCAGGGGGTTATTCTTTTGATCCATCAAACGAATCGCGCATACGCGAGCAGCTGATTGCTTACGCCAAAAATCAGCAGCAGCAGGAGCCTGATTTATGGCGCACCAAGATTGAATATGATCTTGCCTTGGATGGGGAGCTTGTAGACTTAGAACTCGCTGAAGCCCTGGCGGACATGAAACCCTTTGGCTTTGGTTATGAAGCCCCGCGGTTTAAAGTCACAGGACTTGTGGATAAGATCGTTCATTATAACGATAAGCTCACCTTAAAACCCAAACACACGGCATTTTTTTTACGGCTTGAAAATCGCGTGCAAAAAATCATGTTTTTTAACCGCGTGATCCCGCAGGATATCCAGGGGCGCAGCGCAGAAGTCATTCTTAGCATCGATAAGGGATACTTTAAAAATGCTCCACAACTGTCTTTAATGGGTATGGATTTTTGTTTGGTCTCGTATTAGCCCGTTTTTGGCCTAAATAGCCAGGCTTTTGCGTTAATTTTTAAGGTTTCATGTTTAATGTGTTTACTGGAGAAAATTCCTTGTCTCAACGTGACAAAAATTTTAAAGGAACCATCGCTTTTTTAGATTCGGGGGTAGGTGGTTTTACTATACTGGATAAGGTGAAAGAAAAACTACCCGATTACCGGCTTATTTATTATTTTGATCGCAAAAATTTTCCTTACGGCCTTAAAAGTGATGAACAGGTCACCAAAGTGGTTGCTGAGGCCTTTCAGTGGTTAAAAAGCACCTATCAACCCACACTTTATGTCCTCGCCTGCAATACGGCGAGCACCATAGCCCTTCCGCATCTGCGTGCGGTGTTCAAAGAACTAATCGTAGGGGTTGTGCCGAGCATCAAGCCTGCGGCAGAACTCAGTGTCTCTGGAGTGATAGGGGTGCTTGCGACTTCGGGAACGCTGCAAAGGCAGTATTTAAATGATCTGGTGCGCACGTTTGGCCAAAATAAACGTTTTGTGTTTGGCTCTGCTGATGGTCTCGTTAAAATAGCAGAAGACTATTTTTTAGCAAAAAAAAATAATGCGTTGGATGATGTCTCCCATCACCTGAAGCAAATTTTTAGCGCAGAAGAATTGAGGCTCATGGATACGGTTGTTCTCGGCTGTACTCACTACGGCCATATCACGGGATTATTAAAGCAGTCTGCTCCAAGCGTTGCACAGTGGCTTGATAGCGCTGAGGCTGTGGCGAAACGCACGGGATATTTGCTGGCTCTGCAAAGTGAAACCAAGGCTGGTGCCACCAGCAATGATCTTTCTCAGCATCATAGCATTGTTTTAAGTGCCCCGATCTCCGCCCAGGAACGTGAGGCACTTAAAAGAAAATATTTTGATTTTGTTCTTGTTGATCGAGATGATTTTTTGCCTTAATGATGCTTAAAGTTATGATGTTTAAAAAATCTCAGTAAAGTCCCCGGTGTTCCCGATTGGGAACACTTTTTCTATATTTGGTCAATGCTAAATAGTCCCCTCAAAAAGAAAACGGTATAGTGCGTAAGCTTTGACAAGTGAGGGGTCTGGCTGTCGCCAACAAATTTTAACTTGTGTTCCTTGTCTTGAAAATTTATCAGGTCATTCGTAGTGAGTGGCAATGAAACAAACTAATGGAGATAAACATGAATCTTAATTTCAAAAAAGCAATGTATGGTTTAAGTGTTTTAACAATTTTTCTTGGGGCCTGCAGCGTTCAGGAGTCAAGCAAGTCAGAAACACAAGGGACTGGCACCCTGTTGCTCCAGTATGTAGGGACAGGTGACTGCCTTAAAATTCAACCAAGTGGTCTAGCAGATACGAAAGACTGTAAGGGAACGGAAGTTACTGAGATTTGGCAAACCGCAAATGGTGATTTGGACTTATATGTAACAAAACGAAATGGCGAGATTGGTCTTACTAATGATAAACGTTTGGCCATGGGTTTGCAAACTCAATTTAAGCTTGAAAAACATGGCGGATTTACCTACGTAACTATATCTGAAATAATTAGTGATCAAGATGTAGGTTATACCACAAAGCGTTATTGCCTATCAGTACCTAGAACTAATCCTGGCAACCCAAAGCCTTGGCATGTCACTCTGCAAAATAATGTGTGGAATAATTCCATACCCTCCTTTGACTTTAAAAAATTAAGTAAAGACCTTCAAAATGATTTTCTATTTGGTGGTTGCCAGGCTTTTAATGTGATTTATGATCACAAGACAGATCATAATTTTGGTAGAATTTAGTCAAAGGAATTCGAGCCTATTTGGTTCTGTGTTTCTGGAGTAAGTGATCAATAGGCCGTTTATTTAGAATAAGGTGGCGCAAAGCTTTGTTTTGCACCACAAATTTTTTTGAGTCTTTAAACATAATGGCGCAGCAAGGACGTTGAATTTTCCCATTGCTAGGTGTTCCCATTTGGAAACACTTTTCCAAAATCTCCAAATTTTTCTCGTTCATGAATCCAAAAAAAATGATACTTAGACGCAGCACTCGAAATTAGTTTTTTTTTGTGATGCTCAACTTAGTTTGTCATAACCCTAAGAAAGGAAAAAATAAAATGAAAAAAAGTAACATTTTTATGAGTTTATCTCTCTCGCTCGCTATGAGCCCACTCGCGATGGGCGCGGAAACCGCGGAAGAAATTGCTCAAGGCTGCTTTTATGATGCTCAGCGGCTTGCTACGTGCTGCGTCGTCAATCATTGCCAAAATAAATTTCTTTGGAGCTCTAAGCCACAAATCAGAGGATTTGGCAATTGGGGAGTGGCTTTTAACAATGGGAACTGTACGGAAAATTTTACCTCTCATGATTACGATTCGGTTGAGGAGTGTAACGCTGTTTACGAACGTCTTCCAAATAAATGCATACTTAATAAAAAATCAGGTGGAGGTTATACAAAATCTTTAGAAATAATTCGAGATCATCGTGCTCCTATGGATGAAACTGCTAAGAATAGATTGCAGATAGAATTTAACGGCTATTTAGAGTCTGGCGATTTCGATACTGCGGTGGCTGTCGTGTTAGCCGATTATCCTTTAACTCATGATGAGTATAAGAAATATTTTATGGATCCCATGAGAAAAGCTGGGCATCCTTTAGAAGGGCCTGAATTCAATCGGGGAGGATTTCTTTATGATTATAGTGACCCCAAAATGAAAACATTGGCAATCGACCAACTAGATCATTTTGTATGTAGTATAAAAGATAAAGATAATGCTAAATTTGAGAATTATTTTAATGAGTCCAACGACTCTGATAAAAGATAATTCTTTTAACAATATTTTGGGTTAAAATATTTTTTCAGTGCCATATTTACTCTATGCGATGCTTCAGCTACAGCGCATAGCAACCCACCCTCGATCATCTTCAGCTGAAAATCCAAAGGTTAAAAAACAAACTGTTTTTTTTATCGCATGAATGCGGGCTCCCTTAGAAGATCTTTTCATTATTTTAATCAATGGGCGGACAGAAAAAAATAAAAATGATCTGTCATTTTTAAGGTTTATAATTAAAGCTTTATTATTTTTAAATATTATGATTTGTGGCCCGGGCAAGGCGTTAGTTCATCTAAGAAGTTAAATAACTCATACTCATTTAGGGGAGTCAATCAATATGATAGAAAAATCTATAAAAAGCAGAAAACCTAAAAACCTAATGAAGCATCTGCTCTTGTGTTTTATTGCACTAAATGCCAGCGGTTTTGCCTCAGCTCAGTCAAGCTGGAAAGTACAGTATTTTCATCTTGCCGATGGCGATAGGCTCGGTAACCGCTCTTCTGAGGTCCTTGATCTCTATGCTAATGGCCAAACTGTGCAAGATGCAAGAGCAGGGCATTTAAGAATGGACTGGGGAAGAGGGGGGCCGCAAAATGTTTTATCTTCGCAACCAGATTTTTTTGGAGCCAAATTTCAGACCACCCTGGCTCCAGGGCAATATAAAATTAGCATAGTAGGTGATGATGGCATTCGAGCTCGTTTTGCAAACGAAACCAGCTATTTTATCGATAGCTGGGGCCGAAGTAACCAAAATCGCGGAGAAGTTGGTTTTGACAGACCATTTTTGGTAAGTGGCACAGGAAGAGATATCGTCGTTGAATATTTTGAAGCAGATGGGCTCGCAAGTCTTGAAGTTTCTATCTCCAGAGTTAATTATGGTTGCGCCAATCCTTGGAATGCCCAGATTTTTGATCGCTATCAAAATTCTCTTTACCGCGGTGAATTGTGCAGTGATTCTTCTAATCCGTATATATTTTCTCGTGACTGGGATGTTGGCAGCCCTTTAGCGGGACTACCATATGACCATTTTGCAATACGGTTGACAAAATGGTTACCAGCTGGAAATACCTACGACGTAAAATTTACGGCTGATGATGGTATAAAAATTATAACCGATAATTATGATCACACATCTGGCATTTATTGGCGCGATGGTGGTAATAATTCAGGAGATGTCAGGGGTCTTAATGGAGGTCGCACCTTAGTTGTGGATTATTATGAAGCTGGAGGACTGGCCAAGCTTAATGTCGAGATTTCTCTTCATCAATCTAATCCCACCTCTCCAATAACCCAAGGTTGTGCGGCGGATCAGGTATGGCGGGCAGATCATTTTGATTCTAGCGATTTTAAAAATTATTCTTATTCTGCTGACGGCTGTGGACCTGATCTTTTTAACACGCATGCCAATCATGTCAATGGCCACAGTGTGATATTCAGCAAAAATATTAATCGCGGAATGTACCGAATATTTTTAAAGGCGGATGATTTTGCCTTTCTTTATGACGGGATAAGAGGTTCTGCTAACAATGAAGTCACTATGGTTAATGCGGCTACATCTCAGCATTATGAGCCTTTAAATCGCAATGATCCTAGTAATGAATGGGATTATAAAAGAATGATTGAATCCTGTCTAGGGGATCAAGGTGAGGCCAAATTATTCATTGAATATCGTGATTACCCAAGCTCTAGCGGACCCAACAATGCATTTATGCAGATATATCTTCAAAGAATTGGTGATTGCTAGACGGTTATTTTCTCAACTTTTTTGCTAAACGCTATTAGAACCCCATTATTTAACCCAAATACTTTTTTGAGGGAGATAATGGGGTTTCTGATAGTCTAATACGCCCGTTCCCCGATTTCAGAATACCAGACGCCTAGCATGCTCATCAAAACTAGTCTGTCAGGTGACATATCGAGGAGGTGCCTTAAAGCTGCATCAGATTTTTTTTACTTATTTTCCCGCGGCGATAGATTAACAGAAAAAATTTCGGATTTAATTGAGATCGTTGGGCTTGAAAGGGTTTCGACCTCCATTTTTGCCATCGGTAAAACAGAGTTTTTTTCTAAGTTTATATTAACAGTTTTATTCATAAATTTTATATCACCTGAGAGAGAGGTATAATCACCGAGACGAAGTGCGGTAACAAAATCGGAAGAGTTCGTATAAATTCTTACTGAAAATTTGGTGGTTAGGCGCCTTTTCATCTCGAAAGAAAATTTCTTATCTCTCACAAATTTACCGTTTTTATCAAAACTCTTTATAATTAAAGCGCCGCGAGATCTTTCTCGGGGCGGATAAAAACAAAAATTAAAACCATTCGCTTTAGGCAAGTCAAATGCCTTCATTACCTTGGCAACGAGTGCAAATGACTCCTCCAAAGATGTTAGCCAAACAGAGTTGGCAAAGCAGGTCGGACTGTTCCAGTAGTTTATGTTATTGAGTTGTATCTCATAGAGTGAATATTGTTTTATACTCGATGCCTTGACAGTCTCGGTAGGTTTTTCTCTTCGCATAAATTCTACGCTATCATGCGGTAGCCCAAAAACATGTCAGGCATTTCCATTGATTTCGCTCCGCTCATTCAATGGAAATGCCTGTGGTTAAGTGATTGATAGAATAAAACTTTCCCCGCAGGCTTGGTACTTGGCTTCTGCC
>JAUILP010000042.1 GCA_030432875.1 Oligoflexia bacterium | reverse complement strand
AAGAAAATCCAAACTTTGAAATCGATAGTTAACCGGCTTTAGCCGGTATTAGGTGGGACTTTCAGTCCCTTTATTAACCCATCGACTTTAGTCGATGGTTGTTAAGTAAAGCAATTGCCGCAATGAGCGCGAGTATGCTGCGAGTCATGTGAGTCCCCTTGGGAATAATAAATTTCGCCCAGAAAAAATGTTTGCTTAATTTTACCACAATAAGGGGGGGGGGAGGGAGAAGGCACGGCAAAAAAGTTTGCGCCCTGTTTGCTTTGAGGGCGGCGGAGAAAAGTGGTTGAGTTCTAACCGTCAAACTTAATTTTATTTTTACAAAGTAAAAATAAATATTCTATATATACCTAATATTATTTGATTATATACCGATAGGTATGTTATATAAAGCTTATATTGATGGAGAGAAATTAAGTGGAAACGATAAGACCCAACATAACTGATTATCAAAGCTTGCCTGACTTTATTAGGGATATGATCTCCTTTTTAAAGAAAACAAACGCAGCGTTTTCTGTACTTAGGGAATGCCGCCATTTTCGCAAATGCTCCCCAACGCTGGTCACCCTGATCATCAAAGGCAAAAGAAAAATGACGGTGGAGCGCAGCGAAGAGATGGCCAAACTCCTTAGGCTCAACTTTCGGGAAAAGCAAATTTTTAAAGACAGGGTTATTAGAGAAGATCAGCGCACTAGACTTGAAGACCAAAATGAGTTTCCTCTAAAAGAAGTTGCTAAAAAGAAAGTCGTATCGGAGCACATTCTCACTGACTGGATTCATGTGTATGTAAAAGATGCCTTTCAACTTCCCGAAGTTAAAAATGCGCCAGAATTAATTTATGAACATTTAGCCGGTTTGGCTTCGCAAAAGCGCATTGACGCCAGCATAAATTTTCTTCTTCGGGAGGGCTATTTACGTAAGACCTCCGATGGTAAAATTGTCGAAGAGGTTCCCCTCCATATAACCGATGAGGGCGTGAGTAGCCGTAAGGTTCGTGATTTTCACAAAGCAACTCTGAGAATTGCGCGCGAAGCTATTGATTTGTATGGCATCGAAGAACGCTACGCTAATGCGCTTATCGTCAACCTTGATGAGGCTGGGTATAAGCAGATTCTGGAGCATGTTCAGGAGTTCGCCGCGATCATTCAGCGATTTTCTGAAAACAATATTTCCACCGCGTCTAAACAAAAACTGTATCAAATCGTCATTAACCTAAGTCCCACAGGAGGGTCCCGTGATAAAAATCATCATTAATTTTTTGCTCCTATTTCCTTTAGGTTTAGGCTACGTCCAGGCCTCAACCTTTGTCGGCAATGGCGGCAACGCTTCAGACCTGGAGTTGGCAACGGTGCTCGCCTCTCTTAAAGAAAGTTTAAGTAGTTTAACAGGCGAAGAAAAATCAGCGCTTTGCACTTGTGATAACATGGCATACGATCACCCTCTTTGCCATGTTCTCGATAATTTAGGTGAAAAGAAAAAACAGTTTTGTCAAAATTTTATTTATCAGCACAAGAATAGTCTTGCCACTTTAGCACGTCTAGATGGTGCCATCAAATTTAAGTGGGATCGCTCGCGTAATTTGAAGGTGAATGTAGGAAAAGACATAGAAGAGGTTTCTGCTGTGACTATGGCTGACCAAAAAATTGTTATTCTCAATGAAAATGATTTTCTTGCTGCGCCATTTTTAAACCGCATTGCCTTAGTAAGTCATGAATTAATTCATCTCCTAAACGATAATGGTCAGTTTATTGGTGACCTAGGTGGTATCGGCCCTTTTTCGGGAAATTATGGAAAAAAAGATTTCCTTACGGTCGTCGGTGCTGCGATTGCGATTCATGTTAAAGAAAGCGGAAGTATGGAGTCTTACTATTCACTTAAAACCATTTCACGGGCTTATGATCATATCTGGATAAATATTAATAGCGTCACCGGACAAATGAGCAAAGGAATCAATAAAAAATTTTTGCTCAAAGGAGCCTTAACAGGGTCAGAATTTGACGTCGCCTACTGGCGCTATAATCTTGGGCTTATTTTAGGAGGAAGCAGCGTCAAGTCTCAGCCTGGGCACGAAGATATTACGTCACAGCTTAAATATGATGATCTGAAGGGCGGGGTAGGGTACCGAATATTTCCCATTAATAGCCCACTAACCAGATGGAGTCAATTTTTCATGGTATTTAGTGCCCAAGCGCTTTTTGGAACCTATAAACACACACTAGATGATGGTTACGTAAGGGAAGACGATAAGGTAAATGTGTATGGCGGAGAAATTGGATGGCAAAATTTCTTCCCACTTGCCAATGGCTTTTGGTTAATTATCGGTGGTTCTATCAAAATACATACACCGTGCAAACTCGATACGGTAAATAGCTTTATTGATCAACCTATTCCTTCGCTTATTTTAGGAGCAAGCTATGCTTTTTAATAAAAACAAACTTCTGTCATTATTGGTCTCATTAAGCGTCGTGACTTGTGGGAAAAATTCACGCAGTAAATATCTTATAGGTGAGCCTCTTGTGCAAACAATTAATGAAGGTGTCGCCATATCTGAGGATGAACGCACCGCAGTCTTTTTCGATGATCGTGTCGGATATTTTCATCTCATCGATTTAGGTTCAATGACATTAAAGAATTCCATTGAAGCTGAGCCGCAAAATAAAAAATCCACTGTCTATGTCAACCATGACGGGAAATATTTTGTTGCTTTTGCAAGCAAATCACTAGCTATATATGACGTAAATGGCCTAAAGACTTTAAATCCGCTGAACTTCCAAGGGACACCAATTTCTGTCGCGCTCAGTCAAAGTCAAGATTTTCTTGTCGTTTACGATGATTTGGGGTCAGTGGGAATTTTAAATCTTTCAGAATCTGGCGAAGTCACGGGAAGTTTTCTTGGCGGGCCGGTCGTAACGGGCAATCAGCAAATTCTCGCAGGGGATATTGATAGTAAAAACACTCTTATTCTAGCTCTATCAGAAGGCAGCTTTTCTTTTATAGATCTTGGAAGAACAATAGAACAACAGCAATATGTACTTGAGACTCGGGAACTAGGTTATGAGGAAGTGAGCTGGATAGCACCTCTAAAAGATAGCGATCTCATGATGATGACGTCTAAAAATGAAATAATCCTTTATGATATGGCCGCCAACACGGAAATAGAAAAAATGTCTTTTAGTGATGTTGGAAATTCGCTATTTTTATCCAAATCACCCACACCACATGTTTTAGTGCGTAGTAGTAGTACACAAATCTCCGTGATATTTCCGGATAGTTCTCAGCATCTATCATCAGCAAATATTGCTCACGCTACCCAGGAGTATCAAATCATTGGATCTCGCTTAGATAGCACGCAGAACAATATTTCGCTTGTGTTAAATGGTTTTTTGGAAAATGTACGGCATGTAAAACTCCGCTTAAGTGATAATTTAGTGGTATCCTCAAGAGACATGGTCGGAGACATCAGGGTGAGGCAGGCAGATGATTTTATTTTTGTAAAATATCCGTCGCCTCTCGGATATTTAGAAAAACTGTCACTCAGTAGTGAAAATAATATGACCCTTAAAAAATTTAACCTTCCCTATTTGGATTAACACTGTGGAGATTAACATGAATACGATCCAAAGATATTCCGGACTCATTTTTTGCCTTGTGGCACTGATGGCAACTTCTAGGAAGGGGCAGCATCCGATATTTTCGCAAAGTGCATTAGAATTTACTTGCCATGATGTCATATCCGTAGCTTCTCGTTGTGAAGGTTTTTATCCCTTTAATACTTATGCAAATGGTTATGCGGACAGCCCAGGGGTAGAAAGAGACGGCATTTATGTTTATTGGCTTGATGTACCGGCAGAAAGTGAGACCATCGACGGCATCGATATTGAGGAACTTGAGAGCGAAAATCTTTACTATCTTGATTTTTCACGGTTAAAGGCAAAGAAAGAAAGTTATGAGATAGAGGGTGACACGTCTAAGATCATGATTAGACAAGTGCAATATACTACAACCGGCGTCACTTACTACCAGTATTTGGGTTCAGGAACAGAAATGTTTACGCTGCATGACATAAAGTTTCTAAATACTAATACTCTGGCTATCGCGTTTGGTGATATTAATGATCCAGAGTTTTCCAAGGAAAATGCGGAGTCGCTTGTTTCGCAAATCACGTTTTTAGATAAATCAGGCAATCATATTCCAACGACTTATAAAGCCGCTCATCATGGTTTATTTATTTTGGAGGGAGATTTTTTGGATAACCTGGCAAAGATAGTCTTTTCCATTCCTTCTTCGGCAGCTCTTAATATTGACCTTAAGAGAGGCAACCCCTTTGAAGAATCTGGGGTAATAATTGAAAACGACGATGCTCAAAATTAAAATATTAATGGCAAAATATTTATATGTATTTTGTGCTGCGGTTCTTATCCTCAATGATCATGTTCTCAAAAAAAGCTTTCACAATGCCTTAACCGGCAAGTTAAGCGATATTGTGGGAGCCTTTGTGCTTTATAGATTACTCCGAGGTGTAGGAAAAATTGGCCTAAAGCCTTGGCCGAGTTTTTGGGTGGTCATTGGGTTTTGTCTTTTGATTAAAAGCCATCAGAAAATGGCTGATGTTGTCGCCCAGTATACCTGCGGTTTGTTTTTTGAACATTGCCATTTTATTGCGGATCCCTATGATCTCCTCGCATTCATCCCTTTTATAGTTTTTTTTCTAAGTGTCGGGTATAAAAACGATGGCCTAGGTGCTGTCGCGAAGTAAAATATCAAGTATCCCCAAAATTTTTCCATTTCATTTGTGCCGTGAAATACCATAAATTGGAAGGGGTAAAAAGTGGTATGATTTGTCTTTGATATTTGATAAATAGCTAAAAATTATAGTGAAAATAATAATTTGTTGATGATTAACCCTCTCTCGTGTTACGCCCAATTTATATTCATGCGGTAAAGCTTGGGGTAGTTCAGATATCTGTTTCCCCTTGGATTTCCTAAGCTTTATTTTGCTCCTAACATTTTATGCTTTGCATCTCACCTTTGGGGCGGGGATTTTAGTGTCGTGAAACATTATTTTATCAACTTAATAAATACCTTGGTGATTTTTTCGGCGCCTTGCTGCGGTGTGGCCAAAAAAAGTGTGCCAAGTCCTCAGACTTCCCAACAACCAGCACAAAAAAAATCATATGAATTTAGAGAGGATGATTGCTCTACAGGGCTCCATGAATTTGAGGGAGATAAACAAACAAATTTATTGGGTCAGTATTGTTCCGCCCTCCTCCTGGATGAACTAAACAACTACTGTGCCCGAACTCAGCGCGAAGAAGCTTTCCAGCAAGACTGCAAAAACACGGACGTTGGCAAGGGTAATGATGCTCAGGAGAGGACTACAAGTGCCATCAACTTAAGTCAAATTATTACTAAAGCGCCACTTCTTAAAAATAAAAAAGTTACTCCAATAAGAAAAAATCCTATACCTGTTCTTGCAAAATTAAGTACCTTACAAGTCACCAAGCTAGATCTTTTGGCCGTAAATCCAGAGAATGAGGAAAAAGATCACATCACCAAATTTACCACTGATTTGCAGGACTGTTTATTTTCCCCTTCAGGACCACTCTGCCACGAAGGACAAGAAATAGAAATATTGGCGCAGCAATATGTTCTGCTGGATGATAAACCCTATCTTTTTGTTGTAAGCTCCTATAGTTTTATTGCCCAAAAAATCGCTTTTTTTATGGCGCTAGATGGCGATGATCCTTCATTAGAGACGCCTCTATCCGAGGGCTTTTATTATCTCATTACCGATGAAGTCTTTGCCCTCAATATCGAGGAAATCTTAGCAGAAAATGTTGCTTTCCCCTTTGCTCATTTAAAGTTTGCTATGATCACCTGGGAGCAAATGGCAGAAGATTTGCGATTAAAATCCGCTTTACTGACCTCTCCGCTGAGAAAGACGGTGCATTTACTTTATCATCTACAGGATAAAACTCCCTACATCCCTGAGCAAAATTTAGATGAGGTGTCTTCACTGATAAGGCAAAGTATAGAAAATATCCTTGATGTTATTGATGATAGTGTTATGGGTATCAGCACCGCCTACCTATTTTTTGATCTAACACGAGCCATTTTTTCGCCTCAGGAACAAACCAGTTTATTGTACGGGTTTTTAAACTCTAAAAATATCTCCGTCGCTGTGGCGGCTCACCTCTATATGCTCAACCAAAAGTTACCCGCGGATGTCGACGATGAAATCATTGCCCGTGGCTTAAGATTAGGTGATCCTCTCACCAAATTTATTATTTTAAAAACCCTGCAAAATAATCCTATGTTTTATACGCCCCGCTTGGAAAAAGCGCTTATTGCGACACTCAGCGAAGAAAATGCTGTCTTAGGCCGCAGCACATTTTTACTTCTTAAAACTCATAAGCTCGAGGAAACCTCTATTAGGGAACTCGCAAAATATCTTAAGTACAAGGAAGACCGGTATATTTCGGTTTGGTCTATGGTTTTAGATATTGTTATGATCCAAGCAAGTGAAGATTTGAAGATAGAAATTTTATTAGATCAGCTGGAGCATGCGAATAAAGCTTTTAGATCCGAATTATTTTCTATCATTAAAAATTTGGAATTAATAGATACCCGCGATAGTAAGGGTTTAGCAAAATACTTAAATAGCAAATACGCTGATACTATTTTATTTGTGATTGAGTGTTTAAAAGATATTGATGGAGATTATGCTAAATTATTTTTACTTGAAGAGATGGATAGCCCTGTTGAACTCACTCGTCTTAGGATTAGCAAAGTTTTAGATTCCGTAAAATTCGCAAATTTTCACCTCCCATTTCTTGTGAATGAAGCTCACAGCTTTGATCCTAACCGGCGTAAAAAAATGATTGAGTACATGGCTTCAATTAAAACGCCAGAATCAATTAGGGAGCTGATTAAGTTACCTTGCAAAGAAGCAGACGCTGACAACAGGGCTCTAATTTTCTCCATAATAAACGCTTTTACGCTCCCGCTCTCTGATCAATTTCATCTCGAAGCTCTTAGTACAAATATAAATGGGTGCATCGCTTATCCTGAAGTGTCTCTGATGAGCATTAAACTCATTATGCGTATAGGCAGTGAAAGAGCTCAGGTAAAACTTCTCTATAATATCAGTCACATCAGGAAAGATGTCCGAGAAATCATTTTGCCCTACCTTAGGACCATTGACCCTGTTCGCTCTATTCATGTTCAGGCTCTTAGAAATGCCTTGCAAGGGAGTTACTCCGAATCCTTAGAAACGGCTCTTATACTTTTATTGCGCGCAAGTCCGGGTGAGGGGACGTCAATTTTGATAGAAAGACTCGATTGTCCTAATAGCGATATTCAAGCAAAGATTATCACAGAACTGCGCGAACGGACGCCCTCGTTTCAGGAAAATGATCTTTTGAAGCTTTTTGAACATTTTAGTGGCCGAAAAACCCTAGAAGCAAAAGATCGCGGTGGAATAGCCTTACAGGGGCGGGCTAAAAAGGCAGCAATTCTCTTGCTTTTAGAAGCAAATCAGCCGCGCTTTATTGCGGCTGTCTTACGTGAAATGCTTGGGACAGATGATAATGCTGCCCTATATATAAAAAATGAGTTCTTAGGTATTTACCAAAGTATAGTCAATAAAGAATTGCTTTCCTTAGAAATTAGCGAAGCGCTTTTGTATGTCATTTTGGAAGCAGACAACCAAAAACCCAAAAAGAATGAAGCGTGGCAAAAGCTCCGCAGGGATAGTGCTGCCGAAATGCTTAGGGAAATTGTTAGGGAAAATAATAACATTAAAGTTTTAGTCCAAAATATTCTTCGCGAGTCCCTTAGCGATGATGAGCTTGCAATCATGAGATACATTCTGGAAATATAATACGCCCGCTCCCCGATCTCAGAACACCAGAGACCCGTGATGCGCATTAAAACCAAGCCTGTCAAGTGACATATTGAGGAAGTTTCTCAAAGCCGCATCAGCTGTTCTTTTTACTTGATCATTATTAATTTTTGCTAATACAGCTTCCAAAAAATTAATTTTTTAGGCTGTTCCCGTCGATCCAAATCCGCCAGACCGCTTCTCAAGACCCGTTGGGAGAGGCAATCGGTATGCCAGTGACGCGACAAGCTGCGCAATACGGTCGCCCTTTTGCACAGTAAACGACTCCTGTCCAGCATTCCACAAGAGAACACAAATTTCATCGCGGTAATCAGCATCAATGGTGCCAACTCCATTCATCATCGTGATGCCTTTTTTAAAGGCAAGACCTGATCGTGCTCTTATTTGTAGCTCGGGGACTGTATGATCAGGAATTTGCGTCAAGTCAACAGATGCGATCCACACACCGGTAGGAATTTTTTCCCATTTACCAGGAGGAATGCAGGCGCCTTCACGCGCTAAGAGGTCGGCTCCTGCGCATAAAGGTGTCATATAAATTGGGGTACAAGACGCATCGGTGAAGCGAAGAGTAAACACAGTTTGTTACTTTTCTTAAAGCGCTGTAGGCTTTTGTCCAAAAGCTTCTTTACGAGATAGCTTTATTTTTCCTTGTTTATCAATATCGATAACTTTGACAAGAACCTGGTCATTTTCAGAAAGAACATCCTCAGTGCGTTCAACCCGACGATCATCAAGCTGAGAAATATGGCATAATCCATCTAGGCCTGGTTTTATTTCTATAAAGGCACCAAAATCCATTGTACGAATGACGCGGCCCAAATAGATATGACCAACTTCAGGCAATGTAGTGATGCTGCGAATTCTTGATTTGGCATGTTCCGCACTCTCAGCATCAGGAGCAACAATGTTAACGATACCAGAGTCTTCAATGTCGATTTTAACGCCTGTATCTGCAACAATAAGTTTGATGTTTTTGCCTCCAGGGCCAATCAGATCACGGATACGGCTTTCATCGATTTTAATTTTAAAAATCCTTGGGGCTAAGGCGCTAATTTCATTTGGTTTATCAATGGCTGCGGTCATTTTGCCCAGAATATAACGGCGTCCCGAACGGGCTTGCTCTAAAGCCTCTGCCATAATGTTTGGCGTGAGACCGTCAATCTTAATGTCCATTTGCAGTGCCGTAATCCCGTCGTGTCCACCGCAAACTTTAAAGTCCATATCGCCTAAATGATCTTCATCACCTAAAATATCGCTCAAAATAACGTAGTCATCGCCTTCCTTGATGAGGCCCATGGCAATCCCAGCTACGGGCTCTTTAAGGGGCACACCAGCGTCTAAAAGTGCCATAGTCCCAGCACATACCGTTGCCATAGAAGAACTTCCGTTGGATTCCAAAACTTCAGAAACAAGACGAATGGTATAGCCGTAGTCCGACTGTGATGGAAGCACTTGTGATAAGGCTCGCTCAGCTAAGGCTCCATGGCCAATTTCACGGCGTCCTGGGGGACGCATTGATCGTGCTTCACCCACAGAAAATGGAGGAAAATTGTAGTGGAGCATAAAGCGAGAAGATGACATTGGCTTGAGGAGAATAGAATCTATATGCTGAGAATCATCGCTTCCTCCTAGGGTAATAGATACTAAAGCTTGTGTTTCCCCTCGGGTAAACATGGCGGAGCCATGTGTCCTTTTCAGAAGACTGGTTTCGCAGCTTATTTGCCTGATATCAGTCAATGATCGCTCGTCGATTCTTTTTTTCGTTGTAAGAACCGATTGGCGCATAACATTATACTTTACTTCCTCAAATGCTTGAGAAAGCTTTGCAGAAAGCTCTGAATCATTTTCAGGGTTGAGTTTTTCTTTAATTTGAGTGGAGATTTCTTTTAGTGCAGAGTAACGTTCTTTTTTGTCTTTGATGCCAAAAGCTTTGGTTACAGCATCCTTAAAATCTCCGGTAATGCTCTTAATAAGGTCTTCTGAGGGGCCCGTGGCTATTACAGGAAACTTGGTTTTTCCTATTTCTTTTTGGATATCAAGTTGCATATCAAAAATGGGCTGCATAAGTTTATGGGCATAGTTTATCGCTTCAAGCATTTTTTCTTCGGAGAGAAATTTTGCTCCAGCCTCAACCATAAGTACTGCTCCAGGGCGTGCCGCGATATTTAAATCAAGGAGCATCTCCCCATCAGCAGCCGGATCTAAAACGTACTCATCATTATTTAAACCCAGTCTTAGAGCTGCTATCGGGCCATTAAAGGGGATATCGCTTATCATCAAAGCCGTACTCGCACCCATCAATGCTAAAGGCGCTGGATGGTTGACTTTGTCATAGGACATGACAATCGCAGTCACTGTGGTTTCACAAAGAAAATCTTTAGGGAAACAGGGGCGCAGCGGTCGATCTATAACACGGGCATTTAAGAGTTCCATATTGTTGGGACGGCCTTCGCGTTTATTAAAACCGCCGGGAATTCTGCCCACGGCATACTGCTTTTCAATATAATCCACAGTGAGAGGGAAAAAATCTTGACCAGGCTTTGGCTCAGAAGCCCCACATACAGTAACAAGCACTTGCGTATCGCCAGCTGTGACCATAACAGAGCCATTCGCTTGTTTTGCAAATTTGTTAAATTCAAAAGTAATAACTCTATCGAGTATCTTGACTTCACGTTTAATGGACATGCTGATTCCTTATCTTGGCAAAAAGAGTGTTCTCATTCTACAATCATTGTGAGGTATGCGGCAGTTCTTGGTCCTGTTTTGGGCAAAAAACCTATGTTTTAAGCTAAAATGAGAAGTTCCCAATAACGAGAGGCAGGGTGCGTTCGATAACACCCCAAAACCACAGCATTCTATACTTCAACATGAAGTATTTGTAGACATTATTCACTTGGTAGGAAGAAAAAACAACAAAATTGTTATTTTCTGATGCCAAGTTCACTGATGAGATTTTTGTATGACGCGTGACTGGTACGATCAAGGTACTTTAGAAGGCGTTTGCGCCGACCAACGAGTTTCAAAAGCCCACGACGCGAGTGATGGTCTTTAGGATTTTTTGCAAAATGATCTTTTAACTGCTCTAAGCGCGTTGAAATAAGCGCGACTTGCACCTCTGGAGAAGCTGTGTCGCCTGGTTGCTTTTGATATTTACTAATCACTTCTATCTTGACTTGCGGTTGTAAGGACATATTCTCTTTCCCGAAAATTAAAGCTACAAAAAAATTAAACCAAGTATCACATGATTTTGGTTCTAAACAATAGACAAAAAATAGAGTCTCAAATCTAAAGCCATATAAAATCAGAGGCCTATTTATAAACTCCTTTTTAGAATAATTCAAGTCAAAGATCAACCAATTAAACATAAGAATGTTAATTTCTTTCTAGGTATGAGCGAAGCAATTTTACAATTATTTTAGATAATGATGACGAAATATGTTTATATTTCAGGTTCTTAATGCCATTTTGACTTATCGTGGCAATCTTTTTAGTTGCTATTTTGCAAAAACTTTGCTAAAAGATATATGGATTCAGGGCATTGTGTTGTTGGCTCTTGGCTGGGACGGCAACTTTCAAGAAATTATCCTCGTTTAATAGAAAAAGATTCATTACGCACTACCAGATTGCTTGGCGCGGTGTCACTTTGTGTGATTATTGCCTCTGTTGTCTGTGATGTGAGCATATTTGTTCCTTTATACATTTTGGAAAGGAGTCTGCTATGACTTTTAAGCTTGGCGATAAGGCTGTATACCCTGCCTATGGGGTTGGGGTAATTTCTGGTATAGAATCCAAGCTAGTGGCTGGTCAATCTCATGATTTCTATGTACTAAATATTCTTGCTTCCGGCACGCGTTTCCTCATCCCTAAATCTGCTTCTGAGCGCACAGGTCTACGCGCTATAATTAGTGAAAATGAAATTGAAAATATTCGCTTTATTGTGAGCACTCCCAAAAAAGTCTGCATGCGCAACTGGAACCGACGTTTTAGAGATTTTTCGACTAAACTTCGCTGCGGTTCTATTGAAAGTATAGCAGAGGTACTTCGGGATTTGCGCGGGCTAGAAAAAATAAAAGAACTTTCTTTTAGCGAGCGAAAAATGATGGCTAAAGCAATTGAACTCATTGTGACCGAGATAAGTGCTTGTACGAATGCCACCGCTGGTGCTATAGAAGAAGAAGTTAAAACCTGGTTAAATGCTTAGTTTTTAAATAAAAGTAAAAACCATAGGTCACTCTTTGTTCTTTCTTCGTGTGTTTATTTATGCTTTATGTCACTAATGTTATGGCTGTGAGTCTTGATGGAAAGATCGCTTCAAAGCCTTTAGAGTCAGATAGTGAGCGCAGGGCCTTAGGGTTTAGTAGTACGGAAGACCATAAGCAACTCCTCAAATGTATTGAGAACTCCGACGCAATAATCCTCGGAGCCCATTCAGTTCGCGTAAGCGGCGGCATTATAGATCAATCCAAAAAAAATGGTGATTATCCTCTTTGGCTTATTTATACTCATCAGGGAATCCCTCCAAACCATCCCTTTTGGGATCTGAAACACATACCTAAAATCCTTATTTTTTCCCAAAAAAATGATGCATTTTTTCAAACCCCAGAGGAGAATCGTCTTTTTGTCCCTAATGACCTCGCTAAAAACACCTTAAGATATCTCGAAAACAGGGGACTAAAGAAAATTTTACTATTTGGAGGGGGGCAAATTAATAAAATTTTTTATGAATCTGAGTTGGTCGATGAGTTATATATTACTATATGTCCTATTATTGTAGGTAATTACGATGCTCCCGCCCTGATCGGGGGGGGGGTGATAAAACCAACATCTTTATTGCTCACCTCTTCCATGCCGTCAAGTAATCATGTATTCTTAAAGTATAAAGTAATTAAAAAATAGTTTTTGACATTTGCTGAGCAGCTGCAAGCAATTAACAAACCTCTATTTAGGTAAGGGCAACTATGGGTTTAAGAATCAGAACCAACGTGCAATCCTTAATTGCGCAAAGGCACTTCACAGCGTCAAATAATGAGGTCCAGAAGCACATGGAACGCTTGGCTTCAGGGTATCGTGTCAACAAAGCCGCAGACGATGCGGCGGGTATGGCGATCTCTGAAACCTTAAGAGCAGACATCCGTTCGCTGGGTCAAGCGAAACGCAATACCAATGATGCCGTATCTTTAGTTCAGGTGGCTGAGGGGAGTTTAGATGAGGTCAGCAACATTCTCATCAGGTTGCGAGAACTTTCGGTACAGTCTTCATCGGATACGATCGGGGCTAGAGAGCGGCGGTATCTAAACGAAGAATTTATGCAACTCAAAGATGAAATCGATCGTATAGCAGTTTCGACTGAGTATAATGGCACTAGGCTCCTCACGGGACAGGCAGATTTGGATCCAGAGCTTTTGGCAGACCATAATTTTTCTCCATTAGAAATTCAAGTTGACAAGGACTATTATCAGATTACAGATAGTCTGGAAGCCCAAAATCCTGTAAACATTATCCGTATGAATTTAGGAAATATGAATGCTCTGACCGATGGCGATGGATCTCTCGGTATTGGAGGGTCGCAAAATGAATCTGGGACCAGTGTCGACAACAAAGAAGCGGCACAGCGTTCCATCGATGTCCTCGATAGTGCGTTTGAAAAAGTCGCGACTTACCGAGCAAACCTCGGAGCAATGCAAAATAGACTTGTGTCTACAGACCGCAATCTCGGGGTGCGTATTGAAAACTTAGAGATGGCACGATCTCGCATTAAAGATGCAGATTTTGCCACAGAGACAGCAGAAATGACGCAGCAAAATATTCTGCAGCAAGCTGGTGCTTCAATTCTTTCTCAAGCCAATCAAATTCCCTCTATTGCTTTGAAGCTGCTGCAATAGATATTTTTTTATTCTTAATCTTTTGGCCCTGTTTTAGGATTTGCCTAGAACAGGGCTAATGTTTTTTGTAGGATGTATATTCTATAAAATATTTAGTATTGAGGTAAAAATGAAAGAAGTTATCGAATCTAGCAAGGCTCCCAAAGCTATAGGCCCCTATTCACAAGCTATTCGCTCAGGCAATCTCATTTTTTGTTCAGGACAAATCCCCCTAGATTATATGAGCGGAAGAATTGTTTCTGAAGATGTCAAAGATCAGGCCAAGCAAGTGCTGCTCAATCTTGTTGAAGTCCTTAAAGCTGCAGGAGCTAGTCCTCAAGATGTCATTAAAACAACAATTTTTGTGAAGAACATGGATGATTTTGCAGCAGTGAACGAGGTCTATAGCGCTTTCTTTACACCTCCATATCCGGCTCGCTCAACTGTCGAAGTTTCTCGGCTTCCTCGAGATGTCAAAGTAGAAATCGAAGCAATCGCTTCTTTAAAGTTATGAAGCAAAATAAAATGTGACCGTTTTTAAAGGATGACTTATTATAAATAATTCATCCTTTAAACTTTAAACCTGCTTGCTAAGATTTTAAAAAAGGATCATATTTTTTAGACGGGAATAAAAAAAATAATCTGATGATTATGTGTTAGGTTTTGAATAAATTTTTTGTTTTCCCTAAAAAAAATGAAAAAAAATTTTGATATTATTTTAAAAAAGTAATAAATTTTTAATAAGAAACAAATTTAGTCTTATTAACAAGCTAGGTTGAAATTTGCTCTTGTACATTAAAACTTTACAAAAGTTAAAATTTAGTGGAAAATCAATAATATCCGCATTAATTTTATTGGGTGCGCTAGGTTTGGTGGCGCGTGGGGCTTTGGCTTTGCTGAACCCTCATCAGTGGGTGTATTCGGTTACTATTGATGGCACTATATATGGTGAATTTCCTCGAATAGAGGGTCTTGATCAAGTGTTAGATGATGGTGAAACAAAAATACGTCCTGACGGGATGATTGTTTTCGAGCGAGTTTTTATAGCAGAGCCGTCACTCTTTAAGTGGGCTATAGATAATCAAGAAGGCGTCAATCGAAATTCCTACGATATTTGGGTTGAACTAAAAGAACATGATGGCGGCGGATACTCGAGAGTTGTTCTAAAAGACGTGAAACCTGTTTCATGGACATTAAAAGCAAATCAGGTAGGATCCGGTGGTTACTATGAAAAGATTGCAGTGGTATACCAAGATTTTGACGTCTATTAAAGGACGTTTGTTTGTTCTTTATTCTCTACTTTTTGCATTCAATTTTTTTAGCCACGCTATTTTTGTCGGGTGTGTAGAGAAATTTGAAAAAAACAAACCCGAAGAAATTCCCCAGGCTAAAAACAAATCTGATAGTCATTTTCTTGAATATATTCCCTTTTTGCCGCGCAGTAGGTCTCTTCTTTTTAAGGATAGCAGTCAGGATTTAGTCCTGGGAGAATTGAGTCCCTTTAAATGTGATGATAAAAAAAATACGGCTAAACCATCCGACCAAATATCTTTTACCACAACTCTTCATTCTAATTTTATAGACGATACTATTATAATTAGTGCTGACCCTGAAGAAGGAGAATCACTTAAGTACAGTATTAAGAATCATAATTATTCAGTTAAAGATAAAGATTTACGTGAACGTTTTTTAAGTTTAGCTTGCGGGCTTCAAGAGTCAAAAGAAGATAAGATATCTCTCAAAAAAGATGACGTAAAAATTCTTGAAGAAGTTGTCATTGCAGGAACCACTGGGTGTATTTCCGCAGAGGCGCTCTCTTCTGGGTGGCGGTGTGTTCTTCCAAAAAGTAATGCGATCTCCGCTGGTGCTATCGAAAAGAATCTTATTGATTTGCAGGGGAGTCTCCTTAGAAATTATAAACGGCTTCCCTATACTTTTGCCCGTAAAGTTGCCGTGAGTTTGCTTTTAGCCCGTGCGCTGGACAAGGAAGATGAAAATGATCACAAGGGGTTTTGTAATTTAATTTCTGACGGTGGTGCTGTTCTTCCTATAGCGATAGGCTCAGAAAATTTTTATAAATATTACTGTAAAGAGCCATTTACAAGACCGAAAGAACTAGGGGGGACAGTTCTAAACATGGCCTTGAACGAAATAAATATCATGAATATTCTCATGCAAAAACATACAAAAATAGGACTTCTCAGTATTAAATTACCTGGGGCAGGATCAGCCGATGTTCGGGAGTATTTGGTGCAGGTTATTCCTGGGAAGGATGTCGAAGTTGGCTTAAGCGAAGAGTTAAAAAACATCGCAAAGGAACACGCGGCAAAAAGTTCCGCCACAAATCCTAAAGGTTGCTGGCACCCTCTGTTTGGAATTGGCACCTTGGACTATAGCTCGGCTCATAAACTAGCTATGATCGATGCTTCTGAGGAAGCATGTCTTAAATTACCTGGATCACAAAAAAATGATGAACAAATCCTTACTTCAATAACCGCAAGTGAGCTTGAATTTAGGGTGGCAAGAGGGCGTTCAAAAATAATTCGCCTTCCTCTGGGTCATTATACCTATAAAGTTTTTGTAGACACGAGTTTTGAAAATAACACATCCCCACCAAAGGCTATTTTTGATGGGGCTTTTATTTGGGATGATTCTAAAAATCAGCATACCCTGAGCCAAATTATAAATTAGGCAATTCAAGCTTAAATTCGTTCAAAATAAATTCGCCTCAATTAGCGGGATGGGGGTATACCCCACACGACGGTGCTAAAAAAATGCGTCCCCACATCTCTGGTTACTGGATAGAAGGGTCTTCATCATCAATTAAGAGCAATTCCAGCTGATTCTGATCATGCAAATTGTTACCGTCGGAAGTATCAATTTGATTGCTACTCTTTGTCTTGTCTGCAATTATGTCAAAACTTTCATCTTGACCTCTTATTGTTCTTAATAGAAAATTGGCTCTGCGCTTTAACTCTGAAACGCCATGATTTTGAACATCCATAGCAAGTATTTTCTCCAAATAGGTCTCAGATTCTTTTTTATCTTGCAAGTTATCATTATAAATAAGCGCAAGATGGTACATGGCCTTTGCATTTTGAGGGTCCTGTTTCAATATCATTTTTAAAGCTATGATGGCCTCATCTTCTGCGCCGAGTCTCAATGCGGCCATAGCATAGCCCATCCGAGCTACCGCAATTTGAGGTTTACGGTCCAATATTTTTGCATAAATTTCTTTGGCGTTTGAGAATTTGCCTACCGCTAAATAAAGTTCACCTAAATTAAGGGCGGAAGCAGAGTGGTTGGGGTCCGCTTGAAATGCTCTTTCAAAGTTTTCGCGAGCCTTACTAAATGAAGAGAGGCCTCGATCATCAGAAAAATAAGAGTTAAGACCCAAAATATTTAGCATATCAGCATCATTAGGCTCCTTTAGCAAAAGTTGATAAGCATAATATGAGGCATGATCAAATTTCCTACCCAAGGCAAAGGAGGTGGCAAGCATCTTTAATGCCCAGGGATCCCCAGGTCGCGCTTTAAGGATGAGCTTGGCTTCTTCACTGGCAGCCTGCCACTGCCCATAAGCAAGTAGTCCCGCTAATTTTTCATGATTTTTAGATGAACTACGCAGCTGGGCGTAAAAACTAGGGCGTGATTCTAGGTCATAGGGACGTTCATTAGCGCCCGCTCGTTGGATGACTTTTTCTTTTTCTTGGTACTTTTGCAAAACATCCATCTGACTCGTTGCCTGAGGAGCAGTTTCAACGGTAGTACATGCTAGTCCAGAAAAAAAGAACAGCGTAACGAAGATTGGGGACATTTTTTTTACTCCAGAAATTTTTTCACCAAACATGTTCAGCCTCCAGAAAGATTCGCGGGGAAAAGGATTATTCATCATTATCAGTTTCTACAACCGCCCATTCGACAAAACCAAGAGAATCACGAGTTTCATCACTGACTTCGATATTTCTATTGTTCTGGTATGTCAGTGCTCGGCCCCATTGCGGGTTGGTATCAACGGTATTTGACCCTTCAGATACGCGACGATCTGAAGATATTATCGTTTTGCTGAGGAGAAAAGATAATTTTGATTTTTCCTTTTGGAAGGTTTTTACTTCTTTTTCAGACAATGTTTCAGGAATTTGAATATCATCAAGTACACTTAAAAATTGTTCTGATCTCCGTCCTAATCTATACATTCCCGCACGGCAATAAGGACTTTCTGAAAGCTGACATAGGTCCATATAAGACTTTTTAATTCCCTGATAGCGCTGGGAAAACGCGACCAACTCCTGAGTGGGATCCTTTAGTTTCATGCCATAGTCATCCCCGAGATTATTATCCCAAGCGTCTAATTTTAGTTCTGCTAACATAAAACGGATTTCGCTACGAGCATAATTTACATCCAAATCTTGAACATTGAGGTTCTCTAATTCCATATCAAGTTTAGCCAGTGCGTGGCCATTAGCGTCGCGGTTTGCTTTTTGAGCCATAATTTGGATGATTTTCGCCTTGATTGCGGCAGGGAGTTGTTCTTTTAATAGCAAAGATTTAGCATTTTTAAGGACTAATTGGGTGTCGGCATAAGCCAATGTGAGTTCTAATGCAACAACGCCGTATTCTATTTGCTTTTCACTCGTAATTTTTGGAGAGGTTGCGAGGATGTTTGCCGTAGAAATTGCTAAGTCGTAAAATTGGCGCGCCTTATAAAGTTGAAGTAAACTAGGTCCCACCTCATTGATTTCATTTGTGGTCGCAAATTTTGCAACAAATTTTGCGCCAAATTTAAGCGCAAATTCTTCTAAAGCCATATCAGACGATAGAGAAAAAGCTTTGAGCAAAGCCGCGAAATAAATTTTGTGTGTTGGGTACTGATCCACGATTTCATTGAGAGTCATTAGTGCATTTTCATGCTCGCCTTTCCCTTGGTAAGCTGATGATAATAAATACATCGCATCAGGGCGTCTAGAGTCACTTCGGTAAGACTTGATAAAGTCATTGAGTTTCACAGAGGCAATATCAAATTTTTGATTGTCAAGAGCCTCCTTACCACCGAAGTACAAGGCATCTCCAAGGAAGTCGCGAAGACTAAGATTTTTATTTTTATAGATTGGTGAGGAATTTTTAGAAATCCCAAAACGACAAATCTCTTCTAAATCAGTCCATTTTTTTTGGGTTTGGTAATCATGCACCAATAATCCGAGCATTCTTGCCTTAATTTGTGGATCATTTAACTGCTCATTTTTTAAGGCTGAGGCGAAAAGAGCATAACCTTCTTCATTTTTATTGAGATTCATATATAAAAGCCCGGCATGAGCCAAGAAAAAAAGTTTTTTCTTGGCGTCTGATGATTTTGACTCACTGAGTTCAAGACTTAGGGATAGTAATTTCTCGCCATAGTTTTGACTGAGTTTAACGGGGCTACTATCAAATGGTGGGGGGCTAGGCCAATTATTAAGAGCTGCAGCAGCCTGCCAAGCACAAGATTGTGCAGCGAGTAATTTGTTTACGTCTTTAAAGTTTTCAGCCAATTCCTCACATAAATTTAAGGCATTTTCATACTGAGAAGCTTTTTGGTATAGATCAGCAAGGCTTATTCCTACAGCATAGTTTTTCTGCTCCGAGATAGAGCCAGAACGATAATTTATTGCAAATTTTTCCGCAAAATTGACCTGACGCAGGGTTCGCTTTGATTTTTCTAGTTCTGTCATAACAAAGTCATAGCGATTATTTGCCACACGCTGGCAAAAACTATCTGCAAATAGTCCCTTCTGAGATGCACATTCATATTCATATGTTTTAAGGACGGTTTCAAAGCGCGCGGCCTTTAACCCGTGCTTATAAGCTAAGTTCCAAAATAAATAGGCTTGATTATATAGCTGCCCCCTATATTCTTGAGGGCTATTTTTGGCGATTTTTTCATAATCTAGTGCGGTTTTTTCTTCCTGACCCTGCTTTGACATTTTTAGCAAATTTCGTTCATAAACTGCTAGGATGGGTACACGAAAGCAAACCTCACTTTGCAGCGACTCGCAAAAGCCAATATTTTTTTTGCGCGTAAAAATACTTTGCCAAAGCATGCCAGCCACCCTAATATTTTCTTGATCATTGGAATTTATTAATGATTTAAGTTTTGCCCCTGCATCCTGTTTTATTTCATCAACTGGCTTACCGGTTCTTGGTGAAATTCCGCTCGCATAATACGCCAAGCTTTGTTGGAGACTCGATTTTACTGACTTATCATGTTCATTTTTTAATAAGTTCTTAATTAATTGAAATCCTTCTGATCTAGCCTGAGGCTCTTGCGTGCATATTTGGACCCATGCCCGAATAAACTGCAAGCCTCGCTTTAAGGACGGATCCTTTTGTTGCGCAAAATATTTTTGGAAATCTTTTTCAACTTTTAAATTCCACTTAAGTTTAAAACCAGCCTCGTAATATTTCTTATACACCCGATAGTTCTTTTTTTGGTTGATTGCGCGCGATTCTGCTAAAAAGGCTCCACGTTGAAATCCAGTAATCAAAGAAGGCAGGCTCTTTGTCTCAATCGGTAGTATGGGCTTAAATTGACCATAAGCCGAGGTTGATAGAAAAATCCATAGTGACAATATAATTGCTTCAGTTTTGGTGACACATGGAATAGATCGATTTCTTTTTATGTGCGGCATAATTCTTTCCCTGTGAAAACGAGTAAAACATATAAATTTCCCAAGTATGTTTCTGCAATATTCGTGCTTAAACATTGTTTGGGTTTAATATCCTGAAATAAATAATTAAATTATTTATCTCTCGTCACGCACCGCTATAATATTTAGGCGATTGTTAAATTTTTTGACACTCTAGTTCTCTTAAATATAAAGGCCGGAAAGGGGATTTATATGGTATCCCCCTTTTTTGATTGATAAAATAAGGTGCTTGTGATATAGAGGGACAAGTGAACCTGAGCAAAATGTGCTTTAAAAAGGGCAAACTGTGAAAATTGATATGAGACTATTGACTAGCATTACCCTGCACGAGAAAAAAAGTATTTTTGGTGCAATTTTTGTTGGGTTTTCATGGTTATTGTTTTTCGTGCCTAATGTGTACCCGTATGCTTTTGATGATGAAAGCTTAACGGAGCGCTATGAGATAATCGGGGCTATTTCAGGTAGTTATAATGAAGCTGGCCCGCCAAGCGGAGTCGCTATCATCAGAGATAAAACATTAAATCATACCATTACTTTAAAAATGCGCCAAAAACTTCCTGGCTTTCCGGGGTTTAGGTTGGTTCTCATTGACCGAGGGCGTCTTACCTTTAAGAATGAATCTCATCAGCTCATCACGTTACGAAAGGCTGGATTTCAAGGCGAAAGAGTTACAGGGTATTCCAATTATGCAGAATACAAGAATTTACAGCGAGTTAACTCTAACGATTCTTCAGAAATAGGTATGGTAAATGAGGGATTTATTGTTGATGACCCTGATAACACCTCAGACTCTGGGGTACCTAAGGCTTTTGAAAATGGTCTGCCAGCAAATGAAGTATCTGATCAGACACCTGCTCCTTTAGAAAATCGCTTTGATGGCATCCCTTCAAGTATGAGAATGGGCTTTGGTCAAAATAACGAGTTTTTGCGTAAGCTTCCAAAAAATTTGGATGCCATTAAAGGAAGCGCACAGAGATTTCGCAAATTTTCAATTCCTTCAAATAATCTCCCTCCTTCCATAAGAGATGGTATTAAAAATCCTGAGGTCGGGACTACTTTTTATGACAAAAACTTACGCAGACTTGAAAAAGCCAGTAAAGGTTGAGTTCAATTTAGCTGAAGAAGCTGGATGTAATTTCGCCGTGCTTTTGTAGAGGTTGCGGATAATTTAAAATTTGTTATGGCAATTCGCTAGGGCTTTGTTTTGATGCTTTTAAAGGTTTCCATGTTTGAATAAAACCTTTCATAAATGGATTTAAGTTTCTTCTCTTCTGCATTCTCTACGAAAACCCCGCACCTAAAGGCATCGAATTCGAGTGATGGTTCACACCAAATGACGGTTGCCTCCACAACAAGGAGGTAGGGCTGGCCGAGTGTTACGCGTATCCTAGCTCCTTTACTAAGCTGCCTACCAATGATTAGCCCCAAACCATCTTGACAAATATCAAAAACGAGGAAAGATCCATGATCAAGTTCAGCGTCAGGTTCTCCATCAGAAAATATTGTATAGAGTCCGCGCATTTCTTGATTGATAATTATAGTTCGTTCTACGATACGATCTGCTTTTATTCTTTTTGACGATCCCATCGTTTACCCTCAAGACTCAGTTAACGTTACCCAGGGGTTTTGATTCCCGGATTGATCATTCTTATGCTAATGACCTAATATCCCATTGTATCGACAAGTCATGAGAAAACTTTAAATTTTCTTAAAGCTTTCGAGGATATTCAAAAAAGCCGCGTGGAAATATGAATTAATATCAGGATTATATATAATCTCTACTCGCAATTTTGCTCCGGAGTTCAGAGGGCTTTGCCAAACGAGTATAGTTTGTAATTGCCAATAATAAATCTCTAGCTATACTAGCAGAATTAGATACTGGGTTGTTAAGAGGAAGGATGGTGACTATGAGTTCACTTTACTTTAAGCAGTTACCTGTAGGGCCCATGGCTAACTACAGCTACCTGGTGGGATGCACAAAATCTCGGGAGTGCTTTGCTGTAGACCCCGCTTGGGATATAGCCAAAATCGTCAACACTGCCGCAGAAGATGAAATGAAAATTACGGGTATTCTGGTTTCTCATTACCATCCAGATCATATTGGCGGTCATCTTTGGGGCCATGATATTGCTGGGGTCAAAGAATTGTTAGATCTCAATCCCTGCCCCGTCTATGCTCAAAATGAAGAAATTAGGGGTATAGCGCAGCTTTCTGGAATCAGTCCAAAAGAGATTACCCGAGTGCGAAGTGGTGAAGATCTCTCTGTCGGTATGATAAAAATAACCTGCATTCATACTCCTGGCCATACTCCTGGTAGCCAATGTTTTTTGTGCTCAGGTAGCCTAGTTTCAGGGGATACTTTGTTTTTGTCTGGCTGTGGTCGTGTCGATTTGCCAGGAAGTGATCCGGATGCACTTTATTTTAGTTTAAAGGACAAAATTGCGCAGCTCCCAGAGTCTACACTTATTTATCCTGGGCATCATTACGATAGTTCCTCATATTTACCCCTTGGAGAAGTGAAAAAAATAAACCCCTATTTAAATGTTCCTTCCCTGAGCGCATGGCAATCTATGATGTCTGCGCGTTAGTTCTCTAGCCCATATAAATAATGTCTTGGGGTTTTGTATGCAAGTACGTACTCAAATTAGTGCCTTTTTTTATATTGTTTTTTTGTTTATCGCGTGTACCCGAGTACCGCTTGTCCAAAACCTCAGCACTCTTCGTAGTAGTATCTTTCGGATAACCGTGACGAGTCAGGCGCCAGACTGGGATAAACCATGGACCAATGAGAAAGTCATAACCTCATACGGCAGTGGATTTTATATAGGGTCACAGCATATACTGACTAATGCCCACGTCGTCAAATTTGCAAAGCAAATAACGCTAAAGGGTGACCGCGATCCCAACATAATGGAAGCTCATGTGACTTTTGTCGCTAATGATTGTGACCTTGCACTTCTCACCGTAGATGACCCAAAATATTTTAAAGGTAAAACACCAATTTCACTGGGTGAGGTTCCTGAACTGTCATCTAAAGTCACGACAGTGGGCTATCCGTCGGGTAATCAGGAACTTGCCGTGACCGAGGGGGTCGTTTCGAGGCTTGCTTATCGCACTTATAGTCATCCGGCTCTTTCTAAACATCTTCTCATTCAAGTTGACTCGGCCCAAAATCCTGGTAATAGCGGGGGGCCCGTTCTGCAAAATGGGAAAGCGATAGGCATTGCCTTTCAAGGTGCCCGGACCTTAGAAAGCACTAATTTTGTTATCCCCATCCCCATTGTTAAACGTTTTTTACGTGATATTGAAGATGGTCATTATGATGGTGAAATGCAACTGGATCTTTCCTATTCAGAGGACTTGCTCCTTAATCCAAGCGTGCGCGAATATCTCGGTATGAGTACACCAAATATAACTGGTGGCGTAACCATCGGGCATATTTCGCCTTGGTCACCATTTGCGGCTGTTCTTAGGGAGTATGATGTTCTTCTCGCTTTAGATTCCTTAGAGGTGGCGACTGACGGTACCGTGCCCATGTTTAAAGAGCGTCTGCCTCTGGATGCATATATAGATCTTAAAAACTGGGGCGATAAAATCAGCATTCAGTACATGAGGTCAGGGTCACTTCATAATGAAACGCTTGTTCTCACCCCCCCTGGCTCTCACTTTGAACCGCGTTTATCCTTTGAAAAACCAAAATATGTTATCTATGCAGGGCATGTATTTACGACCCTAACATTTAATTATCTCCTAACCTTTGGTCGTAAATGGTATGATGAAGCTCCATTATTGCTTAAGCGGGCTTTCTGGGATTTTGAAGAAGAAAAAGATCTGGCGAGGATGGAAGAGCTTGTCATACTCTCTCGTCGTTTGCCCCATAAGTATACTAAATACTCAGGTGTTTATCTTAATAACATTGTGGTGAGTATTGATGATATAGCGGTCCAGAATTTGTCTCATTTTAATACAAAACTCAAAGAAAAAATTGCCATCGGCAAGCCTTTTTTCCTCAACTTCTGGCGTGGAGAAAAAATGGGGCCTCTACTTTTAGATCCGCGCCAGGGAGAAAAAGTACATCAGCAAATATTGCAGGAACAAAATATTGAACATGAGATCTATTTATGAATTGTCTCAAAAACTTCAAAACACATACTATCTTGCTTGCCTCAATGTGGCTATTATTCTTGGTGAACGTGATAAGTCCGGTACCTAGTGCATTGGCGCAAAATGCGTCGCCAAAAAGCATGAAAAATACTGTCTTGATCCTGAAGGCTGACGTAAAAAAAAATCTGGGTGCTTATCCTTGGGAATTCCCCCATTCCCTTACCGTAAACTCATTAGCAGTGGCAATAGATCACAATCTCTTCATCACACTTGCTGAAAATATTAGTGGAGGTATGGGTTTTCAGCTACAAAAATTTGGTAGTCCTGATTTGTTCGACGCTGAAGTCATTTATACAAATTACGAGGTCAATATTGCTTTTTTGCAAATAAAAAAGTCAGTAGATCGACCTATACTCAATCCCATTAAAATCATAGATACAGCTCTTACTCCACTAGATATAGCCGATATTGTGGATAGGCGTACTCATTCTGAAGTCGATTTTCATGAGGCGAGCTTACGGAGTCTATCTCTCGGGAGGAGTTCAACCAGTTACTTCATCCTTCCCTATCATGTTTTCGATGCAGCGACGTTGGCCAGGGTTACGCCTGGAGCCCCGTTTCTTCGGGATAATAAATTGGCTGCATTAGCAGTAATGCAAAAAGGGCAGAAGATATTTGCTCTAGGAGCACCTATTATTGACAAAGTCTTGCAGGAATACCTCCAGGGCGGCAAAAAAAATAGTTTTGGCGATTTGATGCTTTATGCACATCCTCTGGAATCGCCTGATCTTAGGGCCTACTTAAAATTGCGGCCTGGGGGTGTTGATCAAGGCATTTTAGTAACTGCCATTGCTAAAAAAAGTCCATTTTCAGATAAAATTAAGGCATTTGACGTCATTACCCATGTAAATGGCACAGGCTTAAACTATTATGGTGAATATGAACAGGAACATTTCGGCTTGGTATCTTTAGCCGCACTTTTATCAGGATATGGTGGAAACACTCCTGTTAGCTTAGATATAATTCGTCAAGGAAGCAAGGTTCATGTGGAAGCCGCATTGGCACCTTTTTCCTCCGATAAATTTACCTTCTCCTTCAAGCCAGATAGAACCGTTATCGATCATATAATTTTAGGGGGGGCTATAATTCAGGAAATAAATGAGGACTATCTCTTTAAGTTTGATCAAAATCCAGAAAAATGGGAAGAAAATCTTCCCGTAGATTTAGCTATGTTGCTAAGTTATCAAAATGATCCCTATTCTCATGCGGATCGAACTTATTTTGTCCTTAGGGAGATTCTCCCTAATATCCATGTCAAGGGTTATGAAAGATATAGGAATCTTGTTATTAAATCGATTAATAATCAGGGCGCGAATTCATTTCAGGGGTTAATGGAAAGCCTCAAACATCCTGTAAGTATGAATCAAAAGGATTTTTTGGTTATAGAGTTTTACGACCACACTTTTCCATTTATCATGGCTCAGGAACACCTGGGTAAGGCTAATAACATCGTCAAAGAAAAATACCAAATCAATGAAGATGCTGTTTTCTTTCCGGCAATATCAAGCAAAGTTGGACGTGAAATAAAGTAGAGTTTCATCTGCGTTTTCGCATATATAAAATTCTTAGGTTTTATTTGGGTAGGGGCACGTATCAAACAGCGGACATTGAGCACAATTAGGTGAGCGCGCTTTACAAGAGTAACGGCCATGCCATATAAAGAGGTGGTGGGCTAGGGGAAGATAAGATTTAGGAATGATGCTGATAAGGACGTCTTCACATTTTTCTGGTTTTGTTTCCTCATGTAAACCTAATCTTTGGGTCACGCGAAAAACATGGGTATCAACGGCTAGGGTAGGCTGATGATATATCTCACCAAGAACAACGCTCGCTGTTTTACGGCCAACTCCAGGGAATTTTTCCAACATTTCCCTTGAATTAGGGATTTTTCCCGCGTAGTTATCTAGTATCATCTGGGAGGTTGAGATAATATTTTTGGCTTTTTGCTGCGCTAAACCAAGCGATTTTATTTTTTCATAAAACCCCGTAACGCCTAAGGCGATAATATCTTTAGGCTCGACACCACAGGAGAACAACGCTTCCGTAGCTTTATTGACCATTTTATCAGTTGTTTGCGCACTGAGTATTACAGCTATTAGGAGTTGATAGGGCGTTTTATAATTTAACTCACATTTCGCATTGGGGTAGTACTTCTTAAGTTTTTTAAGTATTTTCACAGCGTGAGTTCGTAGCTGGGGATCAGGAGAAATAATACCTCTCTTTTTAGTTACTTTTTTTTTCTTTTTTTGATCTTTGTTCATTCAAAGAAGCAACTTATGTTTGTTGTTATCATCGATAAATTTTTTGTGGTGTAACAACACCTCGGTTTAACTGATGAGATTATCTCCCGGTAGAGATGTATCCGATCCTTTAGAAAATGCTAAATTGACTAAGGGCCGTGTGAATCTTGCTTTGGGTCGAGAAAAAAATAATAGGAGGGGCTGCTTACTCTGATACCTCAATAACGATATCTCCAGTAACTTTACATTGGCAAGCTAAGCGCTCATTTTCTTGCGCAGCCATAGTTTCTAAAAAATCTCGTTCATCATCTTTCATGGGGCTTATATGCTCGGAACCTTCTAGTACCTTAATCATACATGCTCCACACGCACCGTCCCGACACCCAAATAAAATTGACGTATCATGTTCCTCACACATATTGATGAGGGGATAGTTGACGGGAACATCTATCGTCTTATTATCAGTGGTAATTGTGACCTTAGGCATAAATTCTCTTTTTTATAGTTGGTTAATTTTGTAATTTAAAAAACCTTCTTATCTTACCGACTAAAAACTCTCTGGCAACACTTTTATAGCTCCCAGCATCTAGAGGCCAAGGATTATCTCCCTTTAAACTTTCTTGGATTTCCTACCAAATTCATTTTGTCAGGGGTTTTTCCTTTGTCAAAAGTTTTGACAGCACCCGATAGGTTAGACACCACAAGAGCGGGGGATGTCATTTAAAGTTGATTAATTCTAAAATGTTGCGTTGATTTTGTCGATGGCGCGAAAATTGCTCTATAAGAGCTGATGTCATAGCAGAATTTTCCTGTTGAACCTTGGCTCCCAATGAGGCTTTTTATGAATGCAAAACGTATCACTATTCCAAAATGTGCTATGCTAATAGTCCCCCTTTCCTTTAGTAGTTTTCTAGGGGCCGTAGACTTAGAAGCGACAAGGACATTGGATGCAGGGTCAAAAGCGCATGTCTCCAATGGACGGACTATGGCTAGGTCATCAGTTATGGCTTCAGTACATGCCTATCAATCGCTGGCATTGACACCGCAAAAATATTTTTTAGAAGATGAACCCCGGACGGCGGATAGTGCTTATTTAAGCCGAACCGGACGATCAAGCCTATTAGTAGGGTATGGTATCACTGATAGAATAGAGATTAATGTGGGCATCAGTGGCTCCTATGAAAATCAGTCTCAAAAAACAAAACAGTCACTCTTTGACGCACCACAAAATGAAGGTGAAGCGTTAGGGGAAAAAAGAGATAATAGTACCTATGCTTACTCAGGAGCCAGTCTTCTGGTCAAATTAAATTTAATTGATAATGATGGCTTTGCCTGGTCATTTGCACCATTTGTGTCAGAAGGCTTAGGGCAAAAGGTGGCGATGCAACTCACACGGGCCAAAAGATCTCATGGCGGCTGGAAAAGTATTATGACACTTGGCAATGAGCATGCTGTGAATTTTACCTTGGATTTAGGTTTTCATTATCAAACACCTGAAGATGTAGGTGATATAAGGGTACGCAACAGCCTTTTTGCGAACACTGCCCTAAATATTCCCATAAATCATGTTTTTGGTCTAACCTTAAGCACAGGTAGCAACAGGCTTATGATCGCGGATAGGGCAAAACAACAACCTGGCACGTCATATAAATATGAAAGTCTTTGGGCACACGCTTTTGGTGGTGGCGTGAGTTTTTCGGGGGATAATTTTACCTATAATCTATTCTTTGGTGGTAGCCCCTCTGATCAGCGTGGTTTAGGATTTGGCAAAAGTCATGCTGGTATGAGCATAGATATTCCTATTGGGGCTTATAGTAGTAAAAATTCCAAAGCTTATAACCGCATAGCCGAAAATGAATCGACGCCTAAATCTTCGAGTTCAACCGTTGAATTATTTGATAAAGAAGAAACTTTAAAGGAATATCCTGAAATGAACGGAGCTACCAGTTATACTGGCGGATTAGGTTACGGTGGTGGAGATGAAGTCGACTTTGCCGCTATTGAGAAAAAAGTTACTGGTTTAAATGCCAAATCAGGCCAGAAAGATATCAATGAATATGAAAAAGAACTCGCAGAGCTTAAAAAAGCAGAAGAACTCGCAAAAAAGAACGAGACTCGGTATAAAAAACAAAATGAGAGACAAATTCGGCAAAAACAATTAAAAGAACTAGCCATTCGCCGGAAAAAAATAAATGACATGCGCGCAAAGGTGAAAAGAGATCAAGAAAATGACCGTCTTGGGATTACGGCTGAAGATGCTAACTGGCGGGGATTAGAGTAAAATAAGCAAGGCGTCAATCAAATTAGAGAAAAAGGAAAGCATCATCATGAATATTTTTGCCTTTGAAAATTACCGCGAATATCTAAAAGAACTTTTTGACTATTTTGTGACGACTCATGGGCATAGCTTCAGGGAGCTAGCGACGAAATGTAGTATCAACAGTTCCAGCTATCTCCAGCAAATTGTCAAAAACAAGAGAAATATTACCCTTGAGACAGGCAGAAAAATTGCGCTAGGATTCAATCTTTCTGAAATGGAAACAAAATATTTTTTACTGATGATTGATCTCCATGATGCGAAGTCAAGTGAAGAACAAGATTTGATTCAAGAGAAAATGCTGCGCATTAAGCAGCTGCAATATGCTACTTTATTCAAAGATATGACGATTTATACAGATTGGTGTTTTGGCGTTATTTTGGAGTTGCTGCGAACAAAAAAAGTCTTTACAAAAGCAGAGATTATTGCACACTTTTCAGGAATATTAACAGCCCCCAAGGTTGAGGGTGCTTTGCAGCATATGGCCAATAAAGGCTATATTGAATGTAAAAATAATGTCTATAGTTTACCGAGTATTCCGCGTTTTGCGCCTTCGGGAGACGATAAAATTAATATTGATTTGCGAAGTATTCACGAGTTTTTCCTTAATATAGGCAAAATGAGGCTGTTTTTGCCTCCTAAAAATCGTGAGTATCAGGGTGTTACCGTTGCTATTCCTAAAGAAAAAATCGATGATCTCAAACAAAAAATCAGGGCATTTGTTGGGGAAATTAATGAAGAATACGCCACAATGCCTGATGTCGATACGGTGTTTCATATTGAAGTAGCCGCTTTTCCCTTCTTTGCTCCAAATAATTCGGATAAAAAAGAGTAGGCTTCTGCCCAAAGCCCCCATAAATCAAAATTATAGCTTCAGTAGAGCAAAATAATGAAGAAAAATAGGCAGCACTCTTTTTTGATATCAGCGAGAGTCGGCGGTTATATTTTAATTTCAGGTGATTTTAGGATGTTTGCCTGAGAGGGCCATGTCACTATTAAATATAGCTCAAGCAAGCGGACGTATAAGTTCACTCGACAATGCAAAGCATTTTACCATAGCTCGTGGTAGTGCTTTGGAATGCCAAGCGATACTTGATGCATGCTTTGCTCTTCAAATCCTCGGAAATAACATTTTTGATGAAGAGAGCGTCTACTTGCTGCCATCGGTTCGATGCTTTCAAAGTTTTGCATAAAGCGATAAGCAAGATGGCAATGGGTGGAGGCTAGGATCATGATCATGCCAAAGGATAAGGTTAAGGCTAAGCTGAAGGGCAATGACAATGGAATTAAAGTATGTGCATAACCTAGAAATCATCAAACGTAATCATTTGAGTTTTTAATTGAAGAAAAGGTATATCCTTTTTTTATTTCAAAAAAAGGGTGTTTTTGTTTGAAATGCCTCCTTTAAATAGCCAGATTCAAAGTCTCACCTCCCATTTCTAATAAAAACACTCCGTCGTCTCCTCATAATTTTTTTAATACCGTCAACGCTATTTTGATGCGATACCCCTGCCATTTCGCCGTTAAATTATTGACCTCCCTAACGAGCCATGATAATTTTAGAAAAATTGCTATTTTATTTTAAATTCAAAAGGAAATCTAATGATACGACGCCTGATGTGCACCGTGGGTGTTTTATTTTGCTTAGCTGAAACCGTGCATGCCGGATACCGTGTTCCTCAGGGATGGGTCAGTCAAAAAATTTGTCAGCTAAAAGATTCAAGGCAGCCTGAGAAAAGCTATTGTTTAGAAATCCTCGAACTGATGACGGGGCGCATTAGAAAAGATAAGGCCCCCGCAAAAGGTTCAATTGTGCTCATACCCGGCTTGTTTCAAAACGTCTATATTTTTGATCCATTACCACGAAAAGGTGTAAGTTTTGCCCGTTATCTCGCCAAAGAATTTAACTACCGAATTTTTGTCCTTCATGTCCGGGGAATCGGTCAGTCAGATTATCCTAAAAATTCAAATCTTGACGATATCGCAATTGACGACATACCCCAAGCCATTGAGGCGCTAAAGGAAAAAACAGGTGGGCCTATTTTTGTCCTTGGCCATTCTCAGGGTGCGATAACATTACAAGCGAGTTTGGCGGGATTAAGTCGAAAATCTCTATCAACAGATAAAAATGAGTTTTTTGATAAACACCTTGCCCAGTCAAGACAAAAACTTCTTGGTGGCGTGGGACCAGGGTCCCGTCATTCTCGCGATGCTCGAATGACGGGAAAGGTTTTGGTAGAAAGATTTTGAAGCCAAATCTTGATTATTACACTTTTTTTTCTTGAATAGCTTTGGATGTTTCGTGTAAGTTCAG